>NZ_JAPVBP010000011.1:0-152287 GCF_026968025.1 Modestobacter sp. VKM Ac-2978 | reverse complement strand
GTGGCTCCGCACCAGTCGTTGGTGGCTGCGGTGCAGGCGTTCGAGGACGCGCTGGACCCCGACGGTCCGGAGCCCGATCCCACCGAAGGTCGCCGGCTCACGATCGCCAAGCACTCCGACGGCAGCGTCACCGGCCGGTTCGACCTGGATGCGGTGGGTGGGGAGAAGGTGCAGGCGGCGATCGAGTCGATCGTGCAGGCCGACCGCCCGAAGGGTGATGACCGGACCCGAGCCCAGCAGAACGCCGATGCCCTCGTGCAGCTGTGCGACAACCAGCTGGCCTCGGGCAGCCTGCCGATCCTGCGCACCGTCAAGCCGCATGTGGTCGTCGGCGTCGATCTCGATGACCTCGTCGATCCGGCCACCGGCGCGGGTGCGGCGGAGCTGGGCTTCGGGGCGACGATCTCGGCAGCGCGGGCTCGCTACCTGGCCTGTGACGGCAGCATCTCCCGGCTCGTGATGGGCCCCGACGGCGTCCCGCTCGATCTCGGCCGGGACCACCGGGTGGTCACCCCCGGCCTGCGCAAGGCCGTCGAGCGACGAGACAAGTCCTGCGTGTTCGCCGGCTGCGGCGCCCCGACCCACTGGTGCGACGTCCACCACCTGGTCCACTGGCTGCACGGCGGCGAGACCAACCTGCAGAACTCAGCGTTGTTGTGCGAACGGCACCACACCAAGGTCCATCACGGCTTCCGGGTGGAACGCCCACCGGACGGACGTTGGCGCACCTACCGCCCCGACGACACCGAGATCCTCATCGGCCCACCGCTGTAGTGGCGTAGGAGGCTGCTCGCTGCCCGAGGTGGCGCGCTGCCCGACTGTGCTGCCGTTTCCCGTCGGAGCCGCCGGATAACGTCTCGTCCGTGAGCAGCGAGGCAGGGGAGCAGGACACGGTGGAGCGGGCTGACCAGCCCACGGTCGAGGCGGCCGTCGACCGGCAGGACGTCACCGAGGTGCCCGACGAGGCACGCACCCGGCACCGCGACCTGTCCGAGGAGCTCGACCGGTACGCCTTCGCCTACTACGTGCAGGACGCCCCGCTGGTCAGCGACGGCCAGTACGACGAGCTGATGGGCGAGCTCAAGGCGTTGGAGGCGGCCCACCCCGCTCTGCTGACCCCGGAGTCACCCAGCCAGAAGGTCAACGGCGGGTTCGGCGCCACCTTCGCCCCGGTCACCCACCCGGAGCGGATGCAGAGCCTGGACAACGCCTTCTCCTCCGACGAGCTCTCCGCCTGGGCTGCTCGCGCGGAGCGGGACGGTGCCGCCGGCGCCGGCTACCTCTGCGAGCTGAAGGTCGACGGGCTGGCCATCGACCTGGTCTACGAGCGCGGCCGGCTGGTCGGCGCGGCCACCCGCGGCGACGGGACGACCGGGGAGGACGTCACCGCCAACGTCCGCACCCTGGCCGTCGTCCCCCAGCAGCTCACCGGCGACGACGTGCCGGAGTTCCTCGAGGTCCGCGGCGAGGTCTACTTCCCGGTCGCCGCGTTCGCCGAGGTCAACGCCGGCCTGGTCGAGGCGGGCAAGCCGCCGTTCGCCAACCCGCGCAACGCCGCGGCCGGCTCGCTGCGGCAGAAGGACGCCCGGGAGACGGCGAAGCGCCCGCTCAGCATGGTCGTGCACGGCATCGGCGCGCGCCGCGGCTTCGAGCCCGCCCGCCAGTCCGACGCCTACGAGCAGCTGCGCGCCTGGGGGCTGCCGGTCAGCGAACGGTACGAGGTGGTCGACGACCTCACCGGGGTCTGGGCCTACATCGAGCGGTACCGCGAGCAGCGGCACGCCGTCGAGCACGAGATCGACGGCGTCGTCGTCAAGGTCGACCAGGTCGCCCTGCAGCGCCGGCTCGGGTCCACCAGCCGCGCGCCGCGGTGGGCCATCGCCTTCAAGTACCCCCCGGAGGAGGCGACGACGAAGCTGCACGACATCCGGGTCAACGTCGGCCGCACCGGGCGGGTCACCCCCTTCGCCTACATGGAGCCGGTGAAGGTCGCCGGGTCCACCGTGCAGCTGGCCACGCTGCACAACGCCAGCGAGGTCCAGCGCAAGGGCGTGCTGATCGGCGACACGGTCGTCATCCGCAAGGCCGGCGACGTCATCCCCGAGGTGCTCGGCCCGGTCGTCGCTGCCCGCGACGGCTCCGAGCGGGAGTTCGTCTTCCCCACGCACTGCCCCGAGTGCGGCACCGAGCTGCGGCCGGAGAAGGAGGGCGACGCCGACATCCGCTGCCCGAACGCCCGCTCCTGCCCCGCCCAGCTCCGGGAGCGGGTCTTCCATGTCGCCGGCCGCGGCGCCTTCGACATCGAGGTGCTCGGCTACGAGGCGGCGACCGCCCTGCTGGAGAGCCGGCTGCTCGCCGACGAGGGCGACGTCTTCACCCTCGACGAGGACGCGCTGTGCCGCACCGACTTCTTCACCAAGAAAGACGGCACCCTCTCGGCCAACGGGAAGCGGCTGCTGACCAACCTGCAGACCCGTAAGGACGTCCCGCTGTGGCGGGTGCTGGTCGCGCTGTCGATCCGGCACGTCGGCCCCACGGCGGCCCAGGCGCTCGCCCGGGAGTTCCGCTCGGTCGACCGGTTGATGGCCGCGAGCGAGGAGGAGCTGGCCGCCGCCGAGGGCGTCGGGCCGACCATCGCCACGGCGGTGCGCGACTGGTTCACCGTCGACTGGCACCGCGACGTGGTGGAGAAATGGCGGGCCGCGGGGGTGCGGCTGGCCGACCCCGAGTCCGACTCCGGGCCCGGGCCGCTGACCGGCATCACCGTCGTCGTCACCGGCTCGCTGCGCGACCACAGCCGGGACCAGGCGATCGCCGCCATCCAGGAGCGCGGGGGCAAGGTCACCGGCTCGGTGTCGAAGAAGACCGGCTTCGTCGTCGTCGGCGCCGACCCCGGCAGCAAGTACGACAAGGCCGTCGCGGTGAAGGCGCCGGTCCTGGACGACGACGGCTTCACGGTGCTGCTCGAGCAGGGGCCGGACGCCGCCCGCGAGGTCGCCACCATCGGCGACGGTGCGGAGCCGGCGGACAGCTGAACCGTCGCCCCCAGCGGGCCGGAGAGCTACACCGGGGGGAGCCGGGTGACCGTCGCGGCGAGCCCGGTCAGGTGGGCCAGTCGCAGCAGCTCCGAGCGCCGGAACGCCGGCCCGCCGGACCGGCCGAGCAGCACCGCAGTGCCCTCGGTGCCCAGCGGCGCGGCCATCATCTCCACCGCCATCTCCTGCCAGCGCAGGGGCACCCAGTCACCGTCGCTGGGCAGCAGCAGGGGCGTGGTCAGCGGCAGCCACGGGGTGCGGATGTCCTCCAGTGAGGGTGCGGCGTCGGACGCGGCCAGCACGGTGAGCTGGTCGGCGGGACCGGCGAGCACCACCGCCCAGCCGCTGCGGAACACCCGGGGGAGCTCGGCGGCGAGCACCTTGGCGGTGCCCGCCCCGGCCGGGGCCAGCGCCTCGAGCAGCTCCAGCTCCCGGTGGGTGTCCAGCGGACCGGCGAACGGGCGCAGCGACTCGACCTGCACACCCGGCACCGCGGTGGCGGCGGTGATCAGGCTGTCGGCGACCCGGTCGGCGGGGAGCTCGACCACGATGTCGTCGACGGCGACACCGTTGCCGCGCTCCAGGACGTCGACGGAGACGATGTCGATGCCGGCCTGCCCGAGCGCCGTGGCGACGGCGCCCAGGGTGCCGGGCCGGTCGGGGACGACCAGCCGCAAGAGGTAGGACACGGATCCCCCCGGACGTCGTGCTGAGGCGGGGCCGATCACCGTCGATCGCGGACAGGGGGAGCCTGCCGCATCGAGGGCCCCGGGACCAACCCGGCTCGCGGTCGGGCGGCCCGGTCGCGCCACGTAGAGTGGCTGAGTCCTGGAGCGAGTCGAGGCCGGGCCCGTCCGGCCGCCGAAGTGGGGTCCCCGCGCAGCATGAGCAGCATCTCCCGTTCCGACGTCGCACACCTGGCGCGTCTGTCGCGCCTGGCCGTCACCGACGAGGAGCTCGACCGGTTCGCCGGCCAGCTCGACCAGGTGCTCGCCGCCGTCGCCCGGGTCGGTGAGGCCGCGGTGGCCGACGTGCCGCCGATGACCCACGCCGTCCCGCTGACCAACGTGCTCCGCCCCGACGAGGTGACCCCCAGCCTGTCCCGCGACGTCGTGCTGGCCGGTGCGCCCGCCGCCGAGGACGGTCGCATCCGCGTGCCGCGCATCCTGGGGGACGCCGAGTGACCGGCACCAGCAGTGACCTGACCCGCGCCGACGTCGCCGAGCTGTCCCGGCTGCTGGGCTCCGGCGAGGTGAGCGCCGTCGAGGTGACCCGCGCGCACCTGGACCGGATCGCCGCCGACGACGGCCGGCTCGGCGCCTACCTGCACGTCGAGGACGACGCCGCGCTCGCCGCGGCCGCCGCGGTCGACCAGGCCCGCGCCACCGGCGCCGAGCTCGGCCCGCTGGCCGGCGTGCCGCTGGCGCTGAAGGACCTGGTGGTCACCGAGGGCGTGCCCACCACGAGCGGCTCGAAGATCCTCGAGGGCTGGCGCCCGCCGTACAGCGCCACGGTCGCCACCCGGCTCGCCGAGGCCGGCACCGTGCTGCTGGGCAAGACCAACATGGACGAGTTCGCGATGGGCTCCTCCACCGAGAACTCGGCCTACCAGGTGACCCGCAACCCCTGGGACGCCGAGCGCATCCCCGGCGGCTCCTCCGGCGGCTCCAGCGCCGCGGTCGCCGGGCACCTCGCGCCCTGGTCCATCGGCACCGACACCGGCGGCTCCATCCGGCAGCCGGCCGCGCTGACCGGGCTGGTCGGGCACAAGCCGACCTACGGCTCGGTCTCCCGCTACGGCCTGATCGCCTTCTCCTCCAGCCTGGACCAGGCGGGGCCGATGGCCCGCACGGTGCTGGACGCCGCGGTGATGCACGAGGTCATCGGCGGCCACGACCCGCGCGACTCCACCAGCATCGACACCCCGCTCGCCCGGCTGGCCGACGCCGCCCGGGAAGGCGCGGCCGGCGACCTGCGCGGCGTGCGGGTCGGGGTCGTCCGCGAGCTCGGCGGTGAGGGTCACGCCGACGGTTACGAGCCCGGCGTCCTGGCCCGCACCCGCGAGGCGATCGAGGTGCTGGCCGGGCTGGGCGCGGAGGTCACCGAGGTCTCCTGCCCCTCCTTCGACCTGGCGCTGCCCGCCTACTACCTGATCGCGCCGAGCGAGGCCTCCAGCAACCTGGCCCGCTACGAGGGCGTCCGGTTCGGCCTGCGGGCCGGCGACGACGGCAGCCGCGACCTGGACGAGGTCATGGCGATCACCCGGGAGCAGGGCTTCGGCCCGGAGGTCAAGCGGCGGATCATCCTGGGCACCTACGCGCTGTCCAGCGGGTACTACGAGGCCTACTACGGCCAGGCGCAGAAGGTGCGCACGCTGATCACCCGCGACTTCAGCGCCGCCTTCGCCGGCGTCGACGTGCTGGTCAGCCCCACCACCCCGACCGTCGCCTTCCCGATCGGCACCCGGGTCGACGACCCGATCTCGATGTACGCCGCGGACCTGTGCACCCTGCCGGCCAGCCTGGCCGGCCTCCCGGCGATCTCGGTGCCCAGCGGGCTGTCCGAGGGGCTGCCGGTCGGGCTGCAGGTGATGGCCCCGGCGCTGGCCGACGACCGCTGCTACCGGGTCGCCGCCGCGCTGGAGGCCGCGCAGGACGCCGCCCGAGGCCACCGGCTGCTCGACGAGCTGGGCACCCCGGCGGGTGCCGCGTGAGCGGCGCCCTGAAGGCCGCCTGGGCCCTGACCGCCTTCGTCATCGTCGCGGGCGTGGTGCTCTGGCTGGTCACCGGCGAGATCATCTTCGCCGTCTTCATCTTCCTGGGCGTGCTGACGGCTGCCGGTGCTGTGGTGGCCGGCCGAGCCGAGTCCGCCGACAGGCCGACCCCCTCGAAGGAGGACACCCCGTGAGCACCGATCGGCTGGTCGAGTTCGACGAGGTCCTGACCCGGTACGAACCGGTCATCGGGCTGGAGACCCACGTCGAGCTGGGCACCGCCTCCAAGATGTTCTGCGGCTGCGCCACCACCTTCGGGGCCGAGCCCAACACGCAGACCTGCCCGGTGTGCCTGGGCATGCCCGGCTCGCTGCCGGTGGCCAACGCCGCCGCCGTCGAGGCGACCATCAAGATCGGCCTGGCGCTGGGCTGCCGGATCGCGAACTGGTCGCGGTTCGCCCGGAAGAACTACTTCTACCCCGACATCCCCAAGGGCTTCCAGACCAGCCAGTACGACGAGCCGCTGTGCGTCGCCGGCCACCTGGACGTCGAGGTCGACGGGACGACGCACCGCGTGGAGATCGAGCGGGTGCACCTGGAGGAGGACACCGGCAAGAACCTGCACGTCGGTGGGGCGACCGGGCGCATCCACGGCGCCGACCACTCGCTGATCGACTTCAACCGGGCCGGCATCCCGCTGGTCGAGATCGTCACCCGCCCGGTGCCCGGCGCCGGCCGGCTGGCCCCCGAGGTCGCCCGCGCCTACGTCACCGAGCTGCGCGAGATCGTCCAGGCCCTCGGCGTCTCCGACGTGCGGATGGAGCAGGGCAGCCTGCGCTGCGACGTCAACATCTCGCTCAACCCGGTCGGTGACCTGGAGTGGGGCACCCGCACCGAGACCAAGAACGTGAACTCGCTGCGGTCGGTCGAGCGCGCCGTCCGCTTCGAGATGCGCCGGCAGGCCGCCGTCCTCGACGGAGGTGGCCGGATCGTGCAGGAGACCCGGCACTTCCACGAGGACACCGGCAGCACCTCCTCCGGGCGCAGCAAGGAGGAGGCGACCGACTACCGGTACTTCCCCGAGCCCGACCTGGTGCCGCTGGCGCCCGACGCCGAGTGGATCGAGAAGCTGCGCGCCGGGCTGCCCGAGCTGCCCGCCGCCCGGCGCACCCGGCTCCAGCAGGAGTGGGGCATCTCCGGCACCGAGATGACCTGGCTGGCCAACGCCGGAGCGCTCGGCCTGGTCGAGCAGACCGTCGCCGCCGGCGCCACCCCGGGTGACGCCCGCAAGTGGTGGCTGGGCGACCTCGCCCGCCGGGCCAACGAGGCCGGCGCCGAGCTCGCCGAGCTGGCGATCACCCCGGCACAGGTGGCCGAGCTGGTCCGGCTGGTCAACGAGGGCACCGTCAACGACGGGCTCGCCCGCCAGGTGCTCGACGGCGTGCTGGCCGGCCAGGGCGACCCGGCGCACGTCGTCGAGGCGCAGGGGCTGGCGGTGATGGGGGAGTCCGACGAGCTGGTCGCCGCCGTCGAGGCCGCGATCGCCGGCGCCCCCGACGTCATCGCCAAGGTCAGGGCCGGCAAGGTCCAGGCGCTGGGTGCGCTCGTCGGGGCGGTCATGAAGACCACCCGCGGCAAGGCAGATGCCCCCACGGTGAAGCGGATGCTGGAGGAGCGGGTGCTGGGCTCCTAGCCTGGGGCGGTGGGGCTGCCCGCCGTCGAGCTGCGCCCGCTGCGGCGGGCGGACTTCCCGCTGCTCAGCCGCTGGCTGGCCGAGCCGCTGGTCGCCCGCTGGTGGGACGACGACCCGAGTCCCGCTGCGGTCGAACGGCAGTACGGGCCGAGCGTCGACGGCGCCGACCCGACGGCGGTGTACCTCGGCGTGTACGAGGGCGAGCCGTTCGGGTTCGTCCAGGTGTACGCGTTCGCCGACGAACCCGAGTCGCTCGCCGAGCTGTCGGCGATCTGCCCGGTGCCCGCGGGCGCGCTGAGCATCGACTACCTGGTCGGTGAGCCGGGGGCCCGCGGCCGGGGGCTGGGGGCGGCGATGATCGCCGCCGCCGTCGCCCGCGGCCTCGCCGACCACCCCGAGGCGCACGACCTCCTGGTCCCCGTGGCGCTGGGCAACGAGGCCTCGTGGCGGGCGCTGCGCCGCGCCGGGGCGCGCTGGTACGCCGCGGGTGAGCTGGTGCCGGACAACCCGGTCGACCCGCCCGACCACGTGGTCCACCGCTTCACCCGGTAGTCCCCGGCCCGGCTACAGCGGGGAGCCCGCCGAGGAGGTCGGCGGGAGCACCCGCAGCACTTTGTCGTCGTCCTCGTCCGGCGTGCCCACCCCGTCGCGGTTGGAGGTGGTGATCCACAGCGCGCCCTCGGCGTCCAGGGCCACCGCGCGCAGCCGGCCGTAGTCCTCGTCCAGGAACGCCGTCGGCTCCTCGACCGGGACCCGCGCCCCGTCGAGCTCGACGACGTGCACCTGCTGCCCGTCGAGCGCCCCGAGGAAGACGTAGGGGCCGGTGACCGCGCAGCCGCCCAGCCCACCCTCCTCCCCGGGCACCTCGAGCACCGGTGCGACGCCGCCGGGCCCGTAGTCGCCGCCGGCGGCGAGCGCGTTGAACTCGTCGGGCCCCTGCAGCGCGTCGTCGGTCCCGTAGAGCTGGTCGCCGCTCTGGCAGAGCGCGGTGACGTCCCGGTGCCCGCGGGTCAGGACCGGGCCGGCGCCGACCGGCTGACCGAAGACGTCGACGGCCAGCACCTTGCCGGCCAACGACGCCGGGTCGGCCGCCAGTGCCGGGTCCCCGACGTCGCCGGTGCCCACGTACAGCACGCCGTCCGGCCCGAACAGCAGACCGCCGCCGTTGTGCACCTCCCCGCGGGGGATGCCGGTCAGCACCGGGTTGGGGGTGCCGCCGATCGGGAAGCGCACCACCCGGTTGTCGGTCGCGGTGGAGACGTAGGCGTAGAGCAGCCCGTCCTCGGCGAACGTCGGCGAGAGGGCCAGCCCGAGCAGCCCGCCGTCCCCGCCGGTGTCGATGCCCGGCACGGTCATCAGCTCCCGGGGCTCGGCGCGGTCGGGGAAGACCTGCAGCAGCCGCCCGGTGTCCCGCTCACCGACCACCGCCGTCCCGTCCGGCAGCAGTGCCAGGCCGGTGGGCACGACCAGGTCGGTGGCGACCACGTTCGGGTCACCGGCCTGCTCGTCCTCGGCGCCCGGGGTGGACGGCCGGCCGGGCGCCGGGATCGGGGTGCTCTCCTGCGGCGGGGCGACCTGCGGGGGCTGCCCCTGCGGCACGTCGCGGAAGGGGCCGGCCGGCTCGTAGCCGCGGCCGCAACCGGCCAGCAGCAGCCCGCCCAGGAGCAGTGCCGTCAGCCGCCGGGCACCGGGTGCTGTCGTCCGCCGTCCCACCTCAGCAACAGTACGGCGGCTGCCCGGCGCGCTGCGCCGAGCGGGCCCGCCTAGGGTCGGGACCCGTGCCCGACGTCACCGGTCCCGACACCGCCACCACGCTGCCCCTGGGCCCGGAGGAGACGCTGCACGTGCTCGTCCCCTCCCGGGCCCTCGCCGAGGCGGCCGAGGCCCTCTCGCCCCGCGTCCGCGCCCACCGGTTCCCCGACGAGGGGGCGCCCACCGGGGAGGCGGCGCAGGCCCAGGTGCTGGTGCCGCGCGGCGGCGGGGAGATCGCCGCCGAGGTGCTGGACGCGCTGCCGCAGCTGCGGTTGGTCCAGCTGATGAGCGCCGGGGCGGAGAAGTTCGTCGGCCGGCTGCCCGAGCGGGTCACGCTGTGCAACGCCCGTGGCGCGCACACACCCTCGACCGCGGAGTGGGCGGTCGCCGCCACGCTGGCCGCGCAGCGGGGCATCCCGCACTTCACCCGCGAGCAGGACGCCGGCCGCTGGGACTTCCGCACCGAGCACTCGTTGATCGGGGCCAAGGTGCTGATGGTGGGCGCCGGTGACATCGGCCGCACGATCGGCCGGATGATGGCCGGCTTCGACGTCGACATCACCTACGTCGCCCGCACCGCCCGGGACGGGGTGCGGAGCATCGACGAGCTGCCGCAGCTGCTGCCCGAGGCCGACGTCGTGGTGCTCATCGTGCCGGTGACCCCGCAGACCACCGGCCTCGTCGACGCCGCCTTCCTCGCCGCGATGAAGGACGACGCCCTGCTGGTCAACGCCGCTCGTGGCGTGGTCGTGGACACCGACGCCCTGCTGGCCGAGCTGACCTCGCGCCGGCTGCGCGCCGCCCTGGACGTGACCGACCCCGAGCCGCTGCCCGCCGGCCACCCGCTGTGGTCCGCGCCGAACCTGCTGCTCACCCCGCACGTGGCCGGCGCGGTGCCCGCCACCAACGACCGCGCCACCGCCGCCGTCACCGACCAGCTGGCCCGGGTGCTGGCCGGGGAGCCCCTGTCCAACGTGGTCACCGACTACTGACGGCCCCGCTGCAGGGGCCCGCCGCGAGCTTGCGAGTGGTGGGGGGCAGTGGGGTCCTTCCTCAGGGGGCGGGGATGCGGCCGCCGGAGAGGGCGGCCAGCCGGGGCAGGTCGCGGGCGCGCAGCACCGGCAGCTGCAGCTGGGTGCCGGCGGTCGTGACCAGCCACAGGTCGGCGCGCTCACCGACCCGGATGCCGGCCACCTCGTCCCAGGCGATCGTGCGGCGGGCGACCAGCGACCGCACGGTGACCCCGTCGTCCCCGAGGTCGACGCCGACCCGGAACACCCAGGCGGCCAGCGCCAGTGGCACCGCCATCAGCAGCCACGCCCAGGGCGTGCCGACGGTCACCGGGAGCACGCAGATCGTCAGGAAGAGGACGGGGACGAGCGCGATCCGGCTCATCCGCATGCGAGCGACAGCCACCCCTCGATGGTCCCAGATGCGGCGGGGTGGCCGGTGGGGGTCGGTCAGTCGCTGCTCAGCCGGGCCAGCCGCGCGGCGCTGTCGGTGCCCGCGGCGGCCGTGTAGACGACCAGGTGCAGGTCGGGGGAGTCGGCCAGGGTGAGCTGGTGGTGCTCCAGCAGCAGGCTGCCCACCCGGGAGTGCTCGAAGCGGCGCTCGCTGGAGCTGAACGAGTCGACGTCGTGGCTGGCCCAGCCGGCCCGGAAGTGCTCGCTGGCCGCCTGCAGCCGGGTGACCAGGTCGACGACGGCCGGGTCGTGCACCCGACTGCCGACCTCGGCCCGGAACTGGGTGAGGAAGCGCCGGCTGTCGGTGGCCCAGTCGCCGAGCAGGCTGCGCACGGCGGGGTCGGTGAACACCACCCACAGCAGGTTCCGCTCGCCCTCCGGCGCGGTGGCCACCCCGGGGTAGAGCCGCTCGTACGCGGCGTTCCAGCCGAGGATGGACCAGCTGTGCGTGAGGACGAACGCGGGGGAGGGGCCCAGGGCGTCCAGCAGCCGCACGGCGTGCGCCGGCAGCTCCGCCGGACCGGGCTCGGCCGGTGCCGTCGCGGCGTGCCCGGTCAGCCGCAGCACGTACTCGTGCTCGGCCGGTGAGAGCTGCAGCGTGCGGGCGACGGCGTCCACCACCTGCCGGGACGGCGAGATGTCCCGGCCCTGCTCCAGCCACGTGTACCAGGTGTGGCTGACCCCGGACAGCAGCGCGACCTCCTCCCGCCGCAGCCCGGGCGCGCGCCGGGCGCCGTGCCCGGGCAGCCCCACCGAGGCGGGCTCCACCTGCCGGCGCCGGGAGCGCAGGAAGGCCGCCAGCTCGGTGCGTGGGGAACCGGTCACGCGGACCTCCTCGGGACGACGTCGGGTGGTGGTGCCAGTACCAGCATCAAGGGTCTCCTTGTGCCCCCGTCCACCGGCCCGCACGCTTGGCCGGCCGCAGTGCTGCGCGCGAGAGGAGTCCGGGGTGCACCAGATCAGGGCCGTGAGCTCGTTCGTCGGGCGCTGGTTCGCCGTCATCGTCGTGCTGGCCGGTGCGCTGGCGCTGGCGGTCCCCGGGGCGTTCGCCGGGGGGACGGCGGCGGTCCCCTGGCTGCTCGCGGTGATCATGCTCGGGATGGGCATGACCCTGCGGCCGGTCGACTTCGCGGTCGTGGCGCGCCGCCCCTGGGCGCTGCTCGCCGGGGTGGCCACCCAGTTCGTCGTCATGCCCGGGCTGGCGTTCGGGATCGCCGAGGCGCTCGACCTCTCCCCGGCGCTGTCGGCCGGGATGGTGCTGGTCGGCTCCGCCCCCGGCGGTACCGCGTCGAACGTGATCGTCTACCTGGCCCGCGGCGACACCGCGCTGTCGGTGGCGATGACGTCGGTCTCCACCCTGCTGGCCCCGTTCCTCACCCCGCTGCTGGTGCTGTGGCTGGCCGGCCAGTACCTCCCGGTCGACGGCGCCGGGCTGTTCACCTCGATCCTGCAGATCGTGCTGGTGCCGGTCCTGCTGGGGCTGCTGCTGCGCCGGCTCGTCCCGCGGCTGATCGAGCGGCTGCTGGACCTCCTCCCGCTGGTCTCGGTCGCCGGGATCGCCGTGGTGGTGGCGATCGTCGTCGCGGCGAGCGCGGACACCCTGCTGTCGGTGGGGCTGCTCGTGGTCGTGGCGGTCGTCGCGCACAACCTGCTGGGCCTGGGCCTGGGCTACGCGGTGGCCCGCGTCTGCGGCTTCGACGAGCAGGGCCGGCGGGCGGTCAGCATCGAGGTCGGCATGCAGAACTCCGGGCTGGCGGCGGCGCTGGCCACGGCGCACTTCTCTCCCGCGGCCGCGCTGCCCGCGGCGCTCTTCTCGGTCTGGCACAACGTCTCGGGCTCGCTGCTGGCCGGCCACTGGGCGCGCCGGAGCGCCGCAGCGGAGTCCGAGCCCACCCTCCCGGCCGGTTCTCCCGGCCCCCGTCCCTGATCAGGAGCACGCCATGACGACCACCCAGCCGACCGGTGCACCGGCCGCGACCGGCCTACCATCGCCGGTCGTGACGACCGTCGAGGACCGCCCCACCAGCTCCGGCACTGCCGACATCAAGCCCCGCAGCCGCGAGGTCACCGACGGGGACGCCAAGGCCCCGGCCCGGGCCATGCTCCGCGCGGTGGGCATGGGCGACGACGACTTCGCCAAGCCGCAGATCGGCGTCGCCTCTTCCTGGAACGAGATCACCCCGTGCAACCTGTCGCTGGACCGGTTGGCGAAGCGGGCCAAGGAGGGCGTGTTCGCCGCCGGCGGCTACCCGCTGGAGTTCGGCACCATCTCGGTCTCCGACGGCATCTCCATGGGCCACGAGGGGATGCGCGCCTCGCTGGTCTCCCGCGAGGTCATCGCCGACTCGGTCGAGACGGTCATGTTCGCCGAGCGGCTGGACGGTTCGGTGCTGCTGGCCGGCTGCGACAAGTCGCTGCCCGGCATGCTGATGGCCGCCGCCCGCCTGGACCTGGCCAGCGTGTTCGTCTACTCCGGCTCGACCCTGCCGGGGAAGCTCGGCGACAAGGACCTCACCCTGATCGACGTCTTCGAGGGCGTCGGCGCCTGCGCCGCCGGGAAGATCACCCGCGACGAGCTGACCGCCATCGAGAAGGCCGCCTGCCCCGGGATGGGCTCCTGCGGTGGCATGTACACCGCCAACACGATGGCCAGCGTGTCCGAGGCGCTGGGCATGGCCCTGCCCGGCAGCGCCGCCCCGCCGGCGCCGGACGCCCGCCGGGACGCCATCGCGATCGCCTCCGGTGAGGCCGTCGTCGAGCTGCTCCGCAAGGGCATCACCGCGCGGCAGATCATGACCAAGAAGGCGTTCGAGAACGCGATCACCGTCGTCATGGCGCTGGGCGGCTCGACCAACGCCGTCCTGCACCTGATGGCGATCGCGCACGAGGCCGACGTCGACCTCACCCTCGACGACTTCAACCGGATCGGTGACCGCACCCCGCACCTGGCCGACGTGAAGCCGTTCGGCCGGTTCGTGATGACCGACGTCGACCGCGTCGGCGGCGTGCCGGTCGTGCTGCGCGCACTCCTGGACGCGGGGCTGCTGCACGGCGACGTGCTCACCGTCACCGGGAAGACGATGGCCGAGAACCTCGCCGAGATCAGCCCGCCGGACCTCGACGGCACGATCGTGCACGCGATGAACGACCCGATCCACAAGACCGGCGGCCTGACGATCCTGCGCGGCTCGCTCGCGCCGGAGGGCGCGGTGGTGAAGTCCGCCGGCTTCGACGCCGACGTCTTCGAGGGCACCGCCCGGGTCTTCGACGGCGAGCAGGGCGCCATGGACGCCGTCACCGAGGGCACGCTCCAGAAGGACGACGTCGTGGTGATCCGCTACGAGGGCCCGCGCGGCGGCCCCGGCATGCGCGAGATGCTCGCCGTCACCGGCGCGATCAAGGGCGCCGGGCTGGGCAAGGACGTGCTGCTGCTCACCGACGGCCGGTTCTCCGGCGGCACCACCGGCCTGTGCGTCGGCCACATCGCGCCCGAGGCCGTCGACGGCGGCCCGATCGCCTTCGTCCGCGACGGTGACCGGATCCGGCTCGACCTGGCCGCCCGCACGCTGGAGCTCCTGGTCGACGACGAGGAGCTGGCCCGCCGCCGGGAGGGCTGGGCGCCGCCGGCCCCGCGCTACACCCGCGGCGTGCTCGCCAAGTACGCCAAGCTGGTCGGCTCGGCGGCCCAGGGCGCGGTCTGCGGCTGACGTCCGCACCGGCCCGGCCCCGCCCGATGGGGTGAGGCCGGGCCGTTCGCGCTGTTGCCGGCGCGCTCCCGCGCCGACAGTCCTGGGGTGGAGCGGACACGCCGGTGGCGGGCACTTGGGTGGCTGGTCGCCGTCCCGGTGCTCACCGGGGCCGCGGGCGGTGCCGCCCCGCTGGCCGCCGACCTGCTGCTGTGCGCTGCCGCGCTGGTCACCGCCGGGCTGCTGTGGCGCGCCGGGGGCCGCCTCTCCGGCGGCCTGCGCGGCTGGCGGCTGCTCTCCGTCGCCGTGCTCCTCGGGCTGGGCACCAGCCTGTTCGCCGGGCTGCTGCCCGACCCTCCGCCGGAGGGCGTGTTCGACGCCGCCGGGCGACTGGTCCAGCTGCCGGCGGCGCTGCTCGCGCTGGTCGCCGTCCTCACCCTGCTGTCCCGGGGCAGGCTGCGCCGTGGCGGTGCCCGGCTGGCCACCGAGACCGCCCTGTTCTTCTGCGCCTCCCTCGTCCTGGCCCAGGTGCTGGTGGTCGGACCGGCGATGCGGACCCAGCCCCTGGACGGCGCGGACCGCGTCGTCCTGGAGGTCGCCTGCCTGGTGACCGCCTCGGTGCTGTCCGCCGTCCTCCTGGTGATCGCGGCGTCCGCCGGGCCGCGGCGGTGCGCCGGCGCCCTGCTGCTGCTCGCCGCAGCGACCTGGGCGACCACGCACGGCCTGGCGATCGCCGGCGAGGAGCTGCACCTCGCCGCCCTGGACGGCGCCGCACCCGCCGGTGAGCTCGTCGCCCTGCTGCTGGTCTGCCTGGCGGCGGTGCGTGATCCGGGCGCCCACGCCGAGGCGCCGCCGACCCGGGCCAGTGCCCGGCTCAACGTGGTCGGTCAGCTGCTCCCGCACCTGGTGACCGTGGCCGCCGGGGTCGTCTACCTCGGTGCGCCGCTGTTGGGTGCCGATCCCTCCCCGGCCGCCACGGTCGCGCTGCTGAGCTGTCTGTCCCTGACCGCCGTCCACCGCGCCACCGCCGCCCGGGTCGAGCACCGGGTCGCCGCGCGGCTGCGCCGGAGCGAGGCCTACTTCCGCTCGCTGGTCCGCTCCAGCAGCGACGCGGTGCTGATCCTCGACGGCGACCTGCGGATCGGCTGGGCGGCTCCCGCGGTGGAGCCGGCCGACGAACCGGGCCTGCGGGGCCGGCTGCTGCCCCACGTCGTGCACCCGGAGGACGCCGCAGAGGTGACCGCCTGGCTCACCGGCGAGGGGTCGGACGGGGACGTCAGCGGGCTGCGCTGCTTCCGGCTGGCCGACCGCACCGGCGCCTGGCGGGTCTTCGAGGCCGGGGTCAGCGACCTGCGCGGGGACGCCGACGTCGCGGCGCTCGTGCTGCACTGCCGCGACGTCACCGCCCGGCTCGACCGTGAGCACGAGCTGCGCTCGCTGGCCTTCGTCGACCCCCTCACCGGGCTGCCGAACCGGGCGGCCCAACGGCTGGCCCTGGCCGGGCTGCTGGCCGGTCCGGACGACGCGCCGACCGACGCCGCGCTGCTGCTGGTCGAGCTGCACGGCCTGCGCGAGGCCCTCGACAACGCCGGCAGCGAGGTCGTCGAGACGACGCTGGGCGAGGTCGCCCGCCGGCTGCGCGCGACCGTGCGCGGCGAGGACCAGGTGGCCCGGGTCGGCACCGAGCTCTTCAGCGTGCTGGCGCACGGGACCGGGGACGAGCACGACCGGCTCGCCGACCGGTGCCTCGCGGCGATCGAGGCGCCGATCGTGACCGACGCCGGGATCGTGGACCTGTCCGGGGCGGTCGGGCTGGTGTCGCTGGAGCGCGGGCTGACCGAGGAGCAGGCGGTCGACCGGGCCGAGCTCGCCGTCGTGGACGCCCGGTCGGCCGGCAGCGGCTCGGTGCGCCGGTACCGCGCTGAGCTGTCCGCGGCTCGCGACCGCCGGGAGCAGTTGCGCGAGGACCTGGTCGGCGCCCGGGAGCGCGGCGAGCTCGCCCTGGTCTGGCAGCCGATCGTCGCCCTGGACGACCAGCGGGTCACCGGGGTCGAGGCGCTGCTGCGCTGGCAGCACCCGCTGCACGGGGAGGTGCCGCCGGAGGAGTTCCTGCCGGTCGCCGAGCGGGCCGGGCTGGCGGTGGACCTGCAGCGCTGGGTGCTGCGCGAGGCGACCGCCGCTGCGCTGACCCTGCCGCGGGACCGTGGTGAGCTGAAGCTGGCGGTCGACGTCTCGGCCGCCCACCTCGCGGCCGGGACGCTGGTCGGTGACGTGACGGCTGCCCTGCGGGACAGCGGCCTGCCGCCGGAGAGACTGGTGCTGGAGATCGCCGAGTCGATCCTCGAGGTCGATGCGCTCGCCGACGACGTGGCGGCGTTGCGGCTGATGGGCGTGCGCCTGGCCCTGGACGACTTCGGCAGCGGGCGCTCCTCGCTGCCCGCGCTCGGCCGGCTGCCGGTCGACATCATCAAGCTGGACCGGAGCCTGCTGTCCCGGGTGGACCGGGACCCCTACAGCCGGGCGGTCTGCCAGGCCGTGGTCACGCTGGCCGCGACCCTGGGCATCGACGTCGTGGCCGAGGGCGTGGAGACCACCAGCCAGCTGACGGTCCTGCGCGGCCTCGGGTGCGGGTACGCCCAGGGGTTCCTGCTCTCCCGCCCGGTCGGGCTGACCGGACTGGTGCAGCTGCTGGAGTCCGACACCGGGCGGCTGTGGCCCGGGCTGACCGGTCGGGTCGCCGCCTCGTGACCGCACTGCCTGCGTCGTCGGCCGGCGTGCCGGCGCTGCCCCTCGTGCCCGCGGTGGCGCACTGGCCCCGGGCGGCGGTGCTGTCCCTGCTCGGCGCGGTCGCCGTCGGCCTCGCCCTCGTGGAGACGGCCTGGCCCGCGGCCGCGGCGCACACGGCACCGGCGGTGCTCAGCGCGGCGTCGCTGGCCATCGGGGTGCTCGTGGTGCGGCACGCGATGCGGCTGGACCGGGAGTCCGCGGCGCCCTGGCGGGCGTTCGCCGTCCTCGCCGGTCTGCTGACGCTGGGCGAGGCGATCGCCGCCGTGCGCGGGGTCGGGGTCAACGCGGTGACCGCCGGGCCGCAGGACGTCCCGCTGGTGGCCGCGGTCCCGTTCGCGCTGCTGGGCTGCGCCCGGCTGATCCGGTCGGCCACCATCGGGATCGGTGCCCGGGTGGCGCTGGACGCGGCCGTCGCCCTGGTCGCGCTGTCCGCGCTGGTCGAGATGGTGATCGGTGCCGCGCTGGACCGGACGGCCGACTCCGTCGACGACCTGATGGCACACGGCTACCCCGCCGCCGGGGTGGTGCTCTGCACCGTCGGGCTGGTCACCTTCGCGGGGGTGGGGCAGGCCCGGCGGGCCGCTGCCGGATGGTTGCTGGGCTGCTTCGCCGCGGTGGCCGTGGTGACCGTCAGCGGGGCCATCGCCGTGGTCCGCCCCTCCATCGTCACCGACGTGGTCAGCGGCACGGCCTGGCTGGCCATGCTGGGCTTCGGCACCCTCGCCATCGCCGCCGACCCGGGCCGGTCCACCGACCCGGACGAGCCCCCCGAGGTGCCCCTGCTGGGCGTGGTGGTCAGCTACTGCGCCGCCTTCGGCGTGGTGCTCGTGCTGCTGGTCGGCCGGATCGGCGGGAGGTCGATCCTGCCGGTCGAGGCGATGGCCGCGGCCCTGCTGCTGCTGCTCACCTTCGCCCGCACCCTGGTGTGGGCGGCGGACGGCGCCCGGCTGACCAGGCAGGTGCTGCGCACCGAGGCCTACTTCCGGACGCTGGTGCACAGCGCCGCCGACGTCACCATCGTCTTGGACCACCGCGGTCGGATCACCTGGGACTCCACCGCGGGCCGGCACCCGCACGGCTGGTCGGCGCGCGACCTCGAGGGCCGGCAGCTGGTGGAGTTCGTGCACGGCGAGGACCGGGCGGAGCTGGCGGCAGTGCTGACCACGGGCGCCGACCCGGGGCAGGGCCGCGGGCGGGTCTTCCGGCTGCGCGGCAAGGACGGGAGCTGGCGGTCCTACGAGACGGTGCGGGTGCTCGCCTCCGGTGACCTGCGGCGCCCCGACGTCACCGCCCCCGAGCTGGGTGGCGGCGGGCTGGTGCTGTACCTGCGGCACGTCGACGAGCGCCGGCACAGCGAGCTCGAGCTGGAGCGGATGGCCTACACCGACTACCTCACCGGGCTGCCCAACCGGGCCCGGCTGATGGCCGCGCTGGCCGGCGCCCGCAGCCGGGCCGCGGAGGGGGAGGCCTCGTGCCTGCTGCTGCTGGACCTCGACGGCTTCAAGGCGGTCAACGACATCGCCGGGCACGAGGCCGGTGACCTGCTGCTGACCGAGGTCGCCGACCGGCTGCGCGCCTCCGTCCGGGACCGGGACCTGGTCGGACGGCTCGGCGGTGACGAGTTCGCCGTCGTCGTGCGGGCCGACCTGGACGAGGCGACGGCGCTGGGGGAGCGGATCATCGCCGAGCTGGCCGGCGTCCACCGCTCGGTGCCCACCCCGGGCGCGGACCCGGACCTGGTCTTCGACGTCTCCTGCAGCATCGGGGTCACCGAGCTGGCCCCGGCCGACGAGGTGCCGGCGACCATCCGGCACGCGGACCTGGCCCTGCGTGCGGCCAAGGCCGCCGGCAAGGGGCGGGTACGTCGGCACGGCGAGACCGCCGACAGCGCCACCGTCCGGCGCACCAGGCTGGCCCGCGACCTGCCCGACGCGCTGTCCCGGGGGCAGCTCCGGCTGGTCTACCAGCCGGTCGTCGGCGTCGCGGAGCGCCGGGTGCTGGGCGTCGAGGCGCTGGTCCGCTGGGACCACCCGGTGCTCGGTGAGGTGTCGCCGGAGGAGTTCGTGCCGCTGGCCGAGGACGACGGGCTGATCGTGCCGCTGCAGCGGTGGGTGCTGGACCAGGCGACCGCCGAGCTGGCCGGCCTGGTCCGCGCGGGCCGCGACCTGCGACTGGGGGTGAACATCAGCGTGCGGCACCTGCAGTCGGGCAGCCTGGTGCCCGACGTCGCCGCCGCTCTCGCGCGGGCCGGGCTGCCGCCGCAGCGGCTCATGCTGGAGGTGACCGAGTCGCTGTTCATCGGTCAGCCGGACCGGGCCGACGGCGACCTGCAGACGCTGCACGACATGGGGTGCGTCATCTCCCTCGACGACTTCGGGCGGGGGTACTCGACCTTCGCCTACCTGGCCCGGCTGCCGGTCGACGTGCTCAAGATGGACCGGGAGTTCCTCGCCGGCATCGCCGAGGACGCGCGCAGCGCCGCACTCGTGCACAGCGTCATCGAGCTCGGGCAGCGGTTGTCCATCGACGTCGTCGCCGAGGGCGTGGAGACCCCCGAGCAGCTGGCGGCGCTGCGCGACCTCGGCTGCCGGTACCTGCAGGGCTTCCTGCTGGGCCGCCCGACCAGCCCCGCGGAACTGCCGGCGGTCATCGACGCGTTCGACCCGGACCTGCTCGACGTCGTGTCCGGACCGGTGTCGGCGGCGACCGCCGTCCCAGGAACCGTCTAGGCCCATCCCACGACGTGGGACGTCGCGGTTGACGTGGTCGTGCTGCGGGGCGCACAGTGTCCTCGTGCCACGCACTCGTCTGCTCGTAGCGATCCACTAGCGCGCCGGTCCCTCCCGACCGACGCGCCACCCCTCCGTGCCAGCCGGCACGAGGGGTTTTTTGTTGGCCGGGCACCGCCTGGCCGACTCCCCGCCCACCGACAGGCGTCCGCCGCAGCACCCCACCCCGCGCCCAGGGAGATCGTCGAGATGAGCACCACCAGCACCGGCCGCACCGCCGCGGCCCACCCCTCGTCCGCAGCCGGCCCCTCGGTCGGCCCGGCTCCTGGTGCCGGTCCCGCGCCGGCCACGGCCGTCGTCCCCAGCGAGGCCGCCGCCCAGGCCACCCTCGGGGTGGAGACGACCGCCCGGTCGATGGCCGAGGCCGCCGCGGAGCCGGCCTCCGGCATCACCGGTGCGCAGAGCCTGGTCCGGTCGCTGGAGGCGGTCGGTGTCGAGGTGGTCTTCGGCATCCCGGGCGGGGCGATCCTGCCGGCCTACGACCCGCTCTTCGACTCCGCGCTGCGGCACGTGCTGGTCCGGCACGAGCAGGGCGCCGGGCACGCCGCCACCGGGTACGCCCAGGCCACCGGCCGGGTCGGCGTCTGCATGGCAACCTCCGGGCCCGGCGCGACGAACCTGGTCACCCCGCTGGCCGACGCCTACATGGACTCGGTGCCCATGGTCGCGATCACCGGGCAGGTGCCGACCGCCGCCATCGGCACCGACGCCTTCCAGGAGGCCGACATCCGCGGCATCACCATGCCGGTGACCAAGCACAACTTCCTGGTCACCGACGCGGCGGAGATCCCGCAGAAGATCGCCGAGGCCTTCCACCTGGCGAGCACCGGGCGCCCCGGGCCGGTGCTGGTCGACATCCCCAAGGACGTCCTGCAGGCCACCACCGACTTCAGCTGGCCGCCGCAGATCGACCTGCCCGGCTACAAGCCGACCACCCGCCCGCACGGCAAGCAGGTGCGCGAGGCCGCGGCGCTCATCGCGGCCGCCCGCCAGCCGGTCCTCTACGTCGGCGGCGGCGTCCTCAAGGCCGGTGCCGCCGAGGAGCTGGCCGAGCTGGCCGAGCTGACCGGCGCCCCGGTGGTCACCACGCTGATGGCCCGCGGGGCCTTCCCGGACAGCCACCGGCAGAACCTGGGCATGCCGGGCATGCACGGCAACGTCACCGCGGTCACCGCGCTGCAGAAGGCCGACCTGCTGGTCGCCCTGGGCGCCCGCTTCGACGACCGGGTGACCGGCGAGCTGTCCAGCTTCGCCCCGCACGCCGCCGTCGTCCACGCCGACATCGACCCGGCCGAGATCGGCAAGAACCGCAAGGCCGACGTCCCGATCGTCGGCGACGCCAAGGCCACGATCATCGAGCTGGTGTCCGCGCTGCGCGCCGAGCACGAGGCCGGGCGCACCCCGGACCTGGACGCCTGGTGGACGCAGTTGGAGGACTGGCGCACCCGGTACCCGCTGGGCTACGACTGGCCCGAGGACGGGATGCTCTCCCCGCAGTACGTGATCGAGCGGCTGGGTGCCATCGCCGGCCCGGACGCCATCTACGCCTCCGGGGTCGGGCAGCACCAGATGTGGGCCGCCCAGTTCGTCAAGTACGAGAAGCCCGGCACCTGGCTCAACAGCGGTGGCCTGGGCACCATGGGCTACGCCGTCCCGGCCGCGATGGGCGCCAAGTACGGCATGCCCGGCACCACCGTGTGGGCGATCGACGGCGACGGCTGCTTCCAGATGACCAACCAGGAGCTGGCCACCTGCGCCATCGAGGGCATCCCGATCAAGGTCGCCGTCATCAACAACGGCAACCTCGGCATGGTCCGGCAGTGGCAGACCCTGTTCTACGAGGGCCGCTACTCCAACACCCACCTGAACACCCACGGTGGCAAGGAGGGGGCGGCCCGGCAGGTCCGCATCCCCGACTTCGTCACCCTCGCCGAGGCGCTGGGCTGCGTCGGGCTGCGCTGCGAGTCCAAGGACGACGTCGACGCGGTGATCGAGAAGGCCATGGCGATCAACGACGCGCCCGTCGTCATCGACTTCATCGTCGGCTCTGACGCCCAGGTGTGGCCGATGGTCGCCGCCGGCAAGAGCAACGACGAGATCCTGGCCGCGCGCGACGTGCGCCCGGTCTTCGGAGAGGGACAGGTGTAGGGATGACGAGGCACACGCTCTCGGTCCTGGTGGAGAACAAGTCCGGCGTCCTGGCCCGGGTCTCGGCGCTGTTCAGCCGGCGCGGGTTCAACATCGAGTCCCTCGCCGTGGGGCCGACGGAGAACCCGGACCTGTCCCGGATGACGATCGTGGCCGACGCCGAGGCGCAGCCGCTGGAGCAGATCACCAAGCAGCTGAACAAGCTGATCGAGGTGATCAAGATCGTCGAGCTGGACACCGCCGCGGTGCAGCGTGAGCTGCTGCTGGTCAAGGTGCGCGCGCCGCTGGCCGACCGCGCCCAGGTGCTGCAGACCGCCGAGCTCTTCCGCGCCCGGGTGATCGACGTCAACACCGACACCGTCACGCTCGAGGCCACCGGCACGCCGGACAAGCTGCAGGCGCTGCTGGCCGTCCTCGCACCGCTCGGCATCAAGGAGATGGCCCAGTCCGGCACCGTCGCCCTGGGCCGCGGACCGCGGTCGATGAGCGGCGCCGGTACCTTGCGCCCGGTCGAGCGCTCCGCCTGAAAGGACCCCCTCCTCCTCATCCCTCGCACGCTCGGGACGAGCCTCTGGAGGGGGCCGCTGAACTCATCCACGAACGAACCGAACCGAAGGAGCACGAACCGCATGGCCGCCGAGATCTTCTACGACGACGACGCCGACCTCTCGATCATCCAGGGGCGCACCGTCGCCGTCCTGGGCTACGGCAGCCAGGGCCACGCCCACGCGCTGTCGCTGCGTGACTCCGGCGTCGACGTCCGGGTCGGCCTGCCCGAGGGCTCCAAGAGCCGGGCCAAGGCCGAGGCCGAGGGCCTGCGCGTGGTCACCCCCGCCGAGGCGTCCGCCGAGGCCGACCTGATCATGATCCTCGCCCCGGACCACGTGCAGCGGACGCTGTACGCCGAGTCGGTCGAGCCCAACCTGCAGGACGGCGACGCGCTGTTCTTCGGCCACGGCTTCAACATCCGCTTCGGCTACATCAAGCCCCCGGCCGGCGTCGACGTCGCCATGGTCGCCCCCAAGGGCCCCGGGCACCTGGTCCGCCGCGAGTTCAGCGACGGCAAGGGCGTGCCCTGCCTCATCGCCGTCGAGCAGGACGCCAGCGGCAGCGCCCAGGCCCTCGCGCTCTCCTACGCCAAGGGCATCGGCGGCACCCGCGCCGGCGTCATCAAGACGACGTTCGCCGAGGAGACCGAGACCGACCTGTTCGGTGAGCAGGCGGTGCTCTGCGGCGGCATGTCGGCGCTGGTGGCCGCCGGGTTCGAGACCCTCACCGAGGCCGGCTACCAGCCCGAGATCGCCTACTTCGAGTGCCTGCACGAGCTCAAGCTGATCGTCGACCTCATGTACGAGGGCGGCATCGCCAAGCAGCGCTGGTCGGTCAGCGACACGGCCGAGTACGGCGACTACACCTCCGGCCCGAAGGTCGTCGACGCCCGCGTCAAGGAGTCGATGAAGGAGGTCCTCGCCGCGATCAAGGACGGCTCCTGGGCCGCTGCCTTCATCGCCGACCAGGACGCCGGGGCGCCGGACTTCACGGCCAAGCGGGCCGCTGCGGAGGCGCACCCGATCGAGGAGACCGGCCGCAAGCTCCGTGGCCTGATGAGCTGGGTCAGCGCCAGCGACGACTACACCGGCACCGCCGCCCGCTGAGCAGGGCCCCCTCACGGGGGCGACACGACACGGCCCCCGCAGCGTCTGCTGCGGGGGCCGTGTCGCGTCCGGGGGAGGGGTCAGCGGGTGGCTGCCCGCTGCGCCCGGCGGGCGGCGAAGTAGCGGCCGGCCGGCTTGAGGCACACCAGCACGACGGTCGCGACCGCGGCGGCGACCAGCAGCAGGGAGAACAGGATGGCGCCGCCGTCCCCGTCGCCGAGGGCGCCGATGAGGGTCAGGCCGGTGAACGCGATGGCGATCGACCCGCCGACGATGAGCAGCACCCGGTTGCGGCCGGTCAGCGCCCAGACCGAGCCCCAGATCATCAGCACCGTCCACAGCACGGTGATCAGCCCGAAGGCCAGCGAGATCCCGCCGACCGCACCGAGCCCGCCGCCGGCGACGTCGAAGAGCTCCTCGTCGAAGCCCTCGGCGCCGGCGAGGGCCGCGGCGCCGAAGACGATCAGGAAGAAGCCGACCAGGACGCCGAACGCCGCCAGCACGAAGCCCAGGACGGCGGCGGTGATCACCGCGCCGGGGCGGGCGGTCGACGGTGGCTCCCCGTACCCGTACTGCCCGTAGGACTGGGCCTGCTGGCCGTACTGCTGCTGGCCGTAGGGGTCGGGCTGGCCGTACTGGCCCTGCCCGTACTGGCCCTGCCCGTACTGGCCGTACTGGGGTTGGCCGTACTGGCCCTCGCCGTACTGGCCCTGCCCGTACTGGGGCTGGCCGTACTGGGGTTGCCCGTACTGCGCTTGGCCGTACTGGCCCTGGCCCTGGCCCGTCCCGCCCTGGCCGTACTGCGGGTCCGGCTGCTCGTACGGGTTCTGGCCGGTCGGGGGCCCGTACGAGGGCTGGCCGTACTGCTGCTGGCCGTACTGCTGTTGGCCGTACTGCTGTTGGCCGTACTGCTCCCCGGGCTGGGAGTCCTGCCCGAACGCGGTGGAGCCGGTGTTCCCCGGGGTCGGCGGTGGCTCTCCCTCCTCCGGCTGCTGGCCGAACGGGGTCGTCTCGTCACGGCCCTGGGCGTCGTCCCGGTCGCTGCTCATGTTCTCCTCCGACGAGGCCGGTGGTACCGGCGCTTCGCCGCCAGCTTGGCGGTGCCGGCAGGGCCGGGCAAGCACGGGGGTCCGTCCGTGTGTCCACCCAGTGGGACCAGCGGACACCGGCGCGCCGCGGGGTGGGCGGCGTCCCTACGCTGTGGAGCCGTGACCACGACCACGCCCGTAGTCCTGATCGCCGAAGAGCTCGCGCCCAGCGTGTTGGAGGTGCTGGGAGGCGACGTCGAGATCCGCCACGTCGACGGCGCCGACCGGGGCGCCCTGCTGCCCGCGCTGGCCGACGCATCAGCCGTGCTCATCCGCTCGGCCACCCAGATCGACGCCGAGGCGCTCGCGGCGGCGCCGCAGCTCAAGGTCGTCGCGCGGGCCGGCATCGGCCTGGACAACGTCGACGTCCCCGCGGCCACCGAGCGCGGTGTCCTGGTCGTCAACGCGCCGACCTCCAACATCGTCAGCGCCGCCGAGCACGCCGTCGCGCTGCTGCTCGCCGCCGCCCGGCACATCCCGGCTGCCGACGCCTCGCTGCGGGACGGGAAGTGGGCGCGGTCGAAGTTCACCGGCGTCGAGGTCACCGAGAAGACCGTCGGCGTCGTCGGGCTGGGCCGGATCGGGGTGCTGGTCGCCCAGCGGCTGGCCGCCTTCGGCGTCACCCTGATCGCCTACGACCCCTACATCCAGCCCGGCCGGGCCGCCCAGCTCGGAGTCCGGCTGGTGTCCCTGGACGAGCTGCTGCGGGAGTCGGACTTCATCACCGTCCACCTGCCCAAGACGCCGGAGACCCTCGGGCTGATCGGCGCCGAGCAGCTCGCCGCCACCAAGCGCGGCGTCATCATCGTCAACGCCGCCCGGGGCGGGCTGGTCGACGAGGCCGCCCTGGCCGAGGCGCTGCGGTCCGGCCAGGTCGGTGCCGCCGGCATCGACGTGTACGCCAAGGAGCCCTGCACCGACAGCCCGCTGTTCGGGCTGCCGAACGTGGTGGTCACCCCGCACCTGGGCGCCTCCACCACCGAGGCGCAGGACAAGGCCGGCACCGCCGTGGCACGCAGCGTCCGGCTGGCGCTGCAGGGCGACTTCGTGCCCGACGCGGTGAACGTCCAGGCCGGCGGCATCGTCGCCGAGGACGTCCGCCCCGGCCTGCCGCTGGCCGAGAAGCTGGGCCGGGTGTTCACCGCGGTCGCCGGTGGGCTGGCCCAGTCGGTGCACGTGGAGGTACAGGGCAAGATCGCCGAGTTCGACGTCTCCGTCGTCCAGCTGGCGGTGCTGCGGGGCGTCTTCTCCGACGTCGTCGAGGAGCCGGTCACCTACGTCAACGCGCCGCTGCTGGCCGACCAGCGGGGCCTGGACGTCACCCTGTCCAGCAGCACCGAGAGCCCGCACTACCGCAACCTGATCACCGTGCGGGGGGCGATGGCCGACGGCACGGAGGTGACCGTCTCGGGCACGCTCTACGGCAAGAACCAGGTGCCGAAGCTGACCGAGGTCAGTGGTTTCGAGATCGACCTGGCCGCCGACGGCTACCTGATGTTTTTCGTCTACGCCGACCGGCCCGGCGTCGTCGGCACGGTGGGGGCCGCGCTCGGCGAGGCGGGGGTCAACATCGCCGGCGCACAGGTCAGCCGCACCACCCAGGGCGGCGAGGCGCTGATGGCCGTGACCGTCGACAGCCCGGTCAGCGGGGAGCTGCTGGCCGACATCGGTCAGCGGATCGGCGCCGGGCAGGCCCGGACCGCCGACCTCAACCCGAGCTGACCCGCTCGTCTCCTGCGCGACCACGGGCCGCGTCGTCCCCACGGGGGCGACGTGGCCTCGTCGTGTCCGGGGTCGATCCGGCGGACCGGCCGACTGGGCCGAACGGTGGTTGAGGGCTGATCCAACGTGTCATCTGCCCGATCTGGTTCCGCCGAACGGTGCGCGGCACGCCGGGGTCCGGATGTCGACGGCTCCCAGGTCGGGTCGATGCCCGAGGACGCTGCGCAGATGCGCTGTGCGACGGGCTGCGCTGCGCCGAACGGCCTATTGGCCCCCGGTGACCACGGCGAGCACCGTGTGACTGGTCCGTCTCAGCTGGTCACCGCTCCTGGTGGTCGGTCGGGCGGTCCTCCCGCACGAATCACTGACAGGGGTGCCCGTGGGTCCGAGCAGCACGCACACGAACCGGGCGGGACGCCGACGCGTCGCCGTCCGGACGGGGGTCGTCGCCATGACGGCCGCCCTGGTCACGACGGGGGGCGTCGGCGGTGCGCTGGCCGCGCCCGCCGCCCCGGTGGCCGACCGGGGGCAGGCCGACCTGAGCGCCGGTCAGCTGGACCAGCTCAGGTCCCAGCTGGCCGCCCAGGCGCGGCCGGCGGGCCTGCCGCAGAGCGGTCCGACGTCCTTCTTCCTGGAGATCGACGAGACCGGCACCTCGCAGGTCTACTCCGACGCACTCGACGAGGGGGAGGGGCAGGCGCAGGCCGCCGACGCGGCCCGGGCCGCCAAGCCGGAGGTCGAGGCCGCCGCCGACCAGGTCGTCGCCGACCTGCCGGACTCGGTGGCCGACGCCGAGGTGCTCTACACCGCCTCCACGGTCGTGCCCGGCGTCGCGGTGTCCGCGGACGCCAGCGACTACGAGGCGTTGACCGCGCTGCCCGGGGTCACCGCGGTGCACGCGATCACCCCGAAGGAGATCAGCAACACCGGCGCCGCCGAGGTCGTCCGGGCCGTCGAGGCCTGGCAGGCGCTGGGCAACACCGGCGAGGGCGTCTCCATCGGCATCATCGACACGGGCATCGACTACACCCACGCCGACTTCGGCGGCAGCGGCGACGTCGCGCAGTACGCGGCGCTCCAGGCCGCCGAGGCAGCCCCCGCCCCGGCCGGGGTCTACCCGAACGCCAAGGTGGTCGGCGGGCGCGACTTCGTCGGCGACAGCTACAACGCCGACCCGAGTTCCCCGGACCACCAGCCGGTGGCCATGCCCGACGACAACCCGCTGGACTGCAACGGGCACGGCACCCACGTGGCCGGCACCGCAGCGGGCTACGGCGTGACCGCGGACGGGCAGACCTACGCCGGCGCCTACGACGAGTCCTTCGACCCGGGCGCGCTGCGGATCGGTCCCGGCATGGCGCCGGACGCCTCGCTGTACGCGCTCAAGGTGTTCGGCTGCGACGGCTCGACCGACGTCACCATCCAGGCTCTGGAGTGGGCGATGGACCCCGACGGCGACGGGTCGATCGACGACCACCTCGACGTCGTCAACCTCTCCCTCGGCTCGGACTACGGCCTGGCCGACGACGCCGACGCCATGGTCGCGAACGAGGCGATGGAGCACGGCATGCTCGTCGTCATGTCCGCCGGCAACGCCGGTGACAGCTACGACATCGGCGGCTCGCCGGGCAACGCCCCGCGCGGGATCGGCGTCGCCGCGTCCAACGACGGCTACGGCATCTTCGACGGCTGGCAGGTCGTCTCCGGCGGGGGCCCCAGCGGCATCCGGCCGGGCCTGCGCTCGATCGCCTACAGCGACCGCGACGAGGCGGGGGAGCTCAAGCCGGACGTGACCGGCCCGGTCGTCCTGCCCGAGGCCGGGGACGACCCGACCGGCTGCGCCCCGTGGAGCGGGGACTACACCGGCGAGATCGTCCTCATCGAGGCCGACGGGTTCGCCTGCGGTTCGGTGGCCAAGGGCTCCAACGCCCGGGACCACGGCGCCGTCGGGTTCATGATCATCGGTGACGACGACCTGCTCGAGACCGGGATCACCGGGGTCCCGGAGATCCCGGGCATCCTCATCACCGCGACCGACGGTGCGGCGCTCGCCGCCGCCGTCCAGGCCGGCCCGGTGACGGTCACCTTCGGCCCGAGCCTCAAGGACGCCGCCACCGTCGACGACCCGGCGCAGGTCGACCTGCTCGCGTCGTTCTCCTCGCGCGGCACCCGCCAGGCCGGTGGCCTCAAGCCGGACGTCTCCGCGCCCGGCGTGACGGTGTACTCCGCAGCGGTCGGCACGGGCGACGAGGGCGTCAGCCAGTCCGGCACGTCGATGGCCGCCCCGGTCACCTCCGGGGTCACCGCGCTGATCCGCGCCGCGCACCCGGACTGGACGACGGAGGAGGTCAAGGCCGACCTGATGAACACCGCCGTCCACGACGTGCACACCGCCGAGGGCGTCGTCTACGGCCCGAACCGGCAGGGCGCCGGCCGCATCGACGCCCGGGCGGCCCTGGACAACCAGGTGCTGGCCTACGCCGACGCCGGCTCCGGCGTCGTGTCCGCCTCGTTCGGGGTGATCGAGGCGGTCGACCCGAAGCTGGTGCAGAACAAGCAGATCACCGTCTCCAACAAGAGCGACCGGACCGTCGGCTACAAGCTCCGGTACGAGGCGCTGGTCGACCAGCCCGGTGCCAGCTACCGGGTGGAGCCCTCGGTGGTGCACGTCGCGCCGAACACGAAGACGGTGGTCAACGTCGTCCTGACCGTCAAGCGGGACCAGCTGCGCAAGGTGGCCGACCCGACGATGGTCACCGACGACGGCCGGCAGTTCCTGGGCGAGGCCAGTGGCCGGGTGGTGCTCACCCCGCAGAAGGGCGACGCACCGACGCTCCGGGTACCGGTGCACGCGAACCCGGAGCCGGCGTCGAACCTGATCGCACAGGACCGTCAGGGCGGCACCTCGATCACCCTGGTCGGTCGGGGCGTCAGCAACGGCCCGGCGTTCGAGCCGACGTCCTACACCTCGCTGGCCACCGCCTTCGAGGGCCTGGGCCGCAGCCCGGAGATGCCCCGGTGCGCCGACGCCGCCCTGCCGGACTGCTACAAGTCCGAGCTGGAACGGTCGGTCGACCTGGCGATGGTGGGGGTGGCCTCCGACGTGGCAGCCAGCCCGGCGGACCCGTGGCTGTACTTCGGGGTCACCGCGCACGGCCGGTCCACCTCGCCGGAGACGGCCGTGAACTACGGCGTCTACGTCGACGCGACCGGTGACGGCGCGTGGGACTACCAGGTGACCACCACCCGGATCCCCGACTACGACGTGCCGCTGGTGGTCGTCACCGACCGTCAGTACCAGCTGCTGCCGGCCGAGGACCCCTACATCGGGTTCCTCAACGTGGCCGACGGCACGGTCGACACCAACGTCTACGACTCCGACGTCCAGGTCATGGGCGTGCCGACGTCGGTTCTGCCGCTGGTGCAGGGCCGGATCTCCTTCGGGGTCCAGTCCGCCAGCGCGTACGGCACGGTCGACGGCGTGGGCACGGTGCTGAGCCTGACGGGTGAGGCCGAGCTGGCCTCGGAGCGGATGAGCTTCGACCCGCTCGACCCGGGGCTGTCGTTCACCGTGGACGGCGCACCGGCGGTGCTCGTCCCGGCGATGAACGGCACGACGATCGCGGTCACCCAGAGCGCGTCGTACGCGGCCGACACGTCGGTCGGCGGCTTCAAGGGCGCGATGGTGGTGGTGTCGCACAACGACACCGGCACCGGCCGGGCCCTGACGGTCCCGATCGCGGTGCGGCCGGGGGCGCCCACGGCGCCCTGACCAGCACCGCACCACCCGGACGCCCTCCGCGAGCACCACCTGCGGGGGGCGTCCGGCGTGTGCGGGTGCCAGGCCCGAGCCGGGCGCCCACTAACCTCTGGCCTCATGCGCCTGGCAGTGGTCCCTGGAGACGGCATCGGTCCCGAGGTGGTGGCCGAGGGCCTCAAGGTCCTGGGCGCGGTCGCCCCGGACATCGAGAGCACCTTCTACGACCTGGGGGCGGCCCGCTGGCACCGCAGCGGTGAGCTGCTCCCGGACTCGGTGCTGGAGGAGCTCCGGCAGCACGACGCGATCCTGCTCGGTGCGGTCGGTGACCCCGGGGTGCCCAGCGGCATCCTGGAGCGTGGGCTGCTGCTCAAGCTGCGCTTCGAGCTCGACCACCACGTCAACCTCCGCCCGGCGCGGCTGTTCGACGGCGTGCGCAGCCCGCTGGCCGACCCGGGTGAGATCGACATGCTCTGCGTGCGCGAGGGCACCGAGGGTCCCTACGTCGGCAACGGCGGGGTGCTGCGGCGGGACACGCCGCACGAGGTGGCCACCGAGGTCAGCCTGAACACCGCCTTCGGCGTGGAGCGCGTCGTCCGGTACGCCTTCGAGCGGGCGGTCGCCCGGCCGCGCAAGCACCTCACGCTGATCCACAAGACCAACGTGCTCACCCACGCCGGCTCGCTGTGGTCGCGCACCGTCGAGGAGCTCTCCGCCGAGTTCCCCGAGGTCAGCGTGGCCTACCAGCACGTCGACGCCGCGGCGATGTTCTTCATCACCGACCCGGGCCGCTACGACGTGATCGTCACCGACAACCTCTTCGGCGACATCGTCACCGACGTCGCCGCCGCGGTCACCGGCGGGATCGGGCTGGCCGCCAGCGGCAACCTCGACGTGTCGGGCACCAACCCGAGCATGTTCGAGCCGGTGCACGGCTCCGCGCCGGACATCGCCGGGCAGGGCATCGCCGACCCGACGGCCACCGTGCTCTCGGTCGGGCTGCTGCTGGAGCACCTGGGCCGGCCCGAGCTGGCCAAGAAGGTCAACGCCGCCGTCTCCTTCGACCTCTCCACCCGCGACCCGAAGGGGACGATCCGCACCACCGAGGTCGGCGACCGGCTGGCCGCCCTCGCCGGCTGAGCGGGGAGCTACCGGCCGGGTCGCCCCGGCGCTAGCGTCACCGCCGTGCTGGCTGCGGTGCGGGAACGCTACGGTCCGCCGGACGTCGTCCGGGTCACCGAGGTGCCGATGCCGGTCGCCGGCCCGGGCGAGCTGCTGGTCCGGGTGCGCTGCACCACGGTCAACCGCACCGACTGCGCGTACCGGGCGGGCACGCCCCTGCTCACCCGGCTGCTCACCGGGGTGCGCCGGCCCCGCGCGACCGTCCTGGGCACCGAGTTCGCCGGCGTGGTGGCGGCGGTCGGTGCCGGGGTGGGTGACCTCGCGGTCGGTGACCGGGTGTTCGGCTACGTCGAGGGCCGGTTCGGTGCGCATGCGCAGTTCCTCACCGTCCCCGCCGACGGCTTCCTGGCGCGGGTGCCCGACGACGTCCCCGACGACGTCGCGGCGGCCGCCACCGAGGGCGCCCACTACGCGGTGGCGGTCCTCCGGCGGGCGCGGATCAGGGCGGGTGAGGACGTCCTCGTCCACGGCGCCACCGGGGCGATCGGCTCGGCGGTGGTCCAGCTGCTGCGCGACCTCGGTGCACACGTCACCGCCGTCTGCGACGGGGCCCGGGCCGACCTGGTGCGCAGCCTGGGCGCCGAACGGGTCATCGACCGCACGACCGAGGACTTCCGGGCCGACCCGCACCGCTACGACGTCGTCGTGGACGCGGTCGGGAAGAGCTCGTTCCGCCAGTGCCGTCGGCTCCTGCGCCCCCGCGGCCGCTACGTGTCCACCGACCTGGGGCGGCTGGCGCAGAACCCGGTGCTGGCCGCGGTCACGCCGTTGCTGCGCCGGCGCCGGGTCGTCTTCCCCGTCCCGGTACAGGACCCGGCCATGCCCACCGACCTGCGGGACCTCCTGGCCTCGGGTGCCTTCCGGCCCGTCCTCGACGACCGGCGCTGGCCCCTCGCGCAGATCGTCGAGGCCCACCGGTACGTCGAGTGCGGACAGAAGACCGGCAGCGTGGTGATCGACGTCGGGTGACCCGGTGTCCGCCGTCCCAGGAGGTGGAACGCCGGTTCCACTCCGGGGACCCGGCGTGCTGTACTGGTGGTGATGGACGCCACCCGCACGATCATCATCAGCTAGCGCGCAGTCACCTCCCCGGACTGCGCGCAACCTCCCGTACCCCGGGAGGTTTTTTCGTGTCTGGGCCCCGTACCGAGCCGACCCGGGAGACACCGTGGCCAAGCCCCCCGCCACTGACACCACCTCGTTCCACGTCGTCGACACCGACTCGTTCCACGTCTTCGACACGACGCTGCGCGACGGCGCCCAGCGCGAGGGCGTGAGCTACTCCGTCGCCGACAAGCTCGCCGTCGCCCGGCTGCTCGACGAGATCGGGGTCGGCTTCATCGAGGGCGGCTGGCCGGGGGCGATGCCCAAGGACACCGAGTTCTTCGCCCGGGCGCGCACCGAGCTGGACCTCCGGCACGCGCAGCTGGTGGCCTTCGGCGCCACCCGCAAGGTCGGCGTCCGGGTCGAGGACGACCCGCAGGTGCGCGCGCTGCTGGACGCGCAGACCCCGGTGGTGTGCCTGGTGGCCAAGTCCGACGTGCGGCACGTGCGGGAGGCGCTGCGCACCACGCCCGAGGAGAACCTCGCGATGGTCGCCGACACCGTCGCCTTCCTGGTCTCCCACGGACGGCGGGTCTTCCTCGACTGCGAGCACTTCTTCGACGGGTACGCCGCCGACCCCGACCACGGCGTCGCGGTGCTGGAGGCCGCCTTCGCCGCCGGCGCCGAGGTGGGCGTGCTCTGTGACACCAACGGCGGGATGCTGCCGATGGGCGTGGGCCGGGTGGTGGCCGACGTCCGCGCGCGCACCACCGGGAAGCTCGGCATCCACTGCCAGGACGACACCGGCTGCGCGGTCGCCAACACCCTGGCCGCCGTCGAGGCCGGGGTGACCCACGTGCAGGGCACCGCCAACGGCTACGGCGAGCGGGCCGGCAACGCCGACACGTTCGCGCTGATCGGCAACCTGGTGACCAAGATGGGGCTGCCCGTGGTGCCGGACGGGTGCCTGCCCGAGCTCAAGCGGGTCAGCCACGCCATCGCGGAGCTGGCCAACATCGCCCCCGACGACCACCAGCCGTTCGTCGGTGCCTCGGCGTTCGCGCACAAGGCCGGCCTGCACGCCAGCGCGATCAAGGTGAGCCCGGAGCTCTACAACCACCTGGACCCCGCCGTCGTCGGCAACGACATGCGCATCCTGGTCACCGAGATGGCCGGCCGGGCGTCCATCGAGCTGAAGGGGCGGGAGCTGGGGGTCGACCTGGCCGGGCAGGCCGACGCCATCGGCCGGGTGGTCGACCAGGTCAAGGTGCTGGAGGCCGACGGCTGGTCCTTCGAGGCCGCGGACGCCTCGTTCGAGCTGTTGCTGCGCGCGCAGCTGCCCGGTGCCCCCGCGCCGCTGTTCGAGCTGGAGAGCTACCGCACCTCGGTGGAGCACTGGGGGAACGGGGTGGTGGTCAGCGAGGCCACGGTCAAGGTGCACGTGCCGAACGACGACGGGACGACGGAGCGGGTGATCAGCACCGGCGAGGGCAACGGCCCGGTCAACGCCCTGGACAACGCGCTGCGCCAGGCTCTGGTCAGCCGGTACCCGCACCTGGCCGACGTCTCGCTGGCCGACTACAAGGTGCGCATCCTGGGGTGGAACGGCGGCACCAGCGCCACCACCCGGGTGCTCGTCGACAGCAGCGACGGAGTGGGGGAGTGGACCACCGTCGGGGTGCACGACAACATCGTCGAGGCCTCCTGGCACGCCCTGGTCGACGCCTTCACCTACGCGGTGCGGCGCCGCTGACCCCGCCCGGTCAGCCGGGGCTGCGGCGCAGGTCCAGCTCGATCTCCCGGGCCGCCGCCCGGAGCGGGGGCAGCAGCTCGTCGCGGACCGCCTCGGGGGTGCTGTGCCGGGCGGAGGCGGAGATGTTCATGGCGGCGAGCACGGCGCCGTCGCCGTCCCGCACGGGCACGGCGATCGACCGCAGCCCCTCCTCGAGCTCCTGGTCGACCAGTGCCCAGTCCTGGGCGAGGGTCTCGTCGAGGGCCCGGCGGAGCCGGTCGGGGTCGGTGACGGTGAACGGGGTCAGCGCCGCCAGCTGCGCGGTCTGCAGGTAGCGCTCGCGCTCGGGCTCCGGCCGGGACGCCAGCAGCACCCGGCCCATGGAGGTCGCGTGCGCCGGGAACCGGGTGCCGAGGTTGATGGCGACGGTCATGATCCGCTTGGTCGGCACCCGGGCGACGTAGACGATCTCCTCGCCGTCCAGCACCGACAGCGAGCACGACTCGTGCACGTCGGCGGCCAGCTGCTCCATGTGCGGGCGGGCGACCTCGGGCAGGGACAGCCCGGAGAGGTAGGCGTAGCCCAGCTCCAGCACCCGCGGGCGCAGCGCGAACAGCCGGCCGTCGAAGCGGACGTACCCGAGCTCGACCAGGGTGAGCAGGAACCGGCGGGCCGCTGCGCGGGTGAGGCCGGTCTGCCGGGCGACCTCGCTGAGGGTCAGCTGGGTGTGCTCGGCGTCGAAGGCCCGGATGACGGCGAGACCACGCTCCAGTGACTGGACGAAGGCGGCCGGTCGCTCGCTGCCGCCCTCGTCGTCGGGGGGTGCCGTCGCGTCCATCGAACTCCTCCCGGGCGGCTGCCTCGGCGCCCGATCACGGCTCCATCACGGGCGTTGACGTGACTGGCCTCACGACCTACGTTCTCCACCTGAACGCTTGTTCGTATGCCGCACACCGTAGTGGAACCGACGTGGTCGTCCACCCCATCGGCTGACAGGTTCGACCACCGCCCTCACCGTGGAGGACAGGCACCTGATGCACCTGCTCACCCGGGCGGCGCCATGAGCACGACGGAGGTGCGCCCCGCCCGCGCGGGCGCCGAGCCCGCCCGACGGCGCCGTCCCGAGCTCCCGTCGTCCGTCCTCGGCCTGCTCGGGCTGGTCGCCTTCGCCGCGCTGCTCGAGCTGCTGCCCCGCACCGGCATCGTGTCGGCCGACTACTTCCCGCCGTTCAGCGAGATGGTCCGGGCGCTGGTGGAGGCAGCCGGCACCGACCGCTTCTGGGCCGCGACCGCGGAGACGGTCCAGGCGTGGGGGATCGGGCTCGGGATCGCACTGGTGGCCGGCATCGGCCTGGGCCTGCTGATCGGCAGCGTCGAGGTGCTGCGCCGGTTCACCGCCTCGACGATCGAGTTCCTGCGGCCGGTGCCGTCGGTGGCGCTGATCCCGCTGGCGGTGCTGCTCCTGGGCCTGGGGCTGCAGTCGACGCTGCTGCTGGTGGTCTACGCCTCGTTCTGGCAGATCCTGATCCAGGTCATCTACGGGGTACAGGACGTCGACCCGGTGGCCCGGGAGACGGCGCGGTCCTACCACCTGGGCCGCTGGGCCCGGGTCCGGTACCTGATCTGGCCGACGGCGCTGCCCTACGTGATGACCGGCGTGCGGCTGGGTGCGGCCGTCGCGCTGATCCTGGCCGTGACGGCCGGCCTGGTCGGCATCGGCACCGGGCTGGGCGCGGAGATCGCGCTCGCCCAGTCGTCGAACGCCGTCCCGCTGGTGTACGGCCTGGTGATCTTCACCGGGTTGCTCGGCGTGGTGGTCAACCTGGCGGCACGGGTGCTGGAGCGCCGGACGCTGGCGTGGCACTCGTCGGTGCGCGCGGACGTGGGGGGCTGACATGAACCCGGTGCTGCGCTGGGGCAGGACGGTGGGCTACGCGCTCACCCTGCCCGTCGTCCTGGTCACGCTGTGGTGGGTGTGGTCGGCGGACAGCACCAACTACTACGCACCGCCGCTGCAGACGATCCTGACGACCTTCGGTGACGTCTGGTTCTCCGAGCGCCTGCGCGCCGACGTCCTGCCCAGCGTCACCCGGCTGCTGATCGGCTACACCGGTGCGGTCGTCCTCGGGGTCGGGCTGGGCGTGCTGCTGGGCGCCAACCGCACGCTGCGCCGGGTCACCGAGCCGGTGCTGGAGTTCTTCCGCGCCATCCCGCCACCGGCGCTGATCCCGATCCTGTTCCTGTTCGCCGGGATCGGGGACACCGCGAAGGTGATCGTGATCATCTCCGGCGCGGTCTGGCCGGTGCTGCTGAACACCGTCGAGGGCGTGCGCGCGGTCGACGAGGTCCTGTCCGACACCTCCCGGTCCTACGGCGTCACCGGCCTGGCCCGGCTCCGCCACCTGGTGCTGCCGGCCGCCAGCCCGCAGATCGTCGCCGGCATGCGCCAGGCGCTGTCGATCTCGATCATCCTCATGGTCATCAGCGAGATGTTCGCCTCCACCAACGGGCTGGGCTTCAGCGTCATCCAGTTCCAGCGCAGCTTCGCCATCCCCGAGATGTGGAGCGGCATCCTGCTGCTCGGCCTGCTCGGGTTCGTCCTGTCCCTGCTCTTCCAGCTCTTCGAACGGCGCACCCTGCGCTGGTACCACGGCCTGCGCCGATCTCAGCGAGGAGAGAACTGATGACCCAGCCGCTGCTCGACGTCGCCGGCGTGCAGAAGACCTACACCGGCTCCGGCCGCACCGTCGAGGCCGTCCGCGACCTGACCTTCTCCGTCGGGGACGGTGAGCTGGTCTGCATCGTGGGCCCCTCGGGTGCGGGGAAGACGACGCTGCTCAAGTGCATCGCCGGGCTGCTGGAGCCCACCGCCGGCACGGTCACCCTCGCCGGCTCGCGGGTCGACGGGCCGCCGGAGGCGATGGCGGTGGTCTTCCAGGAGTACGGCCGCAGCCTGTACCCGTGGCTGACGGTGGAGGGCAACGTCGAGCTGCCGCTGAAGCAGAAGAAGCTGGACAAGGCCCGCCGGCGGGAGCTGGTGCGCGACGCGCTGGAGGCCGTGGGCCTGGCCGACGTGCACAGCGCCTACCCGTGGCAGCTGTCCGGCGGCATGCAGCAGCGGGTGGCGATCGCCCGGGCGGTGGCGTACGAGCCCAAGGTCCTGCTGATGGACGAGCCGTTCGCCGCCGTCGACGCCCAGACCCGCGCCGACCTGGAGGACCTGATCCGGTCGCTGTGGCACAAGCTGGGGGTGACCATCCTCTTCGTCACCCACGACATCGACGAGTCGGTCTACCTGGGGCAGCGGGTGCTGGTCCTGTCCTCCTCGCCCACCGTGATCATGGAGGACCTCGCCATCGACCTGCCCGACGAGCGCAACCAGCTGGAGACCCGTTCCTCCCCGCGGTTCGCCGAGCTGCGCGGCCACGTCTACGAGCAGATCCAGCTGGCCAAGCACCGCAAGGGCGACCAGCACCAGCGCGACGAGGTCGCCACCGGCAGCCACCGGGCCGGGGAGCCCACCGTGGCCGCGGACCCCGGTCACTAGCCCAGGCTCCACCCCCTCTCCACCTCGCACGCCCGGCAAAGGAGCCACCATGCGTCGCCTGCTCGCCCCGATCACCGCTCTCGCGTTGCTGACCACCGCCACCGCCTGCGGCGGCTCGTCCGACGAGCCGGCCACCGACACCGAGGGCGGGCTGGCCCAGGTCGCCGTCGGGATCATCCCGATCATCGACGTCGCCCCCATCTACCTCGGACAGGAGCAGGGCTTCTTCGAGGAGCGGGGCATCGAGCTGGAACTGGTGCCCGGGTCCGGCGGCGCCGCCGCCGTGCCCGGTGTGGTCGCCGGGGACTTCGACTTCGCCTTCGGCAACGTGACCTCGCTGCTGCTGGCCCAGACGCAGGGGCTGCCGCTGCAGGTCGTCTCCAACGGGACCGCCTCCACCGGTGACCCCGAGACCGACTTCTCCGCCGTCGTCGTGCCCGCGGACAGCCCGGTGCAGACCGCCGCCGACCTGGCCGGCAAGACCGTGGCGGTGAACAACTTCAAGAACATCGGCGAGGTCACGATCCGCAAGGCGGTCGAGGACGCCGGCGGCGACTCCTCGACGGTCAACTTCGTCGAGCTGCCCTTCCCGGACATGCCGGCCGCGGTGGCCAACGGCAACGTGGACGCCGCCTGGGTGGTCGAGCCGTTCGTCACCGTCGCCACCGGCCAGGGCGCCCGGGCCGTGGTGCGCAACTTCGCCGAGCCGGTGGAGGACCTCACCGTGGCGACCTACTTCACCACCGAGCAGATGCTCGCCGAGAACCCCGACCTGGTCGACGACTTCCAGGCCGCGATGAACGAGTCGCTGCAGTACGCCCAGGACAACCCGGACGAGCTGCGCCGGATCATCACCACCTACACCAGCATCTCCCCGGAGGTCGCCGGGCAGATCGCCCTCCCGTCCTTCCCGGAGGAGATCAACGTGGAGTCGATGGAGACGGTCGCCGAGCTGATGGCCGAGTACGGGATCACCGAGGAGACCGCCGACGTCGACGCGCTCCTCGCGACCGACTGACCGTGCCCGACCCCACCAGCACCCCGGTGACGCCGACGGTCCGGGACGTCACGTTCGACGTGCTGCGCCGGCTGGGCCTGACCACGATGTTCGCCAACCCGGGCTCGACCGAGGTGCCCTTCCTCGCCGGGCTGCCCGACGACATCGAGTTCGTGCTCGCGCTGCACGAGGGGTCGGTGGTGGGCATCGCCACCGGCTGGGCCATCGCCCACGACCGGCCCGCACTGGTCAACCTGCACACCACCGCGGGCCTGGGCAACGCCGTCGGCGCGCTGGCCACCGCCCGGGTCAACCGGGCACCCCTGGTGGTCGTGGTCGGCCAGCAGGACCGGCGGCACCTCGCCCTGGAGCCCTTCCTGGCCGGCCGGCTCGCCGGCCTGGCCGGCGACTACCCGGTCTGGGTCGACCAACCCGTCCGGGCCCAGGACGTCCCGGGGGCGATCGCCCGGGCCCACCACGAGGCGGTCACCGGCCGCGGCCCGGCGATCGTGGTCGTCCCGATGGACGACTGGGCGCAGCCGATGTCCGACGCCGGACCACTGGCCGCTGCGACCGTGGTGCGGCGGCCGGTCGGGGTCGACGAGGCGACGGTCGCCGAGGTCGCCGAGCTGCTCGACGGCGCGCGGTCCCCGGCGCTGGTGGTCGGGGCCGGGGCGGACACCGCCGTCACCCGGGCCGCGCTGGTGCAGCTGGCCGAACGGCTGGCCGCCCCGGTGCGCCAGGAGGCCTTCGGCGCCCGGGCCGGCTTCCCCCAGGACCACCCGCAGTACCAAGGGCTCCTGCCCGCCGGCCGGGAGCGGCTGCGCGGGGTGCTGGCCGGCCACGACCTCGTGCTGGTGGTCGGCGGCCCGGCCTTCCGGCAGTACCCCTACCAGCCCGGGCCCTTCGTCGATCCCGGCGCCCGGATCGTGCAGGTCAGTCAGGACCCGGCCGAGGTGCACCGGAGCCCCGCCGACCTGGCCGTGCTCACCGACCCGGGCGTCTTCTGCACCGCACTCGCCGAGCGGGTGACCGACCGCGGGCTGCCGCCCGGCCCACCGCGGACGCCGGTCACCGTGCCGCCGCCGGCACCCGGGGAGCCGCTGCGGGCGCCGCACGTCTACGCCCAGCTCGCCCGGCGCCTGGACCCGGACACCGTGGTGGTGGAGGAGTCGCCGTCCACCCGCCAGGTGCTGGAGGAGATGGTCCCCTCGCGGCAGCCACTGGGGTACCTGGGCGTGGCCATGGGCGGCCTCGGCTTCGGGATGCCGGCCGCCATCGGCGTCCGGATGGCCCGCCCCGACCGGCCGGTGGTCGCGGTGCTCGGCGACGGCTCGTCGATGTACGCCGTCCAGTCGCTGTGGACGGCGGCCCGCTACGGCGTCGGCGTCCTGTTCGTCGTCTTCGCCAACGGCGGCTACGCGATCATGGACAAGCTGGTCGAGCGGCAGGGGGCCGGCAAGGCGCCGTGGCCGAGCTTCCCGGAGGTACGGCTCTCCGCCCTGGCCACCGCGCTGGGCTGCCCGGCCCGGCGGATCAGCAGCCACGAGGAGCTGCTGGAGGTGCTGGACGACGTGCTGCCCCGGCTGCGGGACCTCGACGCCCCGCTGCTGCTGGACGTCGAGGTGGCCCCGGAAGCCGAGTTCAACCCCTGAGCGGTCAACCCCTGAGCGGCGCCACCGTGCTGGCCAGCAGGCAGAACTCGTTGCCCTCCGGGTCGGCCAGCACGTGCCAGGTCATCTCCTCGGTGAGCGGGCCCTGGCCGACGTCCACCGGGGTGGCGCCGAGGGCGAGCAGCCGGTCCAGTTCCTCGGCCTGCGACCGGTCGGTGGCGTTGAGGTCCAGGTGCAGCCGGCGCTTGCCCGGTGTCGGGTCGGGCACCGGGACGAAGTCCAGCACGGGCTGTGGGCCCTTGGGCTCCTGCCCCGGTGGGCCGATCGTCACCACGCCGTCATCGTCGGTGTCCTGCACCTCGTAGCCGAGCACCTCTGCCCACCACTGGGCGAGCGCGGAAGGGTCGGTGGAGTCGACGGCGACTGCGGTGATCCGGGCGGCCATGGCTCACGGTAGCGACCTGGGGGCGCCGCACGGTGGCCGGACATGGGGCCCCGACTAGCCTGAGGACGTGCGCATCGTCCGCTTCGCCCACCCAGCCGGCATGTCCTTCGGGGTCCTCGACGGGGACGGCCAGGTCGCCCAGATCGAAGGCCACCCGTTCGGTCAGATCTCCTTCAGCGGTCAGCGGTACGCCGCGGCCGACGTCCGGCTGCTCTCGCCGATCCTCCCGAGCAAGGTGGTCGGCATCGGCAAGAACTACGCCGACCACGTGCAGGAGATGGCGACCGGGGACGCCCCGAAGGAGCCGCTGGTCTTCCTCAAGCCCTCCACCACGGTGATCGGCCCGGGCGACGCGATCCGCATCCCGGCCGGCAGCACCAACGTGCACCACGAGGTCGAGCTCGCCGTCGTCATCGGGGCGCGCGGCGCCCGTCAGGTGAGCCCGGAGCAGGCGCTGTCCAGCGTCTTCGGCTACACGATCGGCAACGACGTGACCGAGCGGGACATGCAGCGCAACGACGGGCAGTGGACCCGGGCGAAGGGCTTCGACTCCTTCTGCCCGCTGGGCCCGTGGATCGAGACCGACCTGGCCGGCCTCGGCAAGGACCCCGCGGACCTGGAGATCACCTGCAGCGTGGACGGCGAGCTGCGCCAGTCCGGGCGGACCAGCCAGCTGCTGTTCGGTGTGCCGACCCTGATCTCGCACATCTCCCAGGTGATGACCCTGCTGCCCGGTGACGTGGTGCTGACCGGCACCCCGGCCGGTGTCGGCCCGATCGCGCCGGGGCAGCGGGTGGAGTGCACGATCGAGGGCCTGGGCACGCTGACCAGCTCCGTCGCCGGCGCCGACCCGACCTCCACGGCCGGCGTCCGATGACCGCCCCGGCCGGCCCGGTGCGCACCCGCTTCTGCCCGTCGCCGACCGGCACCGTGCACGTCGGCGTGATGCGGGCGGCGCTCTACAACTGGGCCTACGCCCGGCACACCGGTGGTCAGTTCGTGGTCCGGATCGAGGACACCGACCCCGCCCGCAACACACTGGAGTCCGAGCGGCACCTGCTGGACTGCCTGCGGTGGCTGGGGCTGAACTGGGACGAGGGTCCCGAGATCGGCGGTCCGCACGGCCCCTACCGGCAGTCCGAGCGCAGCGACGTCTACCGCGACGTCGTCGCCCGGCTGCTCGAGTCCGGGCACGCCTACGAGTCGTTCTCCACGCCGGAGGAGGTCAACGCCCGGCGGGCCGCGGCCGGCCAGGACCCCAAGCTCGGGTACGACAACGCCGACCGGACGACGACCGATGCGCAGCGGGCCGCCTTCCTCGCGGAGGGCCGGGAGGCCGTCGTCCGGCTGCGGATGCCCGACGCCGACCTGACCTGGCACGACCACGTGCGCGGCGAGGTCCGGTTCGCCGCCGCTGCGGTTCCCGACTTCGTGCTGGTCCGGGGCAACGGCACCCCGCTGTACACGCTGGTGAACCCGGTCGACGACGCCCTGATGGGGATCACCGATGTCCTGCGTGGGGAGGACCTGCTGTCCTCCACCCCCCGCCAGCTCGCCCTCTACGCGGCCCTCACCGACATCGGCGTCGCCAGCGGGACGCCTCGCTTCGGGCACCTGCCCCTGGTGATGGGGGAGGGGAACAAGAAGCTGTCCAAGCGGGACCCGCAGTCGAACTTCGACGTCTACCGCGATCGTGGCTTCCTGCCCGAGGGCCTGGTCAACTACCTGGCGCTGCTGGGCTGGTCGATCGCCGAGGACCGGGACGTCTTCTCGCCCGAGGAGATGGCTGCTGCCTTCGACGTCGACAGCGTCAACGCCAACGCGGCCCGCTTCGACCTGAAGAAGGCCGAGGCGATCAACGCCACGCACCTGCGGGCGCTGCCCGTGGACGAGTTCATCTCCCGGGTCGCCCCGTACCTGGCCGGCGCCGGGCTGGTCGCCGATCCACCCACCGCCGAGCAGGCTGCCACGCTCCAGGCCATCGCACCGCTGGCCCAGGAGCGGATGATCGTGCTGTCCGACGCGGTCGGGCTGCTCGGCTTCCTGTTCACCGAGGACGTCGAGATCGACCCGGCGGCCGCGGACAAGCAGCTGGGCGCCGGTGCCGGTGAGGTGCTGGACGCCGCGTCGGCGGCGCTGGAGGCGCTGCCGGAGTGGACGACCCCGGCGATCGAGACGGCGCTCAAGGAGGCCCTGGTCGAGGGGCTGGGCCGCAAGCCGCGGCAGGCCTTCGGGCCGGTCCGGGTGGCGGTCAGCGGCCGGACGGTCTCCCCACCGCTGTACGAGTCGATGGAGCTGCTGGGCCGCGAGCTCACCCTGGCCCGGCTCGACGCTGCCCGCGGGATCGCGACCGGATGACCGGCGGGGGCTGGAGCGCCTGGGGGCAGGGTGAGCCGCCGTACGCCGGCCCGCCGCCGACCGGCCGGTACGGCGCCCCGCCCCGGGTCCCGCTCGGCCCGCCGCCGGGCGGTCCCGCCGGCTGGCCGGCCGGGCCGGGGTGGGCGCCTCCCGGTGGCCTGTACCCGGCTGCCGGCCCCCCGCAGCGCCCTCCGCGACCGCCCCGGCCGGTGACCCCACCCGGGGCGCCGCCGCACGACACCCCGCAGCGGTACGAGCTGCTGATGCGGACGCGGGACTGGGCCTGGTGGCGGCCGCTGCTGGGCCTGCTGCTGTTCACCGTCCTCTACGGGGTGGCAGCGGTGGTGCTGGTGCTGGTCGTCTACCTGACCGGCGTGGTGCCCGACCTCGCCATGACGGACCTCACCGACGTCTGGGTCCTGCTGTTCACCAACGCCTCGCTGATCGTGGCGATCCCGATCGTGTGGGTGTGCTGGCTGGTACCGCACGGGCTGCGGATCGGCTGGTCGTCCTCGGTGCTGGGCCGACTGCGCTGGCGGATGCTGCTGCCCTGGACCTGGCGGGCACTGGCGACCCTCGGGCTGGCGGTCGCCGCCGGCCTGCTGCTGACCGTCGCGGCCACCGACCTGTCGATCACCGGGCCGACCTCATCCTTCGGCTGGCTGCTCCTGGTCGTGCTGCTGACGACGCCGTTGCAGTGCGCGGCCGAGGAGTACGTCTTCCGCGGCTACCTGACCCAGGCGATCGCCGGCTGGGTGGGCCGACCACAGGCCGGCGCGGTGGTCGCGGCGGTGCTGACGGCCGCCCTGTTCTCCGCCGCCCACCTGCCGCCGGACGCCGAGTCGTTCCTCTACCGGTTCGTCATCGGCCTCGTGCTGTCGGGGGTGGTCTGGCTGACCGGGGGGCTGGAGGCCGCCATCGCGCTGCACGCGGTCAACAACGTGGTGATCTTCGTGCTGGCCGGCGCCCTGGGCGAGGAGCTGGCCACCGCCGACCCCGGCGGCGCCCTGAGCTGGGTGACCACCCTGCTCGGGATGTCCGGGATGGTCGCCTTCCTCGTCTGGGTGGCCGTCGCCAGCCGACGGCTGCGGCCGGAGCTGCTCAGCCCCGCGCTGCAGCTGCCGGCGCCTGCCCCTCCGGCGGCCCCCGGTCGTCCGGCGTGGGGCACGCCACCTGCCCAGCCGCCGTGGGGTCCCCCGGCGGCGCCGGGTGCCTGGGCCGCGCCGCCGTCCGCCAGCGGCTGGGGCCGGCCACCGGCGGGCTGACGCGCCCACGAGGGGGGTGCCCGTGCTGGCTCCTGGGGGATCGGGTAGTGTTCTTTCCCGGCGCCGCAAGGTGCTGCACGGCCAATGGGGTATGGGGTAATTGGCAGCCCGACGGTTTCTGGTTCCGTTAGTCTAGGTTCGAGTCCTGGTACCCCAGCGAGGAGCACAGGTCCTCAGCACGACCGCACCACTGCACCACCTGGCCCCGTCGTCTAGCGGCCCAGGACGCCGCCCTCTCACGGCGGTAGCGAGGGTTCGAATCCCTTCGGGGCTACACCGGACAGAGCCCCCGACCCACCGGGTCGGGGGCTCTGTCGTCTCTGTGCACCTCCGGGCAGCTCCGTTCCATCGGCGCCCCGGACGCGGCGCCGACGAGAGAGGGGTCCCGCGAGCGGGTCCCGGCCGTCTGGCAGAATCAGCGCCGCACCACCTGGCCCCGTCGTCTAGCGGCCCAGGACGCCGCCCTCTCACGGCGGTAGCGAGGGTTCGAATCCCTTCGGGGCTACACCGGACAGAGCCCCCGACCCACCCGGGTCGGGGGCTCTCGTCGTCTCTGTGGAGCGCCCGCATGGCGGCGGTCACAGCCGTCACCCGTTGCGGTGACCAACGAAGTGCCGGAGTGGTGATCCGGTGTTAGCTTCGCCGGGCTGATCATCGCGCCGCACCACCGTGCCCGCTCTGTGAGGCAGGCAGAGGTCCCCGGCCGTCCGTGGCCGGAGACCCGATCTCACCGAACCTGGAGGGAACCCCGGTGGTCCTCGCCGCGGAGGAGAGCCTGCGACTCGACGCGAACCTCGTCGACTACGCGCTCGTCGCCGCCTACTTCGCCGTCGTCCTGCTCATCGGCTTCGCCGCCCGCAGCCGGGTGTCCGACAGCCTCGACTTCTTCCTGTCCGGCCGGTCGCTGCCCGCCTGGGTGACCGGTCTGGCGTTCATCTCGGCCAACCTCGGCGCCGTCGAGATCATCGGCATGTCGGCCAACGGCGCCCAGTTCGGCATGGCCACGTTCCACTACTTCTGGATCGGCGCCGTGCCGGCCATGCTCTTCCTGGGCGTGGTGATGATGCCCTTCTACTACGGGTCGAAGGTGCGCAGCGTCCCGGAGTTCATGCGCCGCCGCTTCGGCACCGGCGCCCACCTGGTGAACGCGCTGAGCTTCGCGCTCGCCCAGGTGCTCATCGCCGGAATCAACCTCTACCTGCTGGCCACCATCGTGAACGCCCTGCTGGGCTGGCCGCAGTGGATCTCGCTGATCGTCGCCGCGGCGGTCGTGCTGAGCTACATCACCCTCGGCGGCCTGTCGGCGGCCATCTACAACGAGGTGCTGCAGTTCTTCGTCATCGTGGCCGCGCTGCTGCCGCTGACGCTGATCGGTCTGAACCGGGTGGGTGGCGTCGGCGGGCTGATCGACTCGATCCGCGACGGCGGCAACGAGAACGACCTCAGCTCCTGGCCGGCCAGCGACCTGACCAGCATCGAGAACCCGGTGCTGTCGGTCATCGGCATCGTCTTCGGCCTGGGCTTCGTGCTCTCCTTCGGCTACTGGACGACGAACTTCGTCGAGGTCCAGCGGGCGATGGCCACCAAGTCGATGTCGGCCGCACGGAGCACCCCGATGATCGGCTCGTTCCCGAAGATGTTCATCCCGTTCATCGTGATCGTCCCCGGCATGATCGCCGCGGTCCTGGTCAACGAGGTGCAGGAGCTGAAGGCCGGCGGTGACCCCGGGGTCACCTACAACGACTCGATCCTGCTGCTGATCCGCGACGTGCTCCCCAACGGCCTGCTGGGCGTGGCGATCGCCGGCCTGCTGGCGTCGTTCATGGCGGGCATGGCGGCCAACATCTCGGCCTTCAACACCGTCTTCAGCTACGACCTGTGGCAGCAGTACGTGAAGAAGGACCGCCCCGACGAGTACTACCTGAAGGTCGGCCGGCTGGCGACCGTCGGGGCCACGGTGACGGCCATCTTCACCGCGCTCATCGCCGCGGGCTTCGACAACCTGATGGACTACCTGCAGACGCTCTTCGGCTTCTTCAACGCCCCGCTGTTCGCCACCTTCATCCTGGGCATGTTCTGGAAGCGGATGACCCCGACCGCAGGCTGGGCCGGACTGGTCTCCGGCACGCTCGCCGCGGTGCTGGTGTGGTCGCTGAGCGAGGTCGGCGTGATCGGGCTGGAGGGGCAGGGCGCCAGCTTCGTGGCCGCCGGTGCGGCGTTCGTGGTGGACATCGTGGTGAGCGTCGCGGTGAGCATGGTGACCGCGCCGAAGCCGGTCTCCGAGCTGGCCGGACTGGTCTACTCCGAGACGCCCAAGGAGGTGCGCACCGACCCCGAGGCGCACAAGCTGCCCTGGTACCAGTCGCCGACGAAGCTCGCCGGCATCTCGTTGGTGCTCGTCATCGCACTGAACCTGATCTTCCGCTGACCGTCACCAGCGTTCCCGAGAGGAGCACCCCATGAGCACTCCGAGCAACGGGCAGGACGCGGGTGGGACGCCGGCGACCGGCGGCCGGCACACCGCGGGCGCCTACGACGTCCGGGTCGTCATCGCGGCCCTGATCGGGCTCTACGGCGTCGTCCTGATCGTCCTGGGCATCGTCGACTACGGCGCGGAGGAGGCCGCCAAGACCGGTGGCGTGAACGCCAACCTGTGGGCCGGCATCGGCATGCTGGTCTTCGCCCTGGTCTTCGTCGCCTGGACCCGGCTGCGGCCGGTGGTCGTCGAGGGCGGCGAGGCCGTCGAGGACCCCACCGGTGGAGCGGACACCGCCGGCCGGTAGCCCTCGGCAGGACACCCGACGACGGCCCGCGGTGGGGATCCCCACCGCGGGCCGTCGTGCGTCACCGGACGGCCACGCCGAGCAGCTCGCCGTCGGCTGGCAGCCCGTCGGCGCCGTCGGCGGCACCGGCGCGGAAGGCCATCGGGACGCCGGCGGCACCACCCAGCCCCGGGGAGTCGCACAGCTGGACGTGCAGGTGCGGTTCGCTGCTGTTCCCGGAGTTGCCGCACTCGGCCAACTGTTGCCCGGCGACCACCCGCTGGCCCCGCCCCACCAGGACCGAGCCGCGGCGCAGGTGGACGAGGGCGGCGAACGCCCCGTCGTCGGCCCGAACGACGACGTGGTTGCCGGCGAGCCAGCGGGCGCCGCCCACCTGCCGGACGAAGCCCTCGACCACCAGCAGGTGGAGGATCGACAGCCAGCCGCTGCGGGCCCGGTGGTCGCGCCGCCGCTGGTGCACGCGCACCACGACGCCGTCCACCGGGCTGAGCACCGGCTGCCCGAACGCCGGGTACTCCGCGGGCCGGCGCCAGTGCCCGCCGGAGCCGAACTCCGGGCGGCTGCCGTCGGGCGGGTCCAGCACCAGGTCGATGGCGTGGGTCTGGCCGAGGCTGTTGACCCCGTGCGACGGGACCTTCGTGGCCGGGGAGTTCAGTGCCCGCCACGGGCCGCGCACCGGGGAGTCGACCACGCGCACCGGGGCGGCGGGGGGCCGCACCCGGTCGAGCAGGCCGAACCCGACCAGGACGACGATGCCGGCCAGCGCACCCCAGGTCAGCAGGTCCACCGTGTCCGCCAGGATCAGCAGCACGCCGAGCGCGGGCAGCGGCGGACGGGAGCGGGCCACCAGTCGCCGGAGGGTCGCGCCGGTCACGGGGCCACCGCCGCGAGCACGACGTACAGCGGCACGACCCGCTCGGCCGGGACCGCGTACGTGCCCCGGCCGGCCGTGCGCAGCCAGCCGGCAGCGGTGAGCTGGCGCAGGTGGTGGTGCAGCTGCCCGGTGGTGCCCAGGCCCGGCAGTGCGGCCAGCGCCGCGGTCGTGGTGTGCCCGCCCAGCACCTCCCGGAGCAGTCGCAGCCGGACCGGGTGGGCGAGGGCCGACAGCGCGGTGGTGCGGGTCTCGTCGTCGTCTGGCCCGGCCGCGCGCAGCCCCTCGGCGTCGTGGGTGCGCTGCCAGGCGTACTCCTCGCCGCCGGGCAGGCGCACCTGCCCGCCGTAGGCGACCGCACCACCCGGCAGCTCGGCCGCCTCGGCGGCCAGCCCGTGCAGCAGCCAGAACCGCTCGCGGTCCGGTGGCACGGGACCGGGTGCCTGTGACCGCTGCTGTTCCAGCGCGGCGAGCCGCTCCTCGATCCGGGTCAGGCGGGCGTCGTCCACGCGTCCGATAGTACGGAACTACGTAGGAACGAACAAGCGTGTCAGCGCGCGGCCCGGGAGACGGCGACGGCGGCGTCCAGGACGGCGGAGACCACCTCGGGGCTGGGGCGGCGGCCCAGTCGCTCGACCGGGCCGGAGATCGAGACGGCACCCAGCACGCCGCCGGCACCGTCGCGCACCGGGGCGGACAGCGAGGCGACCCCGGCCTCGCGCTCGGCGACGCTGTGCGCCCAGCCGCGGCGGCGGACGTCGAGCAGGGTGCGGGCGGTGAAGCTCGCCGCCGGCAGGAGGGCGGTGACCTCCTCGGCGGGGGAGAAGGCCAGGAGCACGTGCGCCGCCGAGCCGGCGGTCAGGGGGAGCCGGGCGCCCAGGGGCACGGTGTCGCGCAGCCCGCTGGCGCGTTCGGCGACGGCGATGCACACCCGGCTGCTGCCGTCCCGCACGTAGAACTGGGCGCTCTCGCCGGTGCTGTCGCGCAGCACGGCCAGGTGTCGGCCGGCCAGGTCGCCCAGGTCGACGCCACCCCGCCCGAGCTCGGCCAGTGCCGGGCCGGGGGCCCAGGCGCCGGTGTCGGTGCGCCGCAGCAGGCGGTGGGCCTCCAGGGCCGTGGCGAGCCGGTGTGCGGTCGCCCGCGGCAGCTCGGTACGCGCCACCAGCTCGGCGAGGCTGGCCGGCTCGGCCGACACGGCGCGGAGGATGGCCACGGCTTTGTCCAGGACCGCGACGGGGTTAGGCTGTCCCACGTCGTAATACTCGCATCCCAACATGTGAGATGGCAACGAGGAGGACCCCGTGGGCAGGACCCTGGCGCAGAAGGTGTACGAGCAGCACGTCGTCCGGCGGACGGCGGGAGAGCCCGACCTCCTCTACATCGACCTGCACCTCGTGCACGAGGTGACCAGCCCGCAGGCCTTCGACGGGCTCCGGACCGCCGGGCGCACCGTGCGCCGTCCGGACCTGACCATGGCCACCGAGGACCACAACGTCCCGACCCTGGACATCCTGTCCCCGATCGCCGACCCGATCAGCCGGGCCCAGGTCGACGCCCTGCGGCGCAACGCCGCCGAGTTCGGCATCCGGCTGGCCCCGATGGGCGACCGGGATCAGGGGATCGTGCACGTGATCGGCCCGCAGCTGGGGCTCACCCAGCCGGGCATGACCATCGTGTGCGGCGACAGCCACACCTCCACCCACGGCGCCTTCGGTGCACTGGCCTTCGGCATCGGCACCAGCGAGGTCGAGCACGTGCTCGCCACCCAGACGCTGCCGCAGCTGCCGGCCAAGCAGATGGCGGTCACCGTCGACGGCGAGCTGCCCCCGGGCGTCTCGGCCAAGGACGTCATCCTCGCCGTCATCGCCCAGATCGGCACCGGCGGCGGCCAGGGCCACGTCATCGAGTACCGGGGCAGCGCGATCCAGGCGCTGTCCATGGAGGCCCGGATGACGATCTGCAACATGTCGATCGAGGCCGGCGCCCGCGCCGGGCTCATCGCCCCCGATCAGACGACGTTCGACTTCCTGCAGGGCCGTCCGCACGCCCCGCAGGGCGCCGACTGGGACGCCGCCGTCGCGCACTGGTCGACCCTCACCACCGACGACGACGCCGTCTTCGACCACGAGGTGCACATCGACGCGGCCTCGCTGACCCCCTACGTCACCTGGGGCACCAACCCCGGCCAGGGGCTGCCGATCGACGCCGCGGTGCCCGACCCGGCCACGATCGCCGACGAGAACGAGCGCCGGGCCGCCGAGTCCGCGCTGGCCTACATGGGCCTGACCGCCGGCACCCCGCTGCGCGAGATCGACGTCGACACCGTCTTCCTGGGGTCGTGCACCAACGGCCGGATCGAGGACCTCCGGGTCGCCGCCGCCCTGCTGAAGGGCAAGCACGTCGACGCCAGCACCCGGATGCTCGTCGTCCCCGGCTCGGTGCAGGTGAAGCTGCAGGCCGAGGCCGAGGGGCTGGACCAGGTCTTCCTCGACGCCGGCGCCGAGTGGCGGGGCGCGGGCTGCTCGATGTGCCTGGGCATGAACCCCGACCAGCTGAAGCCGGGTGAGCGCGCGGCCTCCACCAGCAACCGCAACTTCCAGGGCCGGCAGGGCAAGGGCGGGCGCACCCACCTGGTCTCCCCGGCCGTCGCCGCGGCGACCGCGCTCACCGGCCGGCTCACCGCCCCCGCCGACCTGCCCGACGCCCCGATCCCCGCTGGAGTCTGACCGACATGGACGCCTTCACCACGCACACCGGCACCGCCGCCCCGCTGCGGCGGAGCAACGTCGACACCGACCAGATCATCCCGGCCGAGTACCTCAAGCGGATCACCCGCACCGGGTTCGAGGACGGGCTGTTCGTCGCCTGGCGCACCAACGAGCCGGACTTCGTGCTCAACCAGCCGCAGTACGCCGACGCCTCGATCCTGGTCGCCGGGCCCGACTTCGGCACCGGTTCCTCCCGCGAGCACGCGGTCTGGGCGCTGCTGGACGGCGGCTTCCGGGTGGTCATCAGCTCCCGGTTCGCCGACATCTTCAAGAACAACTCGACCAAGTCCGGGCTGCTCACCGTGCTGATGTCCGAGTCGGACGTCGAGGCGCTGTGGGCCACGATCGAGGCCGACCCGGCCACCCCGGTCACCGTGGACCTGCGGGCCGAGCAGGTCACCTACGGCTCGGTCACCGTGCCGTTCGAGGTCGACCCCTACACCCGCTGGCGGCTGCTCGAGGGGCTGGACGACGTCGGCCTCACCGAGCGGCACCTCGACGACATCACCGCGTTCGAGGCCGCGCGCCCGGCCTGGCTGCCCCGCTCCCTGCCGGCGCTCCCCGCCTGAGGTCGGCCCCCGAGAGGGGGCCGGCGTCAGCTCCGGCCGGCGCTGCTGGGCGTCAGCGTGCCGGCCGGGGCCGCGGGGTCGGCGGTGAAGTCGCGGTAGTAGTCGGCGACCAGGGCGCCGGGCCGGCCGCCGAGCGCCCACACGCTGCCCTTCGCCGACGGCGGCCACAGCGCACCGGCGGTATCGTGCCACCGCACCCCCAGCGCGAGCAGCACCGCGGGGATGGCGCCGCCCTGGCTGCAGATGACCACCGGGCCGGCGGCGTCGGTGTCCGCCAGCAGCCGGGTCACCAGCTCGACCCCGGCCTGCGGGTCGGCGTCGAACCCCTCCTCGCCCAGCTCGGGCACCGGCCCGACGGGGAGACCGAGCTCGCGGGCCAGTGGGTCGAGGGTCTGTCCGCAGCGCACCGGCGGGGCAGCCAGCAGCCGGGACGGCGTGAAGACCGGCAGGACGGCGGCCAGCGTCGCGGCCTGCGCGCGGCCCCGGCGGTCCAGCGGGCGGGTCTCGTCCGGGCCGTCCCAGTCCGACCGGTCGCCGGCCGAGGCGTGCCGCACCAGCAGCACCCGGGGTGCCCGGGGGGAGTCGGTGCGGGCGAGGTCCTCGAGCACGGCCCGGTCGTGGCTGTGGCTGACCAGGTCGACGGCCCCGGGCACCGGCAGCCAGCGCAGCTCGTCGACCTCGTCGTTGGGCGCGAAGGCACCGCCGACGGCCTGCATCACCCAGTAGTCGACCCGCTTGGGGCCCTGGCGGTGGGCGTACCGGGTCTGCACGCTGCGCCGGCCGACCGCGACCTGCAGGCCGGTCTCCTCGCCGACCTCCCGGACCGCGGCGACCAGCGGGTGCTCTCCGGCGTCCAGCTTGCCCTTGGGCAGCGACCAGTCGTCGTACTTGGGCCGGTGCACCACCGCGGTCTCGACCGTGCCGTCGTCCGCGGTGCGCCAGACCACGCCGCCGGCGGCGGGGATCAACCGGTCGTCCTCAGCCAGCGTTCTCACCCCGCAGCGCCAGCAGCTCCTTCTGGTTGTCGCGCTCACCGGTGCGGGTCCAGGTCGAGTCGCCGGCCAGCTGCCAGCTGCGCACGTCCGGGGCCATCGCCTCGTCGAACATGCGCTGCAGCTGGCGGGCGGCCACCGGGTCGTTGACCCGCAGCAGCACCTCGACCCGCCGGTCCAGGTTGCGGTGCATCAGGTCCGAGCTGCCCAGCCACCACTCCGGGGAACCGTCGTTGGCGAAGTTGACGACCCGGGAGTGCTCCAAGAACCGGCCGACGATCGAGCGGACCCGGATGTTCTCGCTCAGCCCCGGCACGCCCGGTCGCAGGGCGCAGATGCCCCGGATGACCAGCTCGACCGGCACGCCGGCCAGCGACGCCTCGTACAGCGCGTCGATGATCTGCTCGTCGACCAGCGAGTTCACCTTGATCCGGATCCCGGCGGGCTTGCCCTCCGCGGCGTGCCGGGCCTCGCGGCGGATCTTCTCGACCAGGCCGGTGCGGATCCCGTGCGGGGCGACCATCAGCGAGCGGTAGGTGGTCTGCCGGGAGTAGCCGGTGAGGGTGTTGAACAGGTCGGTGAGGTCCGCGCCCACCCGGGGGTCGGCGGTGAGGATGCCGAGGTCCTCGTAGATCCGGGCGGTCTTCGGGTTGTAGTTGCCGGTGCCGATGTGGCAGTACCGGCGGATCACCCCGTGCTCCATCCGGACGACGAGCGCGGTCTTGCAGTGGGTCTTCAGGCCGACCAGCCCGTAGACGACGTGGCAGCCGGCGCGCTCCAGCGAGCGGGCCCAGCTGATGTTGGCCTCCTCGTCGAACCGGGCCTTGATCTCGACCAGGACGACCACCTGCTTGCCCGCCTGGGCCGCCTCGATCAGCGCCGAGACGATCGGGGAGTCACCGGACGTGCGGTACAGCGTCTGCTTGATCGCCAGCACGTCCGGGTCGGCCGCGGCCTGCTCGATGAACCGCTGCACGCTGGTGGCGAAGGAGTCGTAGGGGTGGTGCACCAGCACGTCGCCCTCGCGCAGCGTGGCGAACACGCTCTTGGGGGTCTCGCCCTCGCTGAGCCGGGGGTGCGTCGCCGGCACGAACGGCTCGTCCTTGAGCTCCGGGCGGTCCAGGTCGTAGAGCGCCATCAGCGAGCCGAGGTCGAGCAGCCCGGGCACCGAGACGACGTCGGCCGGGCTGATCTCCAGCTCGTGCACCAGGACGTCGAGGATCTGCGGGTCCATCGTCTCGGTGACCTCCAGGCGCACGGCCGGGCCGAACCGGCGCCGGGCCAGCTCCCGCTCCAGCGCCTGCAGCAGGTCCTCGTCGCGGTCCTCCTCGACCTCCAGGTCGGCGTTGCGGGTGACCCGGAACAGGTGGTGGTCGATCACGTCCAGGCCGGGGAACAGCGCGGTGAGGTGCGCCGCGATCAGGTCCTCCAGCGGGAGGAACACCGCCTCGGCGTCCGTGCTGCGGGTGTTCGTCCCGATCGGGATGAACCGCGGCACGTTGTTGGGCACCTTGATCCGGGCGAAGCGGGGGGCGCCGGTGTCCGGGTCGCGCACCGAGACGGCGAGGTTCAGCGAGAGCCCGCTGATGTAGGGGAAGGGGTGCGCGGGGTCGACCGCCAGCGGCGTGAGCACGGGGAAGACCTGGTCCCGGAAGTACTCCCGCAGGCGCATCGCGTCGGCCTCGGCCAGGTCCGACCAGTGGATGATCCGGATGCCCTGCTCGGCCAGCCGCGGCGCCACGTCCTTGTCGAAGACGCTGGCGTGCCGGTGGACCAGGGCCTGGGTGCGCTCGGTGACCCGGGCCAGCTGCTCCCGGATGGTCAGGCCGTCGGGGGAGCGCACGGTCAGCCCGGTGCTCTGCCGCCGCTTCATCCCGGCGATGCGGACCATGAAGAACTCGTCGAGGTTGCTGGCGAAGATCGACAGGAACTTCACCCGCTCCAGCAGCGGCAGGCCGTCGTCCTCGGCCAGCTCGAGGACCCGCGAGTTGAAGTCCAGCCAGGACAGCTCACGGTTGAGGAAGCGGTCGGCGGGGAGCGGGGGAGAGGCAGCAGGCACGGGTCGATCCTGCCTCACCTGGCGTTCGACGACAGGAACCCCGTCGTCCGGGGGCCGACGCCGAGCTGTCGGGCGGCCGCCAGGTCGGCGGGGGTGTCGACGTCCTGGCGGAGCCCGGGCCACCGCCCGGTCAGGGAGACCGCCCCGGCCGCGGTGTGGGCGGCGGCGGAACCGGGGCCGAAGCGCGGGTCGAGCTCTCCGGCGGGGACGGCCAGCAGCGTCGTCCCGGTGCCGGCGGTGTCGGCGACGAAGCTGCGCGGCCGGCCGGCCGCCTCGGCCAGCGCATCGGACAGCTCGGTGGCCCGCAGGGCCGGCAGGTCGGAGTTCAGCGCGGCCAGCGGGCCGGCGCCGCCGGTCCGGGCGACCCGGGCGCCGTGCTCCAGGGCGGCGTTGAGGCCCCGGCCGGGCCGGTCGTCGACCGTCCGGGCGCCCAGGCCGGTGACGACGGCGGCAGCCCGCGGGTCGTCGGTGACCACCAGCACCAGGCCGACGGCGGGGCTGGCCAGCGCGGCGGCGACGGTGTCGCCCAGCAGGGCCAGCACCAGTTCCTCGTGTGCGGCCGGGGTGCCACCGGACAGCGTCGCCGTCAGCGGCGCCAGCCGGGTCTTGGCCGCGTCGAGCCGCTTCGCCGGGACGACGACCGACCACCGCTGCACCGGGCAAGCTCAACACACCGGGGCGGCGTGGGGCAGGTCGGCACAGGGCCCCCGCTGCGCGCGACGCCGGAGAGGGTGATCTGCTCCCCGCGGCACAGTCCGCCGGCCCCGAGGAGCCCGCCGCGATGAGCACCACCCCTGAGCGCACCGCCGAGGTCGCCACCGCTGCGGCGGGCCACCTCGAGTCGTGGCTGGACCACCAGCGCCGCCGGCTGCGGGTGCCGGGCGTGCAGGCGGCCGTCCGGGTCGGTGGCGAGCTGGTGCTGGACACCGCGCTGGGCGTGGCCGACCTGGACAGCGGGGCGCCGCTGACCCCCGGCCACCTGTTCCGGATCGCCTCGCACTCCAAGACCTTCACCGCCACCGCGGTGCTGCAGCTGGTCGAGGCCGGGCGGCTGCGGCTGGACGACCCGATCGGGCAGTGGGTGCCGGCGCTGGAGGGTTCGGCGGTGGCCGCGGTCACCGTCCGTGAGCTGCTCGGTCACCAGGGCGGCGTCATCCGGGACGGCCGGGACAACGACCACTGGCAGCTGGGGCAGCCCTTCCCGGACGCGGAGCTGCTGCTGCGCATCGCGGTCGAGGAGGGAGCGGTCCTCGAGCGCAACGAGCACTTCAAGTACTCCAACATCGGCTACTCGCTGCTCGGGCTGGCGATCGAGGCGGTCACCGGCACCTCCTACGCCGAGCACGTGCAGCGCGCGGTGGTCGAGCCCCTGGGCCTGGTCGACACCGGACCGGAGTGGTCGCCGGCCCGGGCCGGCGAGCACGCCGCCGGGCACACCGGCCTGCTGGACGGCGAGGACACCCGGCTGACCATCCCGGCGGTCGACACCCGGGCGATGGCCGCGGCGACCGGGTTCTGGTCGACCGCCCGTGACCTGACCGCGTTCGGGGCGGCCCTCACCTCCGGCGACGCCCGGCTGCTGCGGGAGGACACCAAGCGGCTGATGCGCCGGCCGGAGTCCGAGATCCGCGCGCACGGGGCCCCGCCGCGGCACTACGGGCTCGGGCTGGACCTCCGGACGCAGGGGGAGCGACGGCTGGTCGGGCACAGTGGCGGCTTCCCGGGGCACATCACCCGCACCTGGATCGACCCGGAGGCCCACGTCGTCGTGAGCGTGCTGACCAACGCCGTGGACGGGCCGGCCGACGTACTGGCCCGGGGCCTGTTCGGCCTCCTCGACCTGGCGCTGGCCGCGCCCGCCGACGTGCCGCAGCCGCCGGCGGCCGAGCTGGCGCGCTACGCCGGCCGCTTCGTCAACCTGTGGGGCGCCACGGACGTCGCGCTGCTGGGCGGCCGGCTGGTGCTGCTGCACCCCAGCGCCCCGGAGCCGGCCGAGGAGCACCTGGAGCTCACGGTGGAGGGCCCGGACACCCTGCGCCAGGAGGCGGTCGCCGGGTTCGGGGCGGCCGGCGAGACGGTCGAGTACACCTGGGCCGACGACGGCACCGCCGCCGCGGTGCGGCTCGGTGGCATCTCGGCCTGGCCGGCCGAGGTGTTCCGGGCGCAGCGGGCCGCCCAGGTCCGCGCCGGGCACGCCGGCGGGGCCGGCCGATGACCGCGGTGCTGCTGCGGTCGGCCCGGCTGGGTGGCCGGACCCGCGACGTCCTGCTCGCCGACGGGCGGGTGGTGGCGATCGCCGACGACCTGTCCTCCGGTGCCCCGGGGCTCGACCGGCTCCCCGTCCCGCTGGAGGTGGTGGACCTGGCCGGCGCCGTGCTGCTGCCCGGTCTGCAGGACGCGCACACCCACCTGGAGCAGTGGGCCGCGACCCAGCGGCGGGTCGACGTCTCCGCGGCGCAGTCGGCGAAGGAGGCCGCCGCCCTGATGGCCGCTGCGCTGCAGGCCGCGCCGCCCGCACCGGCAGCGGTGGTGCTGGGCCACGGCTTCCGGGACGCGCTGTGGGCGGAGCCGGCCACCGCCGCCGTCCTGGACGACGCCCTGGCCGGGGTGGCGCCGCCGGACACCAGCGTCGTCCTGGTCAGCGGCGACCTGCACACCACCTGGGCGAACACCGCCGCCACCCGGCGCTTCGGCCTGAGCAACCCGACCGGGGTCGTGCTGGAGCAGGAGGCGATGGACGTCGTGGCCCGGGCCGCCCGCGTCGACCCGGCCGTCCTGGACGGCTGGGTGCTGGACGCCATGGCCGCGGCGGCGGCGCGTGGCCTCACCTCCGTCGTCGACCTCGAGTACGGGGACCTGATCGGCTCCTGGGCCCGGCGGGCCGGGCTGCGGGAGGGCGGTCCCGCGCTGCGGGTGCGGGCCGGGGTCTGGGTCGACCGGCTGGAGGAGGCGATCGCCGCCGGGCTGCGCAGCGGCGACCCGCTGCCCGGGGTGGTCGACCCGGTCGCCGCCGACCGGGTGCGGATGGGCCCGCTGAAGGTCTTCGTCGACGGCTCCCTCGGCACCCGCACCGCCTTCTGCCACGACCCGTACCCGGGGGCCGCGGGAGCGGACGCCCACGGGGTGCTGCGCACCCCGCCGGAGGAGCTGGAACGGCTGCTCCGGCGGGGGAGCGCGGCCGGGCTGGACCTCGCCGTGCACGCCATCGGCGACCGGGCCGCGACGGTCGCGCTGGACGGCTTCGCCGCCGCCGGCTGCACCGGGCGGATCGAGCACGCCCAGCAGGTGCACGACGCCGACCTGCCGCGCTTCGCCGAGCTGGGGGTGGTCGCCAGCGTGCAGCCCCGGCACGCCCTGGACGACCGGGACGCCGCCGACCAGCACTGGGCCGCCGCGACGGAGCGGGCGTTCCCCTACCGGGCGCTGGTCGACGCCGGCGCGGAGATCGTGCTGGGCTCCGACGCGCCGGTGGCACCGCTGGACCCCTGGGACGGCATCGCCAGCGCCGTCCACCGGTCGCTGGACGACCGCCCGGCGTGGCACCCCGAGCAGCACCTGGACCTGGACACCGCGCTGGCCGCGGCCAGCGGTGGACGGCGCGGGGTCCGGGTCGGGGACGTGGCGGACCTGGTGGTGGTGGCCGAGCCACCCGCGGCGGTCCTCGCCCGCGGCGGCGCCGACGGCCTGCGGGCGATGGAGGTGCTGGCCACCCTGGTCGGCGGGCGGTTCACCCACCGGGCACCCGGCCTCGGCTGAGGAGGGCGCCGCCCGACACCCCGGGGGCGCGTGCCGGCCGCTCCGGGCCGGAGGGCACGATCATGGGCCGGGTCGTCGGTGCAGCGCCGGCGGGCCACGAGACGGAAGGGGTCCGGTGTCCGAGCAGTCGTCGCCGCGCACGGTCACCGTGCCCACCCCGCGCGCCGGGGTGGCCGCATGACCCGCGCCGCGGTGCTGGGCGCCGGTTCCTGGGGCACCACCTTCGCCAAGGTGCTCGCCGACGCCGGGTGCTCGGTGACACTGCACGCCCGCCGTCCCGAGCTGGTCGCGTCGATCACCGCGAGCCGGGAGAACGCCGACTACCTGCCGGGGGTGCGGCTGCCCGACGCGGTGCGCGCCACCGGGGACGCGGCCGAGGCGCTCGACGGTGCCGAGGTCGTCGTGCTGGCCGTGCCCAGCCAGACGCTGCGGGCCAACCTCACCGGCTGGGCGCCGCTGCTGCCCGCCGACTCCTCGCTGCTGTCGCTGATGAAGGGCGTCGAGCTCGGCACGACCAAGCGGATGAGCGAGGTGATCCGCGAGGTCACCGGCGCCGGTGCCGACCGGGTGGCGGCGCTGTCCGGGCCCAACCTCGCCCGGGAGATCGCCGAGGAGCAGCCCTCGGCCACGGTGATCGCCTGCTCCGACGACGAGCGGGCCGCGGCGCTGCAGGCGGCCTGCCACACCCGCTACTTCCGGCCGTACACCAACCCGGACCTGGTCGGCTGCGAGCTGGGCGGCGCGGTCAAGAACGTCATCGCGCTGGCCTGCGGGGTCGCCGCCGGCCTCGGCTTCGGGGACAACACCCGCGCCTCGCTGATCACCCGCGGTCTCGCCGAGACCGCCCGGCTGGGCATCGCCCTCGGCGCCGACGTGACCACCTTCGCCGGGCTGGCCGGGCTGGGCGACCTGGTGGCCACCTGCTCCTCGCCGTTGTCGCGCAACCGCACCTTCGGCGAGCACCTCGGTCAGGGCATGTCGGTCGCCGAGGTGGAGCAGATCACCCGGCAGACCGCCGAGGGCGTGAAGAGCTGCCGCTCGGTGCTGGACCTGGCCCGCGCGCACGGGGTCGACGTGCCGATCACCGAGGCGGTCGTCCGGGTCTGCCACGAGGGGGAGTCCGCCGCGCAGATGGTGCGGGAGATGATGTCCCGAGAGGCCAAGCCGGAGTAGCTCCCCGGGGCGCCGTCGCACACCCGTGGAGGACCGTCCGTGACCACTCCTGACCTGCCCGCCGACCTCGGCGACGGCACCCGGCTGGTCCACGCCGGTGACGACCCGGCGGTGCCGGGCACCCCGCTGCGTCCGTCGCCGGTCTTCGCCGCGCCGTACCACCTCGGGGACGAGGCCCCCGGCTGGCAGGGCGCCGACGGCTACGCCCGCCCGGACAACGCGACGCTGCGGGTATTCGAACGTGCGGTCGGCGAGCTGGACGGCGGCGACTGCCTGTCCTTCGCCACGGGCATGGCTGCGATCAGCTCCGCCGTCCTGGCACTGGTCGGCCCCGGCGACCGGGTCGTGCTGCCGTCGGACGGCTACTACGCCACCCGGGTGCTCGCCCGCGACGAGCTGGCCCGCTTCGGCGTCCAGGTGCAGCTGGTGCCCACCCTGGAGATCGAGGACGTCGCCGCCCGCGGGGACCTGGACGGCGCCCGACTGGTGCTGCTGGAGACCCCCAGCAACCCGCAGCTGGACGTCTGCGACATCGCCGCCGTCGCCCGGGCCACCCAGGCCTCGGGTGCGCTGCTGGTGGTGGACAACACCACGGCCTCACCGATCGGGCAGCGCCCGCTGGCCCTGGGTGCCGACGTCACCGTGGGCTCGGACACCAAGGCCCTGACCGGGCACAGCGACGTGCTGCTCGGGCACGTCAGCACGGCCCGCACCGATCGCGGACGGGAGCTGAACACCCGGATCGCCGCCTGGCGCAAGACCACCGGCAACACCCCCGGGGTGTTCGAGGCGTGGCTGGCGCACCGGTCGATGGGCACCCTGGACCTGCGGCTGGCCCGGCAGGCCGCCAACGCCGCCGCACTGTCGGAGCTGCTGGCCGCGCACCCGGCGGTCAGCGGCGTCCGGTGGCCCTGGCGGCCGCAGGACCCGTCGTACGCGCTGGCGACCCGGCAGATGCTGCGCCCCAACGGCGTGGTCTCCGCCGAGCTCGCCGACTCCGACGCCGTGGCCCGCCTGGTGCGCGGCAGCCGGCTGATCGCGGCCGCGACCAGCTTCGGCGGCATCCACACCACGGTCGACCGGCGGGCCCAGTGGGGCGGGGACGCCGTCCCCGCCGGGTTCGTGCGGTTCTCCTGCGGCATCGAGGACACCGCCGACCTGGTGGCCGACCTGACATCCGCGCTCGGGACCCTCGGCTAGGGTCGGCGGCGATGACCGGGAAGGCGCGTAGGACCAGGGTCGCTGTCGTCTTCGGCGGGCGGAGCGCGGAGCACGCGATCTCCTGCGTGTCGGCCGGGAGCGTGCTCGCCGCGCTGGACCCGGCGCGGTACGAGGTGGTGCCCGTCGGCATCACCCGGGACGGCCGTTGGCTGTTGCACGACGGCAAGGCCCTGGCCATCGACGACGGGCAGCTGCCCGAGGTCGCCGACGGCACCGCGGTGTCGCTCGTGGGCGACCCGGCGGGCCGGGGGCTGGCGGTGCTGGACGCCGGGCAGGCGATCGGCCGGCTCACCGAGGTCGACGTCGTCTTCCCGGTGCTGCACGGCGCCTACGGCGAGGACGGCACGATCCAGGGTCTGCTGGAGATGTCCGGGCTGCCCTACGTCGGCTCCGGGGTCTTCGCCAGCGCGGCGTCGATGGACAAGGAGTTCACCAAGAAGCTGCTCACCGCGGCCGGCATCCCGCAGGGTGACCACGTGGTGCTGCGCGACGCCTCGGGTGCGCTCTGCGCCGACCCGGCGCTGCTGGACGAGGCGGCGCGGGCGCGGCTCGGGCTGCCGGTCTTCGTCAAGCCCTCCCGTGCCGGCTCCAGCATCGGCATCACCAAGGTCACCGACTGGGCGCAGTTCCCGGCCGCCGTCGCGACGGCGGCCGCGGTCGACCCGAAGGTCGTGGTCGAGGCTGCGGTGCCCGGGCGGGAGATCGAGTGCGGGGTGCTCGCCGCGTCCGGTGCGGGGCTGCCCGACGTCAGCCTGCCGGCGGAGATCCGGCTGCGGCCGGGCACCGACTGGTACGACTTCGACGCCAAGTACCTCGAGGACGCCGTCGAGTTCGACGTGCCCGCGGACCTCACCGCCGAGCAGGTCCGGGCGGTGCAGGAGATGTCCCGCCGCGCGTACCTGGCGCTGGACTGCGCCGGCCTGGCCCGGGTCGACTTCTTCCTGACGACCGACCCGGCGACCGGTGCCGACCGGTGGGTCGTCAACGAGGTCAACACGATGCCCGGCTTCACCCCGATCTCGATGTTCCCGCGGATGTGGGCCGCCTCCGGGGTGAGCTACCCGGAGCTGGTCGACCGGCTGGTGGCCAGCGCCCTGGCCGGCCGGGAACCGGTCACCACCCCGGACGCGACCGCCTCGCCGGACGGCGCCGTGCTGGGCGCCGGATGACCTCCCGGCGGCTGCTGCCGGGCGCCACGGCCGCAGTGCTGCTGCTGGTCGCCCCGGTGTGCGCCGGCTGCTCGTCCTCGGAGGCCGTACCGGCACCGCAGGCCGCGACGACGGCGGCGACCCCGGCCAGCCCGGCCGAGCTGGAGGCGCTGCTGGTCGACGACGTGCCGTCCGGGCTGCCGCGGGTGCCCGACGACGAGCTGGTCCCGCCGGCGGGGGAGAAGACGATCGACGACGTCGCCCGCTACGGGCAGGACGCGGAGCGCGAGCAGGAGGTGCTCGCCGACTACGGGTACACCCGCGGCTGGGAGCGCTTCTGGCGGTCGGAGGCGGAGCTGACCAGCGTCTTCCTCGACCAGTTCGCCGACCCGTCCGGCGCGGTCACCTACGCCGACGACCTGGCCCGCAACGACGCCGAGCACTACGGCGGTGTGCTGGACCGCTCCCCGGCGGGGCTGCCGGACGACTGCGTGCTGCTCGCCCAGGACGACCCGGCGCCGGAGCACCGGATGTCCGGCCCGGCGGTCTTCGCCTGGTGCGCCGCCGGGGTCTTCACCGTCGCGGTCGCCGCCGTTGCCGACACCGAGGAGGAGGCGCGCCGCGAGCTGGAGGCGGTCACCACCGCGCAGCTCGACCGGCTCCCGGCCGGCTGAGGAAGGACCCCCGTGCCCCCCGCCACTCGCAAGCTCGCGGCGGGACCCTGCACGGGGGCCGTTCAGTCGGGCAGTGGCGCCGGGGTCGGCTCGGTGTAGGGGATCGAGCCGGCGATGAGCGGGCTCAGCGCGGTGGGGGCGGCGCTGTCGGAGCTGGCCGGCACGCGCACCTGGACCGGGACGTTGCGGTCGACCGTCGTCCACACGTAGACGTCGGGGTCGGTGGTGTCGACGAACCACTCCACCCCGGAGACCACCAGCGTCTGCGGGCCGCCCACCACGTAGCCGGCCGGTGGTCCGGCGCCGCAGACCAGCACGGTCGCCGGGTCGCCCCAGGCGTAGGCGAACGGGCTGTCGGAGTCGACCGGGCGCGACGTCTCCTCGGCCAGCTCCAGCGGCAGCTGGCCCATCAGCGCCGGGCAGGCCAGGTCGGCCTCCGGGGTGATCGGCGGGGTGTCGACGGGCAGCGGCGGCAGGTCGGCGCGCGGCGCCGAGGTCGTGCCGGAGATCTCCGCGACCGTGCCGGGCTCGTCCTCGGCGTCGCTGCCGCGGCCGACCACGTTGACCAGCACCAGCAGGACGACCACCAGCGGGACCAGGACGGCGGTGGCGATCAGCGCCGCCCGCCGCAACGGGTCGGGAGGCGGCGCGGCGGGCTGGTCGGGGGCGGCGGTGCTCAAGCGGCTCAGAGGTTGACGACGGGGCAGGTCAGGGTGCGGGTGATCCCGTCGACGGACTGCACCCGGGCCACCACGAGCCGGCCGAGCTCGTCGACGGTGTTGGCCTCGGCCCGCACGATGACGTCGTAGGGGCCGGTGACGTCCTCGGCCTTGGTCACGCCGGCGATCTCGCTGATGCTCGCGGCGACCGCGGCTGCCTTGCCGACTTCGGTCTGGATCAGGATGTAGGCGTGGACCACGGGTTGACCTTCCTCGGGCAGTGCCTCGACGCCGGCTGGCACGTCGGCGACGGCTGGGGGTGCGACCGGCCTGCCGAGCAGCGGGCCGATCGGCAACGTACCCCAGTCGGGGGGAGTGACCGATGACTCGGCCCCGCCCTCTGGGCCTCCGGCCCGACCCGGACGACAGCGTCGGCGCGGTCGGGGAGTTCGCCCTCATCGACCGGGTCGTGGCCCGCTCCGGTACCGCTGCGGTGGCCGACGTGGGCCCCGGTGACGACGCCGCGGTGCTGCGCACCCCCGACGGCCGGGTGGTGGCCTGCACCGACGTGCTGGTGGAGGGGCGGCACTTCCGCCGCGACTGGTCCTCGGCCGAGGACGTCGGGCACAAGGCCGCGGCGGCGAACCTGGCCGACGTCGCCGCCATGGGCGCGGTGCCGACCGCCCTGCTGGTCGGGCTCGCCTGCCCGGCGGAGACCCCGGCCGCCTGGCTGGAGGGCGTCGCGGACGGGATGGCCGCCGAGTGCGCCCCCTTCGGCGCGGCCGTGGTGGGTGGGGACACCTCGGCGAGCGCGCCGGACTCGCAGGCCGTCGTGCTGTCGGTGACGGCGCTGGGCGACCTGGGTGGCCGGGCGCCGGTGCTGCGCAGCGGTGCCCGGCCCGGGGACGTCGTCGCCGTCGCCGGGCGGCTGGGCTGGTCGGCCTGTGGACTGGCCGTGCTGCGCCGGGGCTTCTCCTCGCCCATCGCCGCGGTCCGGGCGCACCGCCGGCCGACCCCGCCCTACGCCGCCGGCCCGGCCGCCGCGGACGCCGGGGCGACCGCGATGTGCGACACCAGTGACGGACTGCTCGCCGACGCCGGTCACCTGGCCGCCGACAGCGGGGTGCTGATCGAGCTGGACCGGGCCGCCCTCCAGCAGGCGTTCGTCGACCCGGCCGGACCGCTCCCGCAGGTCGCGGCGGCGCTGGGCGGTGACCCGATGGCCTGGGTGCTGACCGGCGGTGAGGACCACGCGCTGGTGGCCACCTTCCCGGCCGGGGTGGACCTGCCGGAGGGCTGGACGGTCGTCGGCGCGGTGCACGAGCCGGGCGACGACGGGCCCGGCGTGCGGGTGGACGGGGTGCCCGCGAGCCGGGTGGCCGAGGAACTGGGGGAGGGGGCGGGGCATGTCCACTTCGGCTGAGCTGCGCGCCGTCGGGTACGCCGACCCGGTGGCCCAGCACCTGATCGAGCGGGTGCAGCAGGAGTACGTCGTCCGGTACGGCGGCCGGGACGCCGCGGTGGTGGACCCAACGGAGTTCTCCCCGCCGCTGGGGCTGTTCCTGGTCGCCGAGGTCGACGGGGTGCCGGCCGGCTGCGGCGGCTGGCGGGCGCACGGGCACGGGGTCGCCGAGCTCAAGCGGATGTACGTCGAGCCCGGCTTCCGGCGCCGGGGGCTGGCCGCGCTGCTGCTGGCCGAGCTGGAGCGCACCGCGGCCGCAGCCGGGCACGAGCGGCTGCTGCTGAACTCCGGTGACCGGCAGCCCGAGGCCCTGGCGCTCTACGACCGGGCCGGGTATCACCCCGTGGCCGGCTACGGCATCTACGCGGACTCGCCCGAGGCGGTCTTCCTCGGCAAGGAGCTGGCCGCGGACCGGCCCGAGCCGGAGGAGGACGCATGGGCGTCGTGACCTTCTCGGCGTCCTTCGGCGCCGGCGGCGCGGAGATCGCCCCGGCCGTCGCCGAGCGGCTCGGCCTGCCCTTCCACGACCGGGTCATCCCGGCGCAGGTGGCGGGTCGGCTCGGGGTGCCGGTGGCCGAGGCCGAGGCCAACGACGAGACCATCACCCGCGGGCTGTGGCGGCTGGTCAGCTCGCTGGGCACGATGCCCGACCCGGTGGGCGGGGTGCTGCCCACCGGGGCGCTGCCCGACGAGCGGGCCTACCGGCAGCAGACCGAGTGGGTGCTGACCGAGATCGCCGCCGGCCCGGGGGGCGTCGTCCTGGGCCGGGCCGGGGCGATGGTGCTGCACGACCGGCCCGACGTCCTGCACGTGCGGTTGGACGGCCCGCCGGAGCGCCGGCTGGCCGCCGCGGTCGAGCACCTGGACCTGCCCGTCGAGGAGGTGCGCCGGGAGCAGGAGGCCGCCGACGCCGCCCGGACGGCCTACGTGCGGCACTTCTACCGCTGCGATCCGGCGGAGGCCCGGCACTACCACCTGGTGGTGGACAGCACGGCGCTGCCGCACGCCACCGTGGTCGACCTGGTGGTGACCGCGGCCCGGGCCCGCGGGATCGGCCGCTGAGCCGACCGGGAACGCGAGAAGACCCCGGAGGTCCGAGGACCTCCGGGGTCTTGTCAGCTCAGTCTTGCCAGGCCCTCCGGCCCCGTCCCGAGGCTCGCCCCGAGCCCGCGAGGGGTGAGGAGGACGGGGGCCTTCCTCAGGCCCGAGCGACCTTGCCCGCGCGGATGCACGAGGTGCAGACGTTCATGCGCTGGCGGCCGCCGCCGGTCAGCGCGGCGCGGACGGACTGGATGTTCGGGTTCCAACGGCGCGGCGTGCGGCGGTGCGAGTGCGACACCGACATGCCGAAACCGGGGCCCTTGCCACACACATCGCACACGGCAGCCACGGTCGATCACTCCCAGAGAATTGGTCCAGCTGAAGTCAGGTCGCGGTGCTCGGCGGAGACCCGGGCGGACGCCCAGGGCATGGTCCAGCCACGCACAACTGGAGACCACTGTAGCCGGTGCTCCCGGGTCGTGTCGGACCGCCCCGTCCGCGGGGGCCGGGGCGGCAGCGGGAGGTCGTGGGCGCCGGGTCGTGTCGGTGGGCCCCGGTACCCTCCGGTCCGTGCTGGAGGCGCTGGACGAGGCCGCGGTCGGCCGGTGGAGCTCCGCCGTCGTCGACACGCTGACGCAGGCGCGTGGCCGGCTCGACGAGCTGAACGTCTTCCCCGTCCCCGATGGCGACACCGGCACCAACCTGCTGATGACCGCCCAGGCCGGGAACGCGGCGCTGACCAGCGCCGACGGCACCGAGTCCGCGTGGAGCGTGCTGGCCCGCGGCGCCGTGCTGGGCGCCCGGGGCAACTCCGGGGCGATCCTGGCGCAACTGCTGCGCGGCCTCGCCGACGAGCTGGCGGGTGTCCGGCGCGTCGACGGGCCGGTGTTCGCCGATGCGCTGGCCGCGGCCGCCGGCGCCGCCTACGCCGCGGTCGCCGATCCGGAGGAGGGCACCTTCCTCACCGTGGCCCGGGCCGGCGCCGACGCGGCCACGGCCGCCGTCGCCGGGGGGCAGGCCGCACTGGCCGACGTCGTCCGGGCAGCAGCCGAGGGCGCGCTCACCGCGCTGCGGGCGACCACCGGCCAGCTGGCCGCGCTGCGCGACGCCGGGGTGGTCGACGCCGGGGGTGCCGGCTGGTGTCTCGTGCTCGACGCGCTGGTCGGCACGGTCACCGGTACGACACCTGCCCGCGCGCCGCTGGACGGGCGGCCCGCCCGTCCCCGCCGGTCACCGTGGTCGGTGCCGGCTGCCCCCGCGCCCGGGCCGGGCAGTGAGGTGCAGTTCCTGCTCGCCGACTCCGACGACGCGGCCGTCGCCCGGCTGCAGGCCCGGCTGGCCGAGCTGGGCGACTGCCTGGTCGTCGTCGGGGTCGACACCCCGGGCGGCCGGGAGTGGAACGTGCACGTCCACGTGAGCGACGTCGGCGCGGCGGTGGAGGCGGGGATCGAGGCAGGTCGGCCGCACCGGATCTCGGTGACCCCGCTGGCGCCGGTGCGCGCGCCGGCCGCGGCCGCAGGGGCGCGCGCCGTCCTCGCCCTGGCCTGTTCCGCCGGGCTCGCCGAGCTCTTCGGCACCGAGGGGGTCACCGTGCTGACCGCACCGGTCGACGCGGTCGACGAGGACGCCGTCCTGCAGGCGGTGCTGGACACCGGGGCGGAGCAGGTCGTCGTGCTGCCGAACCACTGGGAGGTCACCGCGGTCACCGCCCGCGCCGCCGACCGGGCCCGCGAGCAGGGCCGGGACGTCGTGGTCGTCCCCACCCGGTCGGCCGTGCAGGGTCTCGCGGCGCTCGCCGTCGCCGACCCGGCCCGTCGGTTCGGTGACGACGTCATCGCCATGGCCGAGGCCGCGGCCGCGACCCGGTGGGCGGAGGTGACCGTCGCCGAGCAGGAGGCGCTCACGTCGGCCGGCCGCTGCGCCCCCGGGGACGTGCTGGGCAGCGCGGAGGGGGACGTCGTCGTGATCGGTGCCGACCCGGTGACCGTCGCCCGGGACCTGCTGGACCGGCTGCTGTCGGCGGGCGGGGAGATGGCCACCGTCGTCGTGGGGGAGGAGCTCGCGCTCGGCGACGCGGTGTGCGCCCACCTCTCGGCGGTGCACCCGACGGTCGAGGTGGTCCGGTACCCCGGCGGTGCCGGGGCGGTGCCCCTGCTGATCGGCGTCGAGTAGTGGCGATCTCCATGGACACCCCGCTGACCCGGGTGCTCGGCCCGAAGACGGCGAAGGTCATGGCCGAGCAGCTGGCCCTGCACACGGTGCGCGACCTGCTGCGGCACTACCCCCGCCGCTACGCCCGGCGCGGGGAGATGACCCGGCTCGACGGCCTGGAGGTCGGCGACCGGGTGACCGTGCTGGCCCAGGTGAAGAGCGTGAGCACCCGGCGGATGCAGCAGCGCCGCGGGACGCTCACCGAGGTGACCGTCGGCGACGGCGCGGGCAGCATGCGGCTGGTCTTCTTCAACAACCGGCACGCGCACCTCGACGTCGGCGAGTGGGGGCTGTTCGCCGGCACCGTGGGGCTGTGGCGGGGCGACAAGCAGTTCACCCACCCCGACTGCCACATCATCACCGGGGACGACGACGACTGGGCGCGGGCGATGGTGCCCCTCTACCCGGCGAGCAAGGACGTCTCGAGCTGGGTGGTACAGAAGTCGGTCAAGCTGCTGATGGACGACGCCCACTCGCTGGAGCAGCTGCTCGACGACCCGATCCCGGCACCCGTCCGCGAGCGGCACGGCCTGGTCGACCTGGCCACGGCGCTGCGGCAGAAGCACCGGCCGGAGAGCCAGGAGCAGGTCGACGAGGCCGACGAGCGGCTCAAGTGGGACGAGGCGCTCGTCCTGCAGGCGACGCTGGCCGCCCGCCGCCGGGCCGCCGCACTCGAGCCGGGGATCGCCCGGCCGTCGCGCAGCGGTGGGCTGCTGGACGCCGTCGACGCCGCACTGCCGTTCTCGCTGACCGACGGCCAGCGCGAGGTCGGCGAGGAGCTGGCCGCCGAGCTGGCCCGCGAGCAGCCGATGAACCGGCTGCTGCAGGGCGAGGTCGGGTCGGGCAAGACGGTGGTCGCGCTGCGGGCGATGGCGCAGGTCGTCGACGCGGGTGGGCAGGCCGCGCTGCTCGCCCCCACCGAGGTGCTCGCAGCCCAGCACGCCCGCAGCCTGGCCGCGATCCTGGGCCCGCTGGGGCGGGCCGGGGAGCTCGACGGGGACCCGAGCGGCACCCGGGTGGTGCTGCTCACCGGCTCGCAGAAGGCCGCCGTCCGCCGGGAGGCGCGGGCCGCGGTCGCCGACGGCAGCGCCGGCATCGTCGTGGGCACCCACGCGCTGCTGCAGGAGGGCGTCGAGTTCGCCGACCTGGGGCTGGTCGTCGTCGACGAGCAGCACCGGTTCGGGGTGGAGCAGCGGGACGCGCTGCGCGCCAAGGGCACGAAGCCGCCGCACGTGCTGGTGATGACCGCCACCCCGATCCCGCGCACCGTGGCGATGACCGTCTACGGCGACCTGGAGACCTCCACGCTCCGCCAGCTGCCGGCCGGCCGGGGTGGGGTGTCGAGCTCGGTCGTGCCGGTGGGGGAGAAGCCGGCCTGGCTGGACCGTGCCTGGGCGCGGGTCCGCGAGGAGGTCGCCGCCGGCCGGCAGGCCTACGTCGTCTGCCCCCGGATCGGCGACCTCGAGGACGGCGGCGGCAAGGACGACGACGGCCCGGACGGCGCTGACGGCGCCCCGCCGCCGGAGGAGGAGAAGGCCGGTGCGAGCGACAAGCGCCCACCGCTGGCGGTGCTCGACGTCGCCGAGGGGCTGCGTGCCGGCCCGCTGTCGGCGCTGCGGGTGGAGGTGCTGCACGGCCGGATGCCACCGGAGGAGAAGGAGGCCCGGATGCGCGCCTTCGCCGCCGCGGAGATCGACGTCCTGGTCGCCACCACCGTGGTCGAGGTGGGCGTCGACGTGCCCAACGCCACGGTGATGGTGGTGATGGACGCCGACCGGTTCGGCGTCAGCCAGCTGCACCAGCTGCGCGGCCGGGTAGCCCGCGGCAAGCACGCCGGGCTGTGCCTGCTGGTCACCGAGGCACCCAGCACCTCACCGACCGGGCAGCGGCTGGCTGCGGTCGCCGCGACCACCGACGGGTTCGCCCTCGCCCGGCTCGACCTGGAGACCCGCCGGGAGGGCGACGTGCTCGGCGCGGCCCAGTCCGGCCGCCGCTCGAACGTGAAGCTGCTCTCCCTGCTGCACGACGAGGCGCTCATCGCCGAGGCCCGGGTGGAGGCCACGGCGCTGGTCGAGCAGGGCCGCGGCCTCGCCGACCACCCCGAGCTGGCCGCCGCCGTCGCCGCCCTGGCCCTGGACGAGCGCGCCACCTACCTGGAGAAGGCGTGAAGGACCTCCTGCCCCCCACCACTCGCGAGCTCGCGGCGGGCCCCTGCAGGCGGCCGAGGGCATGACGCGGCTGATCGCAGGGGTCGCGGGTGGCCGCCGGCTCAAGGTCCCCCGCACCGGGGTCAGGCCCACCGGCGACCGCGCCCGGGAGGGTCTGTTCAACTCCCTCGGGTCGCTGCTGGACGTCGAGGGCGTCCGGGTGCTCGACCTCTACGCGGGCTCCGGTGCGCTCGGGCTGGAGGCGCTGTCGCGTGGGGCGGCGGAGGCGGTCTTCGTCGAGTCCGGGGGCGGGGTGCTGCCGGTGCTGCGCGCGAACATCGCCGCCGTCGGGCTGCCCGGTGCCGTGGTGCTGCCCGGCAGCGTGCCGACGGTCGTCGGGGGTCGGCCCTCGGCCGCCTTCGACCTGGTGTTCGCCGACCCGCCCTACTCCACGCCCGACGAGGAGGTGCTGGGCGTGCTCGGTTCGCTGGTCGGAGGGGGGTGGCTGGCCCCGGACGCCGTCGTCGTGGTGGAGCGGTCCAGCCGCGACCACCCCTTCGCGTGGCCGACACCCTTCGACGGACTGCGTGATCGGCGGTACGGAGAGGCGGTGCTCCGGTACGGTCGCTTGTCGTGAGGCGAGCGGTCTGTCCCGGTTCGTTCGACCCGGTCACCAACGGCCATGTCGATGTGATCGCGCGCGCCGCCGGCCTGTACGACGAGCTGGTCGTCGCGGTGCTGGTCAACCCCGGCAAGGCGGGCCTGTTCGACGTCGACGAGCGGATGTCGCTGCTGCGCGAGGCGGTCGTCGACCTGCCCAACGTCACGGTCGACAGCTTCGAGGGGCTGCTGGTCGACTACTGCCTGGCCAACGAGATCCCGGTCATCGTCAAGGGCCTGCGGGCCGTCGGTGACTTCGAGTACGAGCTGCAGATGGCCCAGATGAACCGTGAGCTCGCCGCGGTCGAGACGCTGTTCGTGCCCACCGCACCCCAGGTCGGGCACCTGTCCTCCAGCCTGGTCAAGCAGATCGCCCGCTTCGGCGGCGACGTGTCGTCCCTGGTCCCCAAGGCGGTCAACGACCGGCTGGTGGCCCAGACGAAGGGAAGGCAGTCGTGACGGAGGTCGTGTACCGGCTCTACGAGACCGTCGACGAGCTGACGACGGTCATCGAGAACGCCCGCAGCGTGCCGATGTCCAGCTCCTGCATGGTGCCGCGCGACCACCTGCTCGACCTGCTCGACGACCTCCGGGAGAACCTCCCCGAGGAGGTCCAGCAGGCCGGGGCGATCGTCGAGCAGCGCGCCGAGATCCTGCAGCAGGCGCAGGCCGAGGCCGAGCGGCTCACCGGACGCACCCGCAGCGAGAGCGAGCAGGTCGTCGTGGCCGCCCGCCGGCAGCGGGAGGAGCTGGTCGGCACCGCCCGCCGCCAGCGGGACGAGATCCTCACCGAGGCGCAGGCCCAGGCCGACGAGCTGCTGGCCCAGGCCGAGGAGGAGGCCGAGGAGCTGCTCGCCGAGGCCCGCCGGCTGCGCGACCAGCTGGTGCAGGACGGCCAGGAGCAGCGTGCCGAGCTGATCGCCGCCGGCCAGGCCGAGCACGAGCGGCTGCTCACCGAGACCGAGGTGTACCGCACCGCGGTCGACCGGGCCGACGAGCTCGGTGCCCAGACCGTGGCCGAGGTGGCCCGGATGCGGGCCGAGGTCGACGACTACGTCGACAGCCGGCTGGCCGACTTCGGGAACACCCTGGCGCACATGGCACGTTCGGTGGACAAGGCCCGGGACAACCTCCGCAGCCCGTGACCGCTCCGCCCACCCCCTGACCGGGAAGGGCGGACCGGGGGATCGGGTAGGCTGGACGTCTGTCCGGCTGTTGCCGTCCCGCGTGCCCGTCCGGCGCGGGCCCCGCGCCGGCGCCCCCACCATCGACGACGACGAGTACCGACATGCCTGCTTCCTCTGCGCGCTCCACGGGGCCGTCCTCCGACGCTGCGTCCACCGACGTCCGGCGTCCGGTCGGCGACCCCGTCGACAAGCCGCTCCCCACGCCGGCCGAGAAGGCCGCCGAGAAGGCCTGGAAGGTCGACCTCCGGGAGCTCGGTCGCCGCGCCGGCTCGATGCGCGAGTGGGAGAAGACCCTCCCGGCCCTGAGCGGCTGGGGTGTGGAGATGATCGGGGTCCCCCAGGGCGCTCCGGTCGAGCTCCGCCTGCGCCTGGAGTCGGTGATGGAGGGCGTCCTGGTCAGCGGCCAGGTCGAGCTGCCGGTCACCGGCCAGTGCGCCCGCTGCCTCGAGCCGGTCGAGGACACCCTGACGCTCGACGTCCAGGAGCTGTACGCCTACGCGGGCAGCACCACCGAGGCCACCAGCGGCGAGGACGAGGTGCGCCGCATCGACGGCGACCGGCTCGACCTCGCTCCGCTGGTCCGTGACACCGTCGTCCTCACCCTGCCGTTGTCGCCCACCTGCCGGCCCGACTGTGCCGGCCTGTGCGTCGACTGCGGCGAGCGGCTCGACGACCTCCCTGCCGACCACTCCCACGAGGTGCTCGACCCCCGGTGGGCAGGGCTCGCAGCCCGGTTCACCGAGACGGCCGACAGTGCCGAACCGACCGACAGCGCGGCCGGACCCCAGCCGGGGTCCACCCACCGCACCGACCCAGAGGAGAACTGACCGTGGCCGTTCCGAAGAGGAAGATGTCCCGGAGCAACACCCGTGCTCGCCGGTCGCAGTGGAAGGCCACGGCCCCCACGCTGGCGCCCTGCCCCAACGCGGCCTGCCGTGAGCTCAAGCCGCCGCACCAGGCGTGCCCCACCTGCGGCCAGCACGACGGTCGCCAGGTCCTCTCGGTCTGACCCGCGCAGCTCCAGCGTGGCGCAGACGACCAGCGCACCGGCGTCCTCGGTGCCGGACTCCCTCTCCGGGGAGCCCGGGGCCCAGGACGCCGGTGTCCGTGCGCCCGCGGGCGGTGCCGCACACGCCGAGCGGGCGGCCGGTTGGCTGCTCGACGCGCTGGGCCTCGAGCTCTCCGGTGAGCTGCTCGCGCTGGCCCTGACCCACCGCTCCTACGCCTACGAGAACGGTGGGCTGCCGACCAACGAACGCCTGGAGTTCCTCGGCGACTCGGTGCTCGGCCTGGTGGTCACCGACGAGCTGTACCGCAGCCACCCCGACCTGCCCGAGGGGCAGCTGGCGAAGCTGCGTGCCTCGGTGGTCAACATGACCTCGCTGGCCCGCGTCTCCCGGTCCCTCGGCGACGGGGGCATCGGGCCGCACCTGCTGCTGGGCCGGGGTGAACAGGCCACCGGCGGCCGGGAGAAGGACTCGATCCTCGCCGACGCGCTCGAGGCGCTGATCGGTGCGGTCCACCTCGGTCAGGGGCTGGACACCGCGGCGACGGTCGTGCACCGGCTGTTCGACCCGTTGCTGGCCGAGTCGGCCACCCGCGGCGCGGGCCTGGACTGGAAGACCAGCCTCCAGGAGCTCGGCGCGTCCCGGGGGCTGGGCGCACCGGTCTACGAGGTGGAGGACGAGGGTCCCGACCACGCCAAGACCTTCACCGCCGCCGTGCTGCTGGCCGGTGAGGTGCGCGGATCGGGGGCAGGCAAGACGAAGAAGGCCGCCGAGCAGGAGGCCGCCGAGACGGCCTGGCGCGCCCTGTCGGCCGACGGCGGACCGACGCGGGACTGAGCCGTGCCGGAGCTGCCTGAGGTCGAGGTCGTCCGCCGGGGCCTGGAACGCTGGGTCGCCGGCCGGACTGTCCGTCAGGTCGAGGTGCACCATCCCCGCGCGGTGCGCCGGCACCTGGAGGGAGCCGAGCACTTCGTCGCCGCGCTCACCGGCCGGACGCTCACCGCCGCACACCGTCGCGGCAAGTACCTCTGGCTGCCGCTGGCCGAGCCGGACGGCGCGCCGTCCGGGCGGGCCCTCGTCGCCCACCTGGGCATGAGCGGCCAGCTGCTGGTGGAGAAGCCCGCCGAGCCCGACGAGGTGCACCTGCGGGCCAGGTTCCGGTTCACCGACGGCGGCCGGGAACTGCGCTTCGTCGACCAGCGGACCTTCGGTGGGCTGGCGGTCGAGGAGGCCCCGGGTGACGGGCTCCCGGCGCGGCTGGCGCACATCGCCACCGACCCCCTGGACCCCGGGTTCGACGTCGACGCCTTCAGCGCCGCCCTCCGCCGCCGGCACACCGAGGTCAAGCGGGCACTGCTCGACCAGACGCTGATCGGCGGGGTGGGCAACATCTACGCCGACGAGTCGCTGTGGCGGGCCCGGCTGCACGGCGCCCGGTCCACCGACAAGCTCACCCGCGCCCAAGTGAGCGACCTGCTGGAGGGGGTGCGCGACGTGCTCGGCGAGAGCCTGGCGCAGGGCGGTACCTCCTTCGACTCGCTCTACGTCGACGTCAACGGGCAGAGCGGGTACTTCTCCCGGCACCTGGCCGTGTACGGCCAGGTGGACCGCCCGTGTCCACGGTGTGGCACCCCGATCCGCCGGGAGTCCTTCATGAACCGGTCCAGCTACAGCTGCCCGCAGTGCCAGCCCCGACCGCGCGCCCGCTCGGCCCGATGAGCACGCCGCGGCGGGTGGTCGCGCTGGTCGACGGGCAGGTGCAGGGCGTCGGCTACCGCTGGTTCGTGCGCGAGGCGGCGAGCGCGCGCCGGCTGACCGGGTCCGCGACGAACCTGCCCGACGGCCGGGTGGAGGTGGTCCTCGAGGGGCCGGACGACGACGTGCGGGCCGTGCTCGCCGAGCTCTCCGGGCCGCGCGCCCCGGGTTCGGTGACCGCGGTGGAACACCGGGACGAGGACGTGCGCGAGGTGCCGGACTTCACCGTGGGGTGACGAAGGCGACATCCCCCCGACACGGTGACGCCCCCGCACTGCCGTTGACCCAGGTCGTGGCTGGTGTCACCCTGAGGACGCCAGCCCGCGCAGACCGCCCTCCGGCGGTGCGACGGGACATCCCTTTTGCAGTGAAAGGCCGCTGAGCCATGGCCAAGGCCCTGTTCGGTTCCGTCGTCGCTCCGCACGAGCTTCGAGCAGCCGAGGAGAACGCCGCCCTCCGGGCGAAGGTGCGCCGGCTCGAGGCGCAGCTCGCCGACCTCCGCGAGGAGCGCGACGCGGCGATCGCCCGCGAGCTGCTCAGCATGGCCCACGAGTCGGCCGACCCCGTCCTCGCGTAGACCACCTCCGTCCCACCCACCCCTCCCGTGCACAGCGGGAGGGGTGATCGGCGTGTCGTGGGTGAGGATGGGGCTGCCCTGCGCTGAGCAGGACCGTCGTACCTCCCCGGGAGTCTCTCCACCGTGCACCTGTCCAGCCTGACGCTCAAGGGCTTCAAGTCCTTCGCGTCGCCGACGACGCTGCGCCTGGAGCGGGGCATCACCGCCGTCGTCGGGCCCAACGGCTCGGGGAAGTCCAACGTCGTCGACGCCATCGCCTGGGTGCTCGGTGAGCAGGGCGCCAAGAGCCTGCGCGGCGGCAAGATGGAGGACGTCATCTTCGCCGGCACCGCCGGCCGCCCGGCGCTGGGCCGCGCCGAGGTGACGCTCACGATCGACAACGCCGACGGCGCCCTGCCGATCGACTACACCGAGGTCTCGATCACCCGCCGCATGTACCGCTCCGGGGAGAGCGAGTACGAGATCAACGGCGACAAGGTGCGGCTGCTCGACGTCCAGGAGCTGCTCAGCGACTCCGGCATCGGCCGGGAGATGCACGTCATCGTCGGCCAGGGGCAGCTGGACGCCGTGCTGTCCGGCCGCCCGGAGGACCGGCGGGCCTTCGTCGAGGAGGCCGCCGGCGTCCTGAAGCACCGCAAGCGCAAGGAGAAGGCGCTCCGCAAGCTCGACGCGATGCAGGCCAACCTCGACCGCCTCGGCGACCTCACCGCCGAGCTGCGCCGCCAGCTAAAGCCGCTGGGCCGGCAGGCGGAGGTCGCCCGCCGCGCCGCCGGGGTCCAGGCCGACCTGCGCGACGCCCGGTTGCGGCTGCTCGCCGACGACCTGGTCGACCTGCGCGACGCACTGGACGCCGACATCGCCGACGAGACCGCGGCCCGCGCCCGGCGGGCCACCGTCGAGACGGCGCTGGGCGGGGCCGCCGGCAAGGAGTCGGCGCTGGAACGTCAGCTCGCCGCCGACGCCCCGGTGCTGGCCGCCGCCCAGGACAGCTGGTTCCGGCTGTCCACGCTCGCCGAGCGGTTCCGCAGCGTCGCCCAGCTCGCCGCCGAGCGGCACCGCCACCTCGCTGCGGTCCCTGCCGCCGCCCCCGGGGGCCGGGACCCCGACCAGCTGGACGCCGAGGCGGACCGGGTCGACGCCACCGAGCGTGAGCTGGCCGCCTCCCTGGAGGCCGAGCGGGCCCGGCTGGACACCGCCGTGGCCGTCCGCGGGGAGGTCGAGACGGCGCTGGCCGAGGCCGAACGGGCGCTGGTCGCCGCCGCTCGGGCACTGGCCGACCGGCGGGAGCAGTTGGCCCGCCTCTCCGGGCAGGTGGCCGCGGGGAGGTCCCGCGCCGCGGCCGGGGAGGCCGAGATCGAGCGGCTGGCCGCGGCCGCGACGGAGGCCGCCGACCGGGCGGAGGTCGCCACCGACCGGCTGACCGCCCGGCGCGACGAACTGAGCGCGGACGCCGGCGGGGACGAGGGGCTGGCCGCCGCGCACGCCGCCGCCGTCACCGCGCACAGCGAGGCCGCCCGGGCGGTCACCGAGCTCGCCGCGGCCGAGCGCGCCGCCGAGCGGGACCGGGCCGGCTGGCAGGCGCGCCGCGACGCCCTCGCCCTCGGTCTGGCACCGGCCGACGGCGCCGCCGCGGTGCTCGCTGCCGCCCTGCCCGGGGTGCTGGGCCCGGTGCCCGACCGGCTGACCGTCCAGCCCGGGGCCGAGGTCGCGCTGGCCGCCGCCCTCGGTGGGATGGCCGACGCGGTCGTGGTCGCCGGGGTCGAGCAGGCGGCCGCGGTGCTCACCCACCTGGCGCGCAACGACGGGGGTCGCGCGGGCCTGCTGGTCACCGGCGGGCTCCCGGCGGTCTCCCGGGACGGCTGGCCCGAGCTGCCCGCCGGCGCCCGCTGGGCCCTCGACCTGGTCGAGGCCCCCGCCGAGCTCGCGCCGGCGCTGGCCCGGGCGCTGGAGCGGGTCGCCGTCGTCCCCGACCTGCCGGCCGCCGTCTCCCTCGTGCGCACCCACCCCCGCGTCCGGGCGGTCACCGACACCGGGGACCTGCTGGGCGCCGACTGGTCGGTGGGCGGCCAGGTCAACGCCCCCTCGGGGCTGGAAGTGCGCGCGCGGGTCGACGAGGCCGCCGCCGAGCTCGACCGGGCGGCCGCGCACGCCGTCCGGCTGGCCGACGAGCTGGCCCGGGCCCGCGAGGCCGCCACCGCCCGCTCGGCCGACGTCGACGCCGCGCTCACCGCCCGGCAGGCCGGCGACCGGGCCCGCTCGGCCGCCGCCGCCGAGCTCGCCGAGCTCGGTGCCGCGGCGCGGTCGGCCGTGGCCGAGGCCGAGCGGCTGGACGCCGCCCGGGTGCGCGCCGAGCAGGCGCGCGAGCAGGCCGTCGCCGGGCTGGTGGAGCTGGAGGAGCGGCTGGCCGCAGCCGAGGCCGCGCCGATGGAGGAGGAGCCCGCGACCGACGAGCGCGACCGGCTGCGCGCCGAGGCGACCGCTGCCCGGCAGGCCGAGACCGAGGCCCGGCTGGCGGTGCGCACGGCCGAGGAGCGGGCCCGGTCGCTGGCCGGCCGGGCCGAGTCGCTGCGCCGGCAGGCCCGGCAGGAGCGGGCGGCGCGCGAGCGGGCCGCCGCCGCCCGGGTCGCCCGCGAGCGCGGTGCCCGGGTGGCTGCCGAGGTGCGGGCCGGCGCCGAGGAGGCGCTCACCCACCTGGCGACCTCACTCGCCCGCGCGGCCGCCGAACGCGATGCCCTGGCCGAGGCGCGCACCGGGCGGGAGGCCGAGCTGCTGGTGGTCCGGGCCCGGGTGCGCGAGCACACCGCGGAGCTCGACCGGCTCACCGACGAGGTGCACCGCGACGAGGTGGCCCGCGCCGAGCAGCGGCTGCGGATCGAGGCGCTGGAGTCCCGGGCAGCCGAGGAGTACGGCGTCGACCTGCCGACCCTGCTCGCCGAGTACGGGCCGGCCGCACAGGTGGCCCCGACCCAGGCGCAGCTCGCCGCGGCGGAGGCGGCGGGGGAGCCCGAGCCCCAGCCGGTGCCCTACGACCGCAGCGCGCAGGAGCGCCGGGCGGCGCGGGCCGAGCGGGACCTCGCCGCGCTGGGCAAGGTGAACCCGCTGGCGCTGGAGGAGTTCGCGGCCCTGGAGGAGCGGCACACCTTCCTGGCCACCCAGCTCGAGGACCTCAAGGCCACCCGCCGTGACCTGCTCACCGTGGTCCGCGAGGTCGACGCCCGCATCCACCAGGTGTTCGCCGAGGCCTTCGCCGACACCCAGCGGGAGTTCGAGCAGGTGTTCGCCACGCTGTTCCCCGGCGGGGAGGGGCGGATCTTCCTCACCGACCCGGAGAACCTGCTGACCACCGGCGTGGAGGTGGAGGCCCGCCCGCCGGGCAAGAAGGTGAAGCGGCTGTCCCTGCTGTCCGGCGGCGAGCGGTCGCTGACCGCCGTGGCGCTGCTCGTCGCCATCTTCCGCGCCCGGCCCTCGCCGTTCTACGTGCTGGACGAGGTCGAGGCGGCGCTGGACGACGTCAACCTCGGCCGGCTGCTCACCCTGATCGAGCAGCTCCGGGACACCTCGCAGCTAATCGTGATCACCCACCAGAAGCGGACCATGGAGATCGCCGACGCGCTCTACGGCGTGAGCATGCGCGGCGACGGCATCACCGGGGTGATCAGCCAGCGGCTGCGCGAGCTGCAGGCCTCCTGATCAGCCGGTCACCGGCACGTCCAGCTCGACCAGCAGGGGGTGGTGGTCCGACGCCCCCGCGGCGTCCAGCACCCGGGCACCGGTCACCGTCACGCCCGCCGACACCCAGACCTGGTCGATCCGCACCCGCGGACGGCGGGCGGGGTGGGTCAGCCCCTGGCGCGCGTGCAGCGAGAACCGCCCGGACTGGTCGCTGCGCTCGGCCGCCAGCTCCCAAGCGTCGCTGAGGCGCTCGCGCAGCGCCGCCAGCTCCGGGGCGCCGGCGTCGGCGTTGAGATCGCCGACCAGCACCGCCGCCCGCGGGTCGGTGTGCAGCCCGGCGACGGCGGCGGCCTGCACGGTCCGGTCCTCCGCGGACCGGCTGGACAGGTGCGTCGTGGTCACCCACAGCTCCCCGCCGGCCAGCTGGACCTGCGTGCGCAGCGCACTGCGTGGCTCACCCTCCCCGGGCAGCCGGTGCAGTTCGGAGCCCAGCAGCGGCAGCCGGGAGAGCAGCGCGTTGCCGTACTGCCGGCGATCGGTGCCGCCGCCCGGCTCGTCGATCGAGGGCCCCCACGCCAGCTCCATGTCCAGCGCACGGGACAGCAGCAGCGCCTGGTCGACGTGCTCGCTGCGGTCGCCGAAGTGCCGATCGACCTCCTGCAGGCAGACGACGTCGGCGTCGGCGGCCGCCAGGACCTGGGCGAGCCGGGGCAGGTCGTGCCTGCCGTCGGCGCCCACGCCGTGGTGGACGTTGAAGCTCACCAGCCGCACCCTCGTCGAAGGCCGGCTCGGATCGGCGGCAGACGCGGTCATGACAGCCGGGTGTCCAGGACCTGGGTGAAGTGCTCGGTGCCGTCGTCGTCCCGGCTGGTCGCCCAGAGCAAGAACCGGGCGTCCCGGCCCTCGAGCAGCAGCTCGCCCAGCTCGTTGCCGAAGAAGGGCCCGGCCTGCTTGCGCCACTGCAGCGGGCTGCTCTCGACCCGGGCGAGCGCGCGCAGCCCGCCGGTCACCACCCGCGCCCAGCGGCTCCAGCCGACCTTGAAGCCGATCTCGATGGCGTGCGGCGCCTGGTTGTGCAGCGGCGACACGGTCAGCTGGTGCACCCGGGTGGCCAGGTCCCCGGGGTTCACCAGCTCGGCGGCGTAGGCGTGGTGGACGTCGCCGGACAGCACCAGCGCCGTGGTCGGCGGGTGCCCCAGCTCGCCGCGTGCGGCGGCGACCAGGGTCCGCCCCAGCCGCTCGAAGGACTGCCCGAACGCCGCCCAGTGCTCCAGGTCGGCCCCCTGCCGCAGCTTCTCCATCAGCCGGCCCAGTGGCCTGCCGTGGTGGCGCACCGACAGCGTCTCGTTCCACCGCTCGATGTCGTGCACCGAGTGCGGCAGCAGCCAGGGCAGCGAGGTGCCGATGAGCAGGTGCTCGACGCCGTCCTCCACCGACCGGCGCACCGCGGCGTCGACCCAGTCGAACTCGAAGTCGTCGACGATCTTGCGGTCGTGCTCGTCCAGCGCCCGGCCGGCGCGGGTGTCGACCATGATCAGCCGGGTCGACCCCCAGTGCCGCACGTAGCTCCAGCGCACCGTCTCCGGCTCCGTGTCGGCGGCCCGGGCCATCTCGTCCAGCATCGGGCCGGCGTCGTCCGAGCCGCCGGCGCGCTGCTGGATCGCCTGCCAGGTCTCGTTCTCGGCCAGCTCGTTCGGCGAGAGGTTGCCCAGGTGCTGGTACACCCAGTAGCTGACCAGCCCGCCACAGATCCGCTTGTGCCACCACTCGGTGGGGGTGACCTCGGCGCGCCAGGCGGCCGAGGTGTTCCAGTCGTCGATCATCTCGTGGTCGTCGAAGACCATCGAGGACGGGATCGTCGACAGCAGCCAGCGGACCTCCGGGTCGCCCCAGGACTCGGCGTAGAGCCGGCTGTACTCCTCGAAGTCCGCGGCCTGGGCACCGGGCGGCTGGGACAGGTCCCGGCGGGAGGCCATCCACTCCTTCGTCGCCGGGGTCACCTCGTCGGCGTACACCTGGTCGCCCAGCAGGACCAGGGCGTCGGGCCACTGGTCCTCGGCCAGCTCCAGCAGCCGGCGGGCATAGCTGTCCAGCGCGTCCGGTGGGATGCCGTCGCGCAGGTCGACCGAGGTGGGCGTGGCGTAGCGGCAGGAGCCGAAGGCCAGCCGGAAGGGGCCCGGGCCCCCGGTCGTGCGGATCCGGCTCGGCGGGGTGCTGGACTGCGACGTCGGCCAGACCTGCTGGCCGTCCAGGTGCACCTCGTAGGGCGTGCTGCTGCCCGGCTCCAGACCCTCGACGACGACGAGGGCGTAGTGGTGGCCGTTGACGCAGAACGTGCGGGCCCGCCGGCCCAGCACCTCCACCTCGCAGCGGCGGTCGGTCTCCACCCAGATGGTGGCCGACACCGGGTCGACGTGGCGCAGGAGCGGCCCGAGCAGCAGGAGCGGCCGGGTGTCGACGGTCTCGGGCATGGGGCACAGCCTGCCGCATGATCCTGGGAGACTGTCGGCATGGAGTTCGTGCTGATCGCGATAGCGATCCTCGTCGTCGCCCTGGTCCTCGGGGTCGGCCTGCTCGTCGGCCGCGGCCGGCGCACCACCCGCCTGGACGCCGATGACGCGCTCGGCACCACGCTCACCCGCCCGCCGAACGCCCCGGACCCGTCGTCGGGGGCCACCGCGGCCGACCTCTACACCGGACCACCGGCTCCCGCGCGGGCCGAGCCGGAGATCGTCGTCGACCTGCCGCCGGCGGAGCCGGAGCCGGGTCTGGTCTTCGAGACCCCGCCCCCCTCGGCCGGCCGGCTCATCCGGCTGCGTTCGCGGCTGGCCCGCTCGCAGTCCTCGCTGGGCCGCGGCCTGCTCACCGTGCTGGCCCGGGAGAAGCTCACCGAGGACGACTGGGAGGAGGTCGAGGAGACGCTCCTGGCCGCCGACGTCGGCGTCGCCGCCACCACCCAGATCGTGAACCGGCTGCGCACCCAGAGCCTGGTGCTCGCGACCGCCTCGGGCCTGCAGCTGCGCGACCTGGTCGTCCGGGAGCTCACCGCCGTCCTGGGCCCGGACATGGACCGCACCCTGCGCACGTCCCGGCACGACGGGCGCCCTGCCGTGGTCCTGGTCGTCGGGGTGAACGGCGCCGGGAAGACGACGACGGTCGGCAAGATCGCCCGCGTGCTGGTGGGCGACGGGAAGAGCGTGGTCCTCGGTGCCGCCGACACCTTCCGCGCGGCCGCCGCCGACCAGCTGGAGACCTGGGGCGAGCGGGTCGGGGTGCTCACCGTCCGCGGCCGCGAGGGTGGTGACCCGGCGTCGGTCGCCTTCGAGGCCGTCCGCACCGGCACCGAGGCCGAGGTGGACGCCGTCCTGGTCGACACCGCGGGGCGGCTGCACACCAAGTCCGGCCTGATGGACGAGCTCGGCAAGGTCAAGCGGGTCGTGGAGAAGCACGGGCCGGTCGACGAGGTGCTGCTGGTGCTCGACGCCACCACCGGTCAGAACGGGGTGGTGCAGGCCCGGGTGTTCACCGAGGCGGTCGAGGTCACCGGCGTCGTCCTCACCAAGCTCGACGGCACCGCCAAGGGCGGCATCGTGGTGGCCGTGCAGCGTGAGCTGGGCATCCCGGTGAAGCTGATCGGGCTGGGCGAGGGCCCCGACGACCTGGCGCCGTTCGAGCCGGAGGCGTTCGCCGAGGCACTCGTCGGCAACGCCTGACGACGGGGGGCATCGCCTGAGGGAACGGTTCAGGCGGGATCGACGCGCAGGGCGAGCAGCGCGACGTCGTCGGCGTGCTCGGGGGCCATCCGGGTCAGCAGCGCGTCGCACAGCTCCTCGACCGGCCGGCCGGCCAGTTCCCGCGCGGCGGCGACCAGGCGGGCCAGGCCGTCGTCCAGCGTCGACCGGCGGTGCTCCACCAGGCCGTCGGTGTACAGCACGACGGTGTCGCCGGGGTGCAGTTCGAGGACGTGCTCGGTGCGGAGCCGGTCGGGGTCCACGCCCAGCAGCAGGTCGTGCGGTCGTTCCAGCAGCTCCGGCGTCCCGTCCGCCCGCACGATGAGCGGCGGTGGGTGTCCCGCGTTGGACCAGCGGAGCCGGCGCTCCCCGTCGCCCGGGCCCTGCTCGACCCGGGCGAGCACCGCGGTGACCAGGGTGGTCACCCCGAGACCCTGCTGGGCACGGTCGAGGGCGGTCAGCACCGGGGCGGGTGGCGCGTCCAGGGAGTGAGCGATGCCCCGCAGCAGGTTGCGCAACTGGGCCATCACGGCCGCCGCGGTCCGGTCGTGGCCGGTGACGTCGCCGACGACCAGGGTGGTGGCGCCGCCGGGGGTGAGGAAGGCGTCGTACCAGTCGCCGCCGACCTGCGCCTCCTGCGCCGCGGGCCGGTAGCGCACCGCGATGCGCAGGCCGGGCGGCTGCGGGGGAGCGGTGAGCAGCGACCGCTGCAAGGCCTCCGCCAGGCTGCGGGTCGCCGTCGCCCGCCGGCGCTCGGCCTCCAGCCGGGCCACCCGCTCGACCGCCTGTCCGCACTGGGCCGCGTGGGCCTCCAGCACCCGGACGTCGTCGTCGTCGAACTCCCGGGGGCCGGCCCAGCCGATCGTCCAGGAGCCCAGCAGTCGTCCGCCCGACCGCAGCGGCAGGGCGGCCCACGAGCGGGTGTCCAGACCCTGGAGGAGACGGACGGCGTCGGGGTGCCCGGGCCGGTCGGCCTCGGTGTCCTCGATGAGCACCCGCTCGCCGTGCACCGCGGCGCGGGCCATCGGCAACGGTGAGTCCGGCGGTACGTCCGCGGAGAGCAACCGGCTGCCGCGGTCCTCGGTGAGGGTCAGGCCCTGCCCGTCGGGCGTGGGCAGGACGACCGAGGCGGCACTGGCACCCAGCGCCGACCGGCCCTGTTCGAACAGCCGGTGCAGCAGCCCGGCCGTCGTCTCGGCGGTGGCCAGGGCGGAGACGGTCGTCGCCAGCCCGGCGAGGGAGCGGGCGGTGCGCCGCTCCCGCTCGCTGCTGAGCTGGAGCGCGGCGTTGTACTGCTCGAGCTCCCGGGTGCGGGCGAAGAGGTCGCTCTCCACCTGCTCGACCCGGACCTGGCCGCGCTCGGCCGCCTGCCGCGCCTCGTCGCGGTCCCGGATGTACTCGGTGATGTCGTCCGAGCGGTGCAGCAGCAGGACGACCTCGCCGTCGTCGTCAAGGATCGGCACGTTCCGCGGGCTCCAGAAGCGCTCCGTCCAGCTGCCGTCGGGCATCGGGATGTCGTACTTCTGGATGGGCATGGTGACCGGCCGGCGGGTGTCCCGGGCCTCGGCCAGCGAGGCGCCCAGGTTCGCCACGCCGTCGGCCGCCGGGTCGGCGGGGTTGAGCGGGAACACGTCGAACAGATGCCGGCCGACGGTGTCCTCGAGGGTGGTCGCGGTCGCCTCCAGCCGGGCCCGGTTCGCGTGCACGATGACCAGGTCCGGGGTGAGCAGCAGGAACGGCGCGGGGGCCTCGTCGAAGACCTTGGCGAAGTCGGGTACCGGCAGATCGGGGGACGGCTCGGGCATCGGTGACCGCCGGTCAGCCGACGGCGCGGGGGTCGAAGCCGAAGGGCAGTTCCAGCCGGTGTGCGGCCAGCAGCCCCGGGTCGGCCAGCAGCTCGCGGGTCGTGCCGTCGGCGACCACCACCCCGCCGTCCAGCACGACCGACCGGGGGCAGAGCTGGAGGGCGTAGGGCAGGTCGTGGGTGACCATCAGCAGCGTGATCGACAGCGCCTGCAGCACCTCGGCGAGCTCGCGTCGGCCGGCCGGGTCGAGGTTGCTGCTGGGCTCGTCGAGCACCAGCACCTCGGGCTGCATCGACAGCACCGTCGCGACGGCGACGCGCCGGCGCTGGCCGAAGGAGAGGTGGTGCGGCGCGCGGTCGACGGCGTCGGCCATGTCGACCGCGGCCAGGGCGTCGGCCACCCGCCGGGCGACCTCGGGCTCGGGCAGGCCGAGGTTGCGGGGGCCGAAGGCGACGTCCTCGCCGACCGTGGGCATGAACAGCTGGTCGTCCGGGTCCTGGAAGACGATCCCCACCCGGCGCCGGACCTCCTGCAGGTTCCGGTCCTCGACCGGCAGCCCGGCCACCTCCACCCGGCCGCGGCCACCACGCAGGATGCCGTTGAGGTGCAGCACCAGCGTCGTCTTGCCCGCCCCGTTGGGCCCCAGCAGCGCGACCCGCTCGCCGGGCTCCAGTCGCAGGTCCACGCCGTAGAGCGCCTGGTGCCCGTCGGGGTAGGCGAACGCCAGGTCGTCGACCAGCAACGAGGGGGCGGAGGTGCTCACCCCAAGAGTGAACCCGCCGCCAGCACGGCGACCGCAGCCAGGGGGAGGCTGAGCGCGGTCGCCCAGGCGCGCCCGCCGACGACCGCGACTGGCCCGCCGGGCAGCCGCCCGGTGTAGCCCCGGGACAGCATCGCCAGGTGCACCCGCTCACCGCGCTCGTAGGAGCGGATGAACAGCGAGCCGGCGGCCGGGCCGAGGACCTTGAGCGCCCCGAGGTGGCGGCCCCGGAACCCGCGGGACTCCCGGGCCACCCGCATCCGGCGCAGCTCGCCACCGACGACGTCGGTGTACCTGATCATGAAGCTGAGGATCTGGACCAGCACCGTGGGCAGCCGCAGCCGCTCCAGCCCGCGCAGCAGGGCGCGGGCATCGGTGGTGGCGGCGAGCAGGGTCGCGGCCAGCACCGACAGGGTCGCCTTGGCCAGGATGCTGCCGCCGGCGGCGAGCCCGCTGTCGGACAGCGACAGCCCGAGCACGTCGGTGCGTGGGCCGCGGGAGACGAACGGCAGGAGGACGGCGAAGAAGACGAAGGGCACCTCCACCACCAGGCCCCGCAGCAGCCGGCCCGGCCGCACCCGGGCCACCGCGGCGACGGTCAGCAGCAGGAGCAGGAACCCGGCGTAGGCCACCGGAGCCCAGCCGGCGTCCACCGGGGTGGCCACCACGACCAGGGCGAAGGCGAGGACGGCGACGAGCTTGGTGTGCGGCTCCAGCCGGTGCACCGGGCTGTCGCCGGGTACGTACGCCGCGGACAGCCCTCCGCCGTGTCCGGCGCCCACCTCAGTGCTGGCGCTCGCCGGCCGGGGGAGCGGTGGCGTCCTCGGTCGGGCGCCGGCGCACCAGCAGGGTGAGGCCGCCGGCCAGCACGAGCACCAGGAGGACGCCGACCACGCCGGCGAGGCCACCGGAGAGCCGGTCGTCGCCGACCCCGGCCATGGCGTAGTCGGCCAGTGGCGAGTCGGCGGCCGCGCTGTCCCGGGCGGTGGAACCGAAGCCCTGTTCCTCGGCGGTCGCTTCCAGCCCGTCGGGTGCGGAGCTGGCGTACCAGCTGCCCACGCCGGCGATGAGCAGTGCGACGACCACCCCGATCAGCACGAAGGTGCGGGTGCGGGTCATCGCGCGTCCACCGCGGTCGCGCCGGCCAGGTCCGGGCGGGGGGCGAGCGCCCTGGCCCGCTGCAGGTGCCGGGCGCCGCGGACCAGGTCCGGCCGGACGCGCAGCACCGCACCGAGGACGGCGACGGTGATGACCGCCTCGCCCAGGCCGATCAGCAGGTGCACGCCGACCATCGCGATCCCCACCGACCCCAGCGCGACGTCGGCGACGCCACCGAGGCCGAACAGCAGGACGAAGACCAGCGCTGCCACGGGCACCGAGAGGAAGGCGCCGACCCCGGCCGAGGCGAGCAGGCCGGTGCGGGTGGCCGGGAGCACGGCCCGCAACGCACGGAAGACGCCGTACCCGACGGCGATCGCCACCAGGCCGATCAGGGTGACGTTGGTGCCCAGGGCGGTGAGGCCGCCGTCGGCGAAGACCAGGGCCTGGACCATCAGGACGACGGTCAGGCACAGCACCGCCGTCCAGGGGCCGACCAGGACCGCGGTGAGCGCGCCGCCCATCAGGTGACCGCTGGTGCCGAAGGCCACCGGGAAGTTCATCATCTGCACCGCGAACACGAAGGCGGCGGTGAGCCCGGCCATCGGGGCGGTGCGCTCGTCCAGTTCGCGGCGGGCACCGCGCAGGGCCAGGGCGACGCCGGCGGCGGCGACCACGGCGGTGCCGGTGCTGGTCGTGGCGTCGAGAAAGCCATCGGGGACGTGCACACGGACCTCCGGGACCTCGGGTTGCTGAGCTGCGCGGCCGGTGACGGGTGCCCGCGGTCGTACGCCACGGGGAGCTTATTGCACCTCGTTGGCAGCTGCACAGGATTCGCAAGAAGGCCCGGTGAACGGCCGGTGACGTGACCGAGCGCACGCCGACCGACACACCGCCGGGGCGGATGGGGCGCCGGCAACACGTCCGGAACACGACCGGGCGACACGCGCTGCGGAGTTCACCGTGGCGAAACACGTCCGCGCCGTCGGCGGAAACACGGTGGCGGCACCGTCTTCTCCGCACCGCCTCCCGGGGCGGTGGCTCGCCCGAGGCCCCTCGGGGCCCCCGCTTGCGGCCGATGGCCGACGACACCCTCAGGAGGTTGCCGTGGTCAACACCGGCGACACCGCCTGGATCCTCACCAGCGCCGCCCTCGTGCTGCTGATGACCCCAGGCCTCGCGCTCTTCTACGGCGGCATGGTCCGCGCGAAGAGCGTGCTGAACATGATGATGATGAGCTTCGGCGCACTGGCCCTGATCAGCGTGCTGTGGGTCCTCTACGGCTACTCCTTCGCCTTCGGTGACGACGTCGGCTTCGGTCTGCTCGGCGACCCGACCGAGTTCTTCGGCCTGGCCGGTCTGATGGAGGACGTCACGACCGAGGAGGGCGGCCTGCCGGCCATGGCGTTCGTCGGCTTCCAGGCCGTCTTCGCCATCATCACCGTCGCGCTGATCTCCGGCGCCATCGCCGACCGGGCCAAGTTCGGCTCCTGGATGGTCTTCGCCGGCATCTGGGCGACCGTCGTCTACTTCCCGGTCGCGCACTGGGTCTTCGACTTCACCCTCACCGACGACGACGGCGTGGTCACCCACACCGGTGGCTGGATCGCCAACCAGCTGGCCGCGATCGACTTCGCCGGCGGCACTGCGGTGCACATCAACGCCGGTGCGGCCGGCCTGGCGCTCGCCCTGGTGCTGGGCAAGCGCCGCGGCTTCGGCCGGGACGCGATGCGGCCGCACAACCTGCCGCTGGTGATGATCGGCGCCGGCCTGCTGTGGTTCGGCTGGTTCGGCTTCAACGCCGGCTCCGCCCTCGCCGCCAACAACACCGCCGCCGTCGCCTGGGTGAACACCCTGGTCGCCACCGGTGCGGCGACGCTGGCCTGGCTGCTGGTGGAGAAGATGCGTGACGGTCACTCGACCTCGCTGGGCGGCGCCTCCGGCGTCGTGGCCGGCCTCGTCGCGATCACCCCGGCCTGCTCGGCGGTCTCCCCGATCGGCGCGATCGTCATCGGTGCCGTCGCCGGTGCCCTCTGCGCCCTGGCCGTCGGGCTGAAGTTCAAGCTCGGCTACGACGACTCGCTCGACGTCGTCGGCGTCCACCTCGTCGGTGGCCTGGTCGGCACGATCCTGGTCGGCTTCGTCGGCACGGCCGCTGCTCCGGCCGGCGTGGACGGGCTCTTCTACGGTGGAGGGGTCGACCAGCTCTGGCGCCAGGTCGTCGGTGCCCTGGCGGTGCTCGCCTACTCCTTCATCCTCACCCTGGTCATCGGCTTCCTGATCCAGAAGACGATCGGCTTCCGGCTCACCGAGGAGGACGAGGTGACCGGCATCGACACGGTCGTGCACGCTGAGTCCGGGTACGACTTCGCCTCCCTGGGCGGCGGTGGCAGCACCGCGCCCCTGGCTGGCCAGGCACGCGCCGAGGCGCGCAACACGGAAGGGAGCCGGGCATGAAGCTCGTCACCGCGATCGTCAAGCCGTTCAAGCTCGACGACGTCAAGAACGCCCTGGAGCTGATCGGCATCGCCGGTCTGACCGTCAGCGAGGTGCAGGGGTTCGGCCGTCAGCGCGGCCACACCGAGGTCTACCGCGGTGCGGAGTACCAGGTGGACTTCGTGCCGAAGGTACGGATCGAGGTCGTCGTCGGCGAGATCGAGGCGGCCCGGGTGGTCGACGCGATCGTCGAGGCGGCGTCCACCGGGCAGATCGGTGACGGCAAGGTGTGGGTGACCACGATCGACGAGATCGTCCGGGTCCGCACCGGTGAGCGCGGAGCTGACGCGCTCTGAGGCCGGTCCGGTGACCTGACGTCGGCCGGGGTGGCGGGGAGACCCGCTGCCCCGGCCGACGCCGTCTTCCCCGCTGGACGACCGAGAGGTGCCCGTGCTCGACCTCGCGACGCTCACCGACCTGCCCCGCGCCGAGCGGGTGCAGGCGTTCGACGACTGGCTGTCCGGCCTGCTGGCCGAGGCGCTCGCCGGCACCCCCCGGGCCTCCCGCCGCCGGGGCGGCCCACCGGCCGAGCCGGCGGGGACCGGCGTCGCGCTGGTGGCCGTGGGCAGCCTCGGCCGCCGGGAGCTGCCACCGCACGGCGACCTGGACCTGGTGCTGGTGCACGACGGCCGGGCCGAGATCGCGGCGCTCGCCGACGCCCTCTGGTACCCGATCTGGGACGCCGGGGTGCGGCTGGACCACTCCGTGCGGACGGTCTCCGAGGCCGTCTCCGTGGCTGCCGAGGACGTCAAGGCGGGCCTCGGCCTGCTCGACGCCCGGCACGTGGCCGGCGACCCGGAGGTCACCGCGGCCCTGCGGACGGCGACGCTGGGCTCCTGGCGCCAGCACGCCGGCCGGCTGCTGCCCCAGCTGCGTGACCTCCGCCGGGAGCGGGCCCGGCTGGTCGGTGAGCTGGGGTTCCTGCTGGAGCCCGACCTCAAGGAGGCCTACGGCGGACTGCGTGAGGGCCAGGTGCTGCGGGCGCTGGCCGCGGCCCAGCTGGCCGACGAGCCACCGGCCGACGCGGGGGAGGCCTACGACTTCCTGCTCGACGTGCGGGACGCCCTGCGACGCCGCACCGGGCGCGCCGGCGACGCCCTGGTCCGCCAGGAGCAGGCTCCGGTGGCCCAGGCGCTTGGGCTGGCCGACGACGACGTCCTCCTGCGCCGGGTGAGCCTGGCCGGGCGCCGGCTCGCCTTCGTCGCCGACGAGACCTGGCGGCGGGTCGACGCCTCGCTCGTGCGGCGGCCGCGGGCGCGGTACCGGCGGGTGCGGCGCGAGCCGCTGGCCGAGGGGCTGGTCCGGCAGGGTGACGAGGTGGTGCTGGCCCGCGACGCCCGGCCGGCCGCCGACCCCGGGCTGGTGCTGCGCGGTGCCGCCGCCGCCGCCCGCGCGGACCTGCTGCTGTCGCCGTACACGCTCAAGGTGCTCGCCGTGCACGCGCCCGCGCTGCCGGAGCCCTGGCCGGCGGAGGTCCGCTGGTCCTTCCTGCGGCTGTTGGCCAGTGGTCGCAGCGCCGTCCCGGTCCTCGAGCAGCTGGACCAGGAGGGGCTGCTGGCCCGGATGCTGCCGGAGTGGGACCGGGTGCGGTCGCTGCCGCAGCGGCACCCGTGGCACCGGTTCACCGTCGACCGGCACCTGGTGGAGGCGGCCGCGGCGGCGTCGGAGCTGACCCGCGACGTCGACCGGCCCGACCTGCTGCTGGTCGGCGCCCTGCTGCACGACATCGGCAAGGGCTGGCCCGGTGACCACAGCGTCGTCGGGGAGCCGATCGCCGCGGAGGTGGCGACCCGGATGGGCTTCTCCCCGCCGGACGTCGCGACGCTGGCCGCGATGGTGCGCCACCACCTGCTGCTGCCGGCCACCGCCACCCGGCGGGACATCGACGACCACGCCACCATCGACCGGGTCGCCGAGACGATCGGCCGGGACGTCGCCCTGCTGGAGCTGCTGCACGCGCTGGCCCAGGCCGACGGCGCGGCGACCAGCAGCTCCGCCTGGTCGCCGTGGAAGGCCCACCTGGTCGCGGCGCTGGTGGCCCGGGTCCGGGCCCACCTGGTGGCCGCTCCGGCGCCCGGGCCGGTGCTGGAGCCGACCACCCCGCAGGTCAGCTCCTCGGGCCCGGGGTCCGCGGGGGAGGGCGGGCGCATCTCGGTGGGCGTCCGGGACGTCGCCGACGGGCAGCAGGTGACGTTCCTGGCGCCGGACCGGCCCGGCCTGTTCAGCCGGTGCGCCGGCGTGCTCGCGCTGAACCAGCTCGACGTCCGGGCGGCCAGCACCTCGGTCGAGGGTGGGCAGGCGACGTCGGTGTTCGCCGTGCGGCCCCGGTTCGGCCGGGCGCCGGTGCCGGAGATCCTGGCCGACGGCGTCCGGGCCGCCCTGGAGGGGACGCTGCCGCTGGCCGACCGGCTGCGGCAGCGGGAGATCGACTACCGGCAGAACGGGGACCGGGCGGCACCGCCCCGGATCTCCTGGCACGACAACGAGGTCGACGGTGCCGCCTCGAGCATCGTCGAGGTCCGCGCCGGGGACCGGGCCGGCCTGCTCTACCGGCTGACCTCCGCGCTGGCCGACCAGGGGCTGGACGTGACCTCGGCGCGGATCGAGACCCTCGGGGCCGATGCGCTCGACTCCTTCTACGTCTGCGACCCCGCCGGCGCGACGATGGACGCCGACCGGCGCCGTCGGGTCGAGGAGGCGCTGGTGTCCGCGGCTCGCGGCACGACACCCGGGGCGGTGGACGCTGCCGTGTCGGCGACGGTGGGTGGCCCCGGCGTCAAGCGCGACACGCCGTCGGCCTGAGGTCCGCGGTTCTGTCGGACCCCCGTGAGACGTTCGACGTGCCGGACGGGAGCCCGCTCCCGACGACCGGCGCCGAGACGAGAGGGGACGCACTCGTGAGCGACCTGCAGCAGTGGCCCTGCCCCATCTGTGAGCACGACACCGACTTCGAGCAGCCCGAGTGCATCGACGGCCACACCGAGGACGGCGGCGCGTGCCCGGAGTGGGCCTGCACCGACTGCGGCACCGCCCTGGTCAGCGGGGACGTGCACCGTCCGGCGGCCGCGACCTGGCGCCACGCCGCCTGAAGCAGGAGCCCACTGCCCACCGCCGACGAGTTCCTGGCGGGCACCGGCCGATGGGCCATTACGCTGGGAACGGTGGCGTGACGGCCCCGGGGTGGCCCCGGGAGCCCGAGCCGTGCCGCTCGGCCCGCTGAACTCCCTGGTGGGCCGGCCGGTGGCTGCACGCCAGACTGCCTGAGGACGTGTTGTGTTCGAGACCCTCTCCGACCGCCTGGACAAGGTCTTCACCGGTCTGCGCGGCAAGGGCCGGCTCTCCGACGAGGACATCGACGCGACCGCGCGGGAGATCCGCATCGCGTTGCTCGAGGCCGACGTCGCGCTGCCGGTCGTCCGGTCGTTCATCGCTGCGGTCAAGGAGCGCGCCCGCGGCTCGGAGGTCTCCTCGGCGCTGAACCCGGCGCAGCAGATCATCAAGATCGTCAACGAGGAGCTGGTCGGCATCCTCGGCGGGGAGACCCGCCGGATCCGCTACGCCAAGCAGTCGCCCACGGTGATCATGCTGGCCGGCCTGCAGGGCGCCGGTAAGACGACCCTGGCCGGCAAGCTCGGCCGCTGGCTCAAGGCCCAGGGGCACACCCCGCTGCTGGTCGCGTGTGACCTGCAGCGGCCCAACGCGGTGCAGCAGCTGTCGGTGGTGGCCGGGCAGGCGGGCGTCGATGTCTACGCGCCCGAGCCCGGCAACGGCGTGGGCGACCCGATCGCCGTCGCACGGGACTCCATCGACCACGCCCGCCGCACCCAGCACGACGTCGTCGTCGTCGACACCGCCGGCCGGCTGGGCATCGACGCCGAGCTGATGGCCCAGGCGGCCGGCATCCGGGACGCCGTGCAGCCTGACGAGACGCTGTTCGTCGTCGACGCGATGATCGGGCAGGACGCCGTCACCACGGCGACCGCGTTCCAGGAGGGCGTCGGCTTCTCCGGCGTCGTCCTCACCAAGCTCGACGGTGACGCCCGCGGTGGTGCCGCGCTGTCGGTCCGGCACGTGACCGGGCAGCCGATCATGTTCGCCTCCACCGGCGAGAAGCTGGCCGACTTCGACGTCTTCCACCCCGAGCGGATGGCCTCGCGCATCCTCGGCATGGGCGACGTGCTGACCCTGATCGAGCAGGCCGAGCAGGCCTTCGACGCCGACCAGGCCGAGAAGATGGCCGGCAAGCTCGCCAGCCGCGAGGGCTTCACCCTCGAGGACTTCCTCGAGCAGATGATGGCCATCCGCAAGATGGGCCCGATCGCGAACCTGCTCGGCATGCTGCCCGGCGCCGGGCAGATGAAGGAGCAGCTCGCGCAGGTCGACGAGCGGGACCTGGACCGCACCGCGGCGATCATCCGGTCGATGACCCCGGCCGAGCGCGCCACCCCGAAGATCATCAACGCCTCGCGCCGGGTCCGGATCGCGAACGGTTCGGGGATGAGCGTCACCGACGTCAACCACCTGCTGGAGCGCTTCGCCCAGGCCCAGAAGATGATGGGCCAGATGGCCGGCAGCATGGGCCTGCCGGGCATGGGCCCGATGTCGAAGAAGCAGCGCGGCCGGCAGAACCAGGTGCAGGCACGCGGCAAGGGCAAGAAGGGCAAGGGCGGCAAGAAGGGTGGCCCGGCCCGCCGGCCGATCGGTGCCCCCGGTGGGATGGGCGGGGCGCCCGGTCAGCTGCCCGGCGGGATGCCGGGCGGGGTGCCCGGTCTGCCGCCCGGTCAGGCGATGCCCGACCTGAGCAAGCTGGACTTCAGCCAGTTCAAGGACCAGCAGGGCCGCTGAACCGGTGACCACCGCTGTCGCGCCCGCCCTGCACCTGTCCGGCGTCGTCCTCCCCGAGGGCGAGCACCGCGACCTCTGGGTCACCGACGGGCGGATCACCTTCCAGCCGGTCCCCGGCGCCGAGACGGTCAGCCGCGGTGGCTTCCTGCTGCCCGGTCTGGTCGACGCGCACTGCCACGTCGGCATCGGCCGGGGCGGGGTGCACGCCACCGGCGTCGAGGACCTGCGCGACCAGGCCCTGGAGGAGCGTGCCGCCGGGGTGCTGGCGTTGCGCGACTGCGGTTCCCCGGTCGACACCCGAGTGCTCGACGAGCACCTGGACCTGCCCCGGGTCATCCGTGCCGGTCGGCACATCGCCGCCCCCCGCCGCTACATCCCCGGGCTGGCGATCGAGCTGGAGCCGCCCGACCTGGTGGCCGAGGTGCGGGTGCAGGCCCGGCGCGGTGACGGCTGGGTGAAGCTGGTGGGTGACTGGATCGACCGCGGCGTCGGCGACCTGGCGCCGGAGTGGCCCGACGACGTCCTGGCCGCGGCGATCGCCGCCGCGCACGAGGAGGGTGCGCGGGTCACCGCGCACACCTTCGGCACCGACGCCCTGCCCGGGCTGATCGGGGCGGGGATCGACTGCATCGAGCACGGCACCGGGCTGACCGAGGAGCTGGTGGGGGAGATGGCCCGCCGGGGCACCGCCGTCGTCCCGACGCTGGTGAACGTGGAGAACTTCCCCGGCTTCGCAGCCGCGGGGGAGTCCAAGTTCCCCTCCTACGCGTCCACGATGCGGCGGCTGTACGCGAACTCCGGGGCCGTGGTGCGCGCCGCGTTCGAGGCCGGCGTGCCCGTGTTCGCCGGCACCGACGCCGGTGGGGGCGTCGACCACGGGGTCATCGCCGACGAGATCCGGGCGCTGCACGCCGCCGGGCTGCCCGCCGAGGCCGCACTGGCCGCCGGCTCCTGGGGCGCACGCGAGTGGCTGGGCCTGAGGGGCATCGCCGAGGGTGCCCCGGCCGACCTGGTCGTCTACGAGACCGACCCCCGGGCCGACCTCGACTCGCTACAGCGACCGCAGCGGATGGTCCTCCGGGGCGTCGTCGTCGCCTGAGTCAAACCGCTGGACGGCGTCCGGCGGACGCCTGGGACACTCCTCCCGTGCTCCTTCGGATGTCCTCCCTGTTCCTGCGCACCCTGCGCGACGACCCCGCCGACGCCGAGGTCCCCAGCCACCGGCTGCTCGCCCGGGGTGGCTACATCCGGCGCGCGGCGCCGGGTGGGTTCACCTGGCTGCCGCTGGGCTGGCGGGTGTTCCGGAACGTCGAGCGCGTCGTCCGCGAGGAGATGGACGCGATGGGCGCGCAGGAGGTGCACTTCCCGGCGCTGCTGCCGCGGGAGCCCTACGAGGCGACCGGCCGCTGGACCGAGTACGGGCCCAACCTCTTCCGGCTCAAGGACCGGCGGGGCAACGACTTCCTGCTCGGCCCCACCCACGAGGAGATGTTCACCCTCCTGGTGAAGGACCTCTACGGGTCCTACAAGGACCTGCCGGTCTCGCTGTACCAGATCCAGACCAAGTACCGGGACGAGGCGCGACCCCGGGCCGGACTGTTCCGTGGCCGCGAGTTCACCATGAAGGACAGCTACTCCTTCGACGTGGACGACGCCGGGCTGGACGCCTCCTACGCCGCCCACCGCGCCGCCTACATCAGGATCTTCGACCGGCTGGGCCTGGACTACGTGATCGTCTCGGCGATGTCCGGTGCGATGGGCGGGTCCAAGAGCGAGGAGTTCCTGCACCCGACGTCGATCGGCGAGGACACCTTCGTCCGCTCACCCGGCGGGTACGCGGCGAACGTCGAGGCCGTCTCGACCGTCGTCCCGGAGTCGATCCCGTTCGACGGGCTGCCCGAGGCGCACGTCGAGGACACCCCCGACACCCCGACCATCGAGACGCTGGTCGCGGCGGCGAACGAGCTGTTCCCAGAGGCCGGGTACACCGGCGCCTCGACGCTGAAGAACGTCGTCGTCACCCTGGTGCACCCCGACGGCACCCGGGAGCCGCTGGTCATCGGCCTGCCCGGTGACCGGGACGTCGACACCAAGCGACTGGAGGCGCAGCTCGCCCCGGCCGAGGTCGAGCCGTTCACCGACTTCGCCGCCCACCCCGACCTGGTCAAGGGCTACATCGGGCCGCAGGTCCTCGGCGCTGAGGGGAAGTCCGGCATCCGGTTCCTCGTCGACCCCCGCGTCGTCCCCGGCTCCCGGTGGATCACCGGGGCCAACGAGCCCGGCAAGCACGTGTTCGACCTCGTCGCCGGCCGGGACTTCAGCTGGGACGGCGTGATCGAGGCCGCCGAGGTGCTGCCCGGCGACCCCGCCCCCGACGGCTCCGGCCCGCTGGAACTGGCCCGGGGCGTGGAGATGGGCCACATCTTCCAGCTCGGCCGCAAGTACGCCGAGGCGCTCGACCTCAAGGTGCTCGACGAGAACGGCAAGCTGGTCACCGTCACCATGGGCTCCTACGGCGTCGGGGTCTCCCGCGCGGTGGCTGCGATCGCCGAGTCCACCCACGACGAGCTGGGCCTGGTGTGGCCGCGGGAGATCGCCCCGGCCGACGTGCACCTGGTCGCCACCGGCAAGGACGCCGCCGTGTTCGAGGCCGCACAGTCGCTGGCCGAGGAGCTGGTCGCCGCCGGGCTGACCGTGCTGTACGACGACCGGCCGAAGGTCTCGCCCGGGGTGAAGTTCAAGGACGCCGAGCTGCTGGGCATGCCGACGATCGTGACGGTCGGGCGGGGTCTGGCCGAGGGCGTGATCGAGGTCCGCGACCGGGCGATGGGGGAGCGGTCGGAGGTGGCGGTGGCCGACGCAGCTGCGGCCGTGCTCGCCGCGGTCCGTGGCTGATTCGTCGCTCGCCGAGCAGCTCCGGCTGACCGCCGAGACGGTCGAGGCCAACCTGGGGCACGGCGACCAGGTCGATCGGCCCCGGCCGATCGACCACCTGGCCGGGTTCCGGTCCCGGTCGGCGGCGGTCGCGGCGGGCGAGGAGCTCACCGCGGCCGGCTACCGGGTCGACGGGCTGTACCGCCGCTTCCTCACCGTGTGGCTCGAGTTCAGTGCCATGACGGCGGTGGACCACGAGACGGCGGCCGGCTTCACCCGTGAGGTGGTCGGCATCGTCGAGCGGCACGGGGGCAGCTACGACGGCTGGGGCGGGTTCCTGGTGGCCGCGGAGTCCGGCGACGAGGGCACCAGCTCCACCTCGTAGCCGTCGCCGTCGGCCAGGTACGCGGCCCGGTGCTCGGGGCCACCGGCGAACGGGTGCCGGTCGGCGAACAGCAGCGACCAGCCGTGGGCGGGGGCCTCGGCGACCAGCGCGTCCAGGTCACCGTCCACCCAGAACGCCAGGTGGTTGAGCCCCGGCGCCCGTCGCTCGTGCCGGTCGCCGACCAGGGCCGGGGACTGTTCCAGGACGACGTACACGTCGCCGCTGGACCAGGAGCGCCCGAGCTCCCACGACTGGTAGGGCCGTGCCCCCAGTCGGGTGAGCAGCCACCCCCAGGAGCGCTCGGCCCGGGCGAGATCGGGCACCCACAGCTCGACGTGGTGGAGCAGGCCGGTCCTGGCCACAGCGGTCCTCCTGGGATCTGGCATCATGGTCTGTCGAACACGGCGGTGGGCGGCCCTCTCACCATCCCCGCCCGTGTCCAGCGCTCCGCCCCGGCGTACCCCCACGCGTCCGTCCGGCGAGCAACCACACACGTTCGAGGAGCACACCACACTCGTGGCCACCAAGATCAAGCTCATGCGCCTGGGCAAGATGCGCGCGCCGTACTACCGCATCGTCGTCGCCGACGCCCGCACCAAGCGGGATGGTCGTTCGATCGAGACGATCGGCAAGTACCACCCGAAGGAGGACCCGTCCTTCATCGAGGTCGACGGCGAGCGCGCCGCCTACTGGCTCGGCGTCGGCGCCCAGCCGACCGAGGCCGTGCGGGCCATCCTCCGGGTGACCGGCGACTGGCAGAAGTTCAAGGGCGAGCCGGCTCCGGCCCCGATGAAGGTCGCGGCGCCCAAGGCCGACAAGAAGGCCATCTACGAGGAGGCCGCGCGGGCCGCCATGAGCGAGCCGTCCGCCGACGCCACCACGCCGAAGAAGAAGGCCGCTCCCAAGGCCGCTGACGCTCCTGCCGCTGACGCTCCCCAGGCTGCTGCCGCTGACGAGGCGCCCGCCGCCGAGCCGGCTGCCGCCGCCGAGGCACCGGCCGCCGAGCCGGCTGCGGCTGAGCCCGCCGCGGCCGAGAAGCCCGCCGAGTAAGACGTGCTCGAAGAGGCGCTCGAGCACCTGGTCAAGGGCATCGTCGACAACCCCGACGACGTCGTGGTCGACCTCGTCAACGGCCGGCGCGGCAAGACCCTCGAGGTCCGGGTGCACCCCGACGACCTCGGCAAGGTCATCGGCCGTGGCGGGCGCACCGCCAAGGCGCTGCGTCAGGTGATGACCGGTGTCGGCGGTCGCGGCCTCCGGGTCGACGTCGTCGACACCGACGGGCGCTGAGCACTCCCGGCGCCTCCGGCGCCACCCCGCAGAACACCGACACCGTGGTGGTCGGCCGCATCGGCCGACCCCACGGTGTCCGTGGTCAGGTGACCGTCGAGGTGCGCACCGACGACCCCGACCTGCGGTTCGCCCCGGGGGGCACGCTGCTCACCGAGCCCGCCACACGGGGGCCGCTGACCATCGAGGCGGCCCGCTGGCACAGCGGCACGCTGCTGCTCACCCTGCTGCTGCCCGACGGCACCGTGGTCGCCGACCGCGAGGCGGCCGACGCGCTGCGCAACACCATGCTCCTGGTGCCCGTCGCGGCCCTGCCGGAGCTGGACGACCCCGACTCCTTCTACGACCACCAGCTGGTCGGGCTGGCCGCCGAGCTGCCCGACGGCTCCCCGGTCGGGGAGGTGACCGGCGTGCGGCACGAGGGCACAGAGCTGCTGGTGCTGCGCCGTCCCGAGGGCGGAGAGCTGCTGGTGCCGTTCGTCACCGCGATGGTCCCGACCGTCGACCTCGCGGCCGGCCGGCTGGTCGTCGACCCGCCCGAGGGACTGCTCGACCTGTGACGTTCCGGATCGACGTCCTGACGATCTTCCCGGAGTACCTCGCCCCGCTGGGCCAGTCGCTGCTGGGCAAGGCGGCGGCCAGGGGACTGGTCTCCGTCGGCGTCCACGACCTGCGGCAGTGGACCGACGACGTCCACCGCACGGTCGACGACTCGCCCTACGGCGGGGGGCCGGGCATGGTCATGCGCCCGGAGCCCTGGGGGAGGGCGCTGGAGGCCGTGCGTCCTCCCGGCACCCGGCTCGTCGTCCCCACGCCGGCCGGGCGGCCGTTCACCCAGGCGGTCGCTGCCCAGTGGGCCACCGAGCCCGGGCTGGTCTTCGCCTGCGGCCGCTACGAGGGGATCGACCAGCGGGTCGCCGACTGGGCCGCCGAGGGCGGTCCGGTCTCGGAGGTCTCGATCGGCGACTACGTGCTCGCCGGCGGGGAGTCCGCGGTGCTGGTGATGGTCGAGGCGGTCACCCGGCTCCTCCCCGGTGTCGTGGGCAACGCCGAGTCGGTCGAGTTCGACTCGCACGCCGACGGGCTGCTCGAGGGCCCGTCCTACACCCGGCCGGCGACCTGGCGCGGCCACGAGGTGCCGCCGGTGCTGCTCTCCGGTGACCACGCCGCGATCGCCCGCTGGCGGCGGGCCCAGTCGCTGCGCCGCACCGCCGATCGCCGTCCCGACCTGCTCGCCGGGCTGCCCGACGGGGCGCTGACCGCCGCGGACCGGGCCGCGCTGGACGCGGACCCGCAGGCGTGACGTCGCGCGTCCGGGTCCGCCCGTCGGCCCGGGTGCTGGTGCTCGACCGCGAGCAGCGGGTGCTGCTGTTCGGTGGGCGCGGCCTGCAGCCGAGCAGCGGAGCCGGGGGCGTCGAGTACTGGTTCACCCCGGGCGGTGGCGTCGAGGACGGCGAGGACCTGCGGACGGCGGCGGTGCGGGAGCTGGCCGAGGAGACCGCCCTGCTGGTCGAGCCCGCGGCGCTGGAGGGCCCGGTGTGGCTCCGCCGCTGGCAGGGGCGGTGGGGTGACACCCTGCTGGACGCCCGGGAGACCTTCTTCGTGCTGCGCGACGTGGTGCACGACGTCGACGTCAGCGGGCGCACCGAGCTGGAACGGCAGCTGGACGAGCCGTATCGGTGGTGGTCCCTGGCGGAGATCGCCGACAGCGTGGAGGCCTTCGCCCCGCGGGACCTCGCCGCGGCGCTGCCGGAGGTGCTCGGCGGCCCGTGGACGGGGCCGCCACGCGTCGTCGACTGAAGATGTGGCACAGTAGTGAGCTGCTGCAGGCCGTCGGTTCACCCCGACGGTGGCTCCGCACCCGCACCGGGCGGTGGAGCGCAGCCACCCGGTACGGATGCACCGGGACACCGCTGCCCGTACCACGACGACTTTCCCGCTAGGACTGAGGACTGCTGCGATGAACACCCTGGACGCCCTCGACGCCGCGTCGCTGCGCGACGACATCCCCACCTTCCGGCCCGGGGACACCGTGAAGGTGCACGTGCGGGTCATCGAGGGCACCCGTGCGCGTGTCCAGGTGTTCCAGGGCGTCATCATCCGTCGCCAGGGTGGCGGCATCCGCGAGACCTTCACCGTCCGCAAGGTCAGCTTCGGCGTCGGCGTGGAGCGCACCTTCCCGGTGCACACCCCGGTCGTCGAGAAGATCGAGGTGCTGACCCGCGGTGACGTGCGCCGCGCGAAGCTGTACTACCTCCGCGAGCTGCGCGGCAAGGCCGCCAAGATCAAGGAGAAGCGCGAGGTCGTCAGCCGCTGACCTCCAGCGATGTGAACGACCGGGCCGGCTGCACTCGCAGCCGGCCCGGTCGCGTTCGTGGGGGACGGCGCCGGCCGCACCGGTCGGCGGGTGGGTCGCCGGACGTGTCGGCCGGCGGACCGTACGCTGGGCCCCGATGAGCACGCACGGGCCTGCTGAGCCTGCCGACACCGGCGATGCCGGGCGTCCCACCTCCGCCGACGAGAACTCTGCCGACCCCACCGCCACGACCCCGACCGGGTCGGCGGCCGCCAGCCGAGGCCGCGGGCGGGAGGCCAAGAAGGGCTCCCTGCTGCGTGAGCTGCCGGTGCTGCTGGTCATCGCGTTCGTGCTCGCCCTGCTGGTGAAGACCTTCCTCGTGCAGGCGTTCTTCATCCCGTCGGGTTCGATGGAGCAGACGCTGCACGGCTGCACCGGCTGCACGGGTGACCGGGTGCTGGTCAACAAGGTGCCCTACTGGTTCGGTGAGCCCGAGCCCGGCGACATCGTGGTGTTCCAGGGCCCGGACACCTGGTCGCCGGAGATCGCGGTGGAGGAGCCCACCAACTGGTTCACCGGCGCCGCGCTGACCCTGGGCCGGGCGATCGGCGTCGCCCCGCCCAGTGAGGACGACTACGTCAAGCGGGTCATCGCCACCGAGGGGCAGACCGTCGAGTGTTGCGACCCGCAGGGGCGGGTCATGGTCGACGGCGAGCCGCTCGACGAGCCGTACATCCACCAGGACTCCCCGCTGAACACCGGGGGCTCCGGGGGGCGCGAGTTCCCCCCGGTCACCGTGCCCGAGGGGCGGCTGTGGGTGATGGGCGACCACCGCTCCGCGTCGGCCGACTCCAAGCAGCACATGGACGACCAGTACGCCGGCACCATCGCTGTCGACGACGTCATCGGCAAGGCGGCCCTGATCGTCTGGCCGCTGGACCGGTTCACCCTGCTCGACAGCCCGGACATCCAGGCCGGCCAGGCGGACGCTGCGGGCGCCGTCGGGCCGGAGCCGGCACCGGTGCAGGACACCGCAGCCCTGGCCGCCCCCTACGTGCTCGGGCTCGGTGGCGCGCTGCCGCTCACCGCCTGGCGCCGGCGGCGTCGTTCCCGGGGTGCCCGGCTGACCGGGCCGTCCCGCCGCCCGCCGGGCACCGGCTGGCGCCGGGTCCGTCGGCCGGTCCAGACCCGGCCCGGCCGGGAGACGCACACCGACTGATCTCGGGCTCCCGGAGGCGGTCGTCGAGCCGCCGCGCCGGGGCTGTACCTCCCGGCTGTCCCTGCCGCGTTCGGCATGATCTGTGCGCGTTTGCGGCGGACTCCCCGAGAAGTTGTTCAAGCACTCCGTTCACTCGTCCGATGGACAAGCAGAGAGTCACCGGACCTTGAACGGAGAGTCAGCTGTGTCTACCCCGATGGTGAGCACCCCCCGCGGCGTCACCCGCGTCCTGATCCTCGCCGACGCCCCGGTCCTGCGCCGTGGGCTGGTCGGCATGATCAACGAGACCGCCGGCATGCAGGCGGTGGGCACCCCGGGGGAGCCGCGTCGCGCGCTGACCCTGGCCGAGTCCGCTCGGCCGGACGCGGTGGTGGTGGAGCTGGGCACCGGCCGGGCGGCCACGCTGAACGCGGTGCGGGACCTGCGTCGCCGGTTCCCGCAGCTGGCCGTGGTGGCGCTGGCGACGTCGGAGGACCCGGGTGTGGTGAACGAGGCGCTGGCCGCCGGGGTGCGCAGCTACCTGCTGATGAACACCTCCCCGACCCTGCTGGGCTGGGCGGTGCTGGCTGCGCGGGCCGGGCGCACCGTGGTGGACCCGCAGATCCGTCGCGGGGAGGGCTCGGCGGAGCCGGTGTCGCGGGAGCTGACCCCGGAGGTGCCGCTGACCCGCCGGGAGTCCGACGTGCTCGACGAGCTGCTCCAGGGCCAGTCGAACCGGGCGATCGGGAAGAACCTGTTCATCTCCGAGGACACCGTGAAGTCCCACGTCAAGGCCATCCTGCGCAAGCTGGGCGCCCGCGACCGGGCGCACGCCGTCTCCCTGGTGCTGTCTGCGCGCAACCCGGGCTGCTCCTGCGGGGCACACGCCCTCACGTCTGCCGACGCCTGACCCGGCAGCCACGACCACGGTCCGCGCACCCACGGTGGCGCGGGCCGGATGGACCGCCGGAGCGGGCTCCGCTCCGGCACGCCGGTCGGATCGGCGTCCGCGCCGCTGACCAGCCGCCCCGAGCCGGTCCCTGTTCCCCCAGGGATCGGCTCGTGGTGCGTTCCGGGGTGCGATCGGACGCGGACCCACCGGGTGCCCTGGCGGGTCCGGGGCAGCGACGTAGGGTCGGCAGGCGATGGCCGCTCGACCTGGTGCTGCAGACCCCGCCGACGACCTCTGGACGATGGAGCGCTCGCTCCGCCGCCGGGGGTTCGCCGCCATCGCCGGGGCGGACGAGGCCGGGCGGGGCGCCTGCGCGGGCCCGCTCGTGGCCGCTGCGTGCGTGCTCCCCGCCGGACGCCGCGGGCGGGTTCCCGGGCTGGCCGACTCCAAGCTGCTCACCGCCGCCACCCGGGACGAGGTCTACGCGGAGGTCGTCGACCGGGCGATCTGCTGGTCGGTGATCGCGATCCCGGTGGGGGAGCTCGACGCGCGCGGCATGCACGTGACCAACATCGAGGCACTCCGTCGCGCCGTCCGGGTGCTCGACCCGTGCCCCGACTACGTGCTCACCGACGGCTTCCCGGTCAGCGGCCTGTCCCAGCCCTCCCTCGCCGTGTGGAAGGGGGACCGGGTGGCGGCCTGCGTCGCGGCCGCCTCGGTGCTGGCCAAGGTCACCAGGGACCGGACGATGCTGGAGCTGGACGGGCGCTTCCCGCAGTACGGGTTCGCCGAGCACAAGGGGTACATCACCGACGCGCACAGCGCCGCCCTCGACGAGCACGGGCCGTGCCCGGAACACCGGATGCGCTTCGTCAACGTCGCGCGGGCCCGGGCCGCACACGCCGCGCGGACGCCACCCCTGCCGGGAGCAGCGGCCATGCACGATGATGGACCGGTGCCGCCCGGAACCCCGGCTGCGGCACTGACGTCCCCGGCCCCGATGGAGCACGCGCGATGAGCACCGAGGACCTCGAGAAGTACGAGACCGAGATGGAGCTGCAGCTCTATCGCGAGTACAAGGACATCGTCCGGCAGTTCTCCTACGTCGTGGAGACCGAGCGACGCTTCTACCTGGCCAACAGCGTCGACCTCCAGGTGCGTGACGCCGGGGGAGAGGTGTTCTTCGAGCTGACCCTCTCCGACGCCTGGGTGTGGGACATGTACCGCCCGGCCCGGTTCGTGAAGAACGTCCGGGTGGTGACGTTCAAGGACGTCAACGTGGAAGAGCTGGACAAGCCCGACCTGGAGCTGCCGGACAACCCGCGCCTGCCCTGATCCCGGTCGCCGGTCACCCTGGCCGGTGCTGAGGCGGGTCCGCCGGCCGCCGTCCACAGTGCGGCCGTCCGTCCACAACCCGGCCGGGGCCCTGGCCCCGCCGGCCTCCCGACGGCGACGGTCGACGGGTGCCGAATCCGCAGAAGTCCCCGCCCGGCCACCGCGCCGCCCTCGGTGCCTACGGCGAACGGGTCGCCGTCCGGGCGCTGACCGACGCCGGCCTCCAGGTCCTCGACCGCAACTGGCGCTGCCGAGACGGTGAGCTCGACGTCGTTGCTCGGGACGGCCAGGCGTTGGTCTTCTGCGAGGTGAAGACGCGCACCGGCACCGGGTTCGGGCACCCGGCCGAGGCGGTGACCGCGAGCAAGCGCCGCCGGCTGCGGTCGCTGGCCCGTGCCTGGCTGGCGGCGCACGACCAGCACGCCCCGGACCTGCGCTTCGACGTCGTCGGGGTGCACGTGCCGTCGTCCGGGCCGGCCCGGGTGACGCATCTGCGGAACGCGTTCTGATGGCGCTCGCGCAGACCTGGTCGGTGGGGTTGGCCGGCGTCCAGGGGGCGATGGTCGAGGTGGAGGTCGACCTGGCGCCGGGGGTGCCGACCGTGGCGCTGGTCGGGCTGCCCGACGCCGTCGTGCGCCAGTCGGTGGACCGGGTGCGGGCCGCGCTGCTCAACAGCGGGCACGAGTTCCCGCTGCGCCGGGTGACCATCGGGCTGTCGCCGGCGGCCATGCCCAAGCAGGGCAGTGGGTTCGACCTCGCCCTGGCCGTCGCCGTGCTCGCCGGTGCCCGGGTGGTGCCCGCGGCCGCCGTCCGGGAGCTGGTGCTGCTGGGGGAGCTCGGGCTCGACGGGTCGCTGCGGGCCGTCCGTGGGGTGCTGCCGGCCGTGCTGGCTGCTGCGCGGGCCGGCCACCGCGAGGTGGTGGTGCCGGAGGAGAATGCGGAGGAGGCGGGGCTCGTGGAGGGCATCGCCGTGCTGGCGGCCGGGAGCCTCCGTCAGGTGGTGGCCCACCTCGCCGGGAAGGCCGTGCTCGCCCCGCACGTCCGGGCCGCGGCCGCCCCGGCGCCACCGGGGCCCGACCTGGCCGACGTGGTGGGGCAGGCCGCGGGACGCCGGGCGGTCGAGGTGGCCGCCGCCGGTGGCCACCACCTGTTCCTGAGCGGGCCGCCGGGTGCCGGCAAGACCATGCTCGCCGAACGGCTGCCCGGGCTCCTGCCGCCGCTGGACGAGCAGGCCGCCCTGGAGGTGACCGCCATCGCCTCCATCGCCGGCACCCTCCCGCCCGGTGCACCGCTGGTGACCCGGCCGACGTTCGAGGCGCCGCACCACTCGGCGACGATGGCCGCCCTGGTCGGCGGCGGCTCCGGCCAGATCCGTCCCGGAGCGTTGTGCCGTGCGCATCGCGGGGTGCTGTTCCTGGACGAGGCGCCGGAGTTCCCCCGGGCCGTGCTGGACACGCTGCGCCAGCCACTGGAACGCGGCGCAGTCACGATCCACCGGGCCAACGGGTCGGCGACCTTCCCGTGCCGGGCGCAGCTCGTGCTGGCCGCCAACCCCTGCCCCTGCGCCAGTGCGGCCGGTGACACCGCCTGCACCTGCAGCGCCCTGGAACGCCGGCGTTACCAGTCGCGGCTGTCCGGGCCGCTGCTGGACCGGATCGACCTGCGGGTCACCCTGCCGCCGGTGACCCGGGCCGCCTGGCTGGACGGCCTGGGCACCCCGGAGTCGACTGCGGTCGTCGCGGCACGGGTGCGGGCCGCGCGGGGTGCGGCGGCCGAACGGCTGGCCGGCAGCGGCCTGGCGCTTAACAGCCACGTGCCGGGGCGGCTGCTGCGGGAGCGCTGGCCGGTGCCGCGCGCGGCGCTCGCGCTGGCGGAGCGGGCACTGGAGCGCGGGTCGCTGTCGGTGCGCGGCTTCGACCGGGTGGTGCGCGTCGCGTGGACGTTGGCCGACCTCGGAGGCCTCACCGTGCCCGGCACCGACCAGGTCGCCGAGGCGCTGGGCATGCGCCTGCAGCGAGCCGCGGCATGAGCGGCGGTGTCGACCCCGAGGTGCGGCGGGCGCGCGCGTGGTTGTCCCGGGCGCTGGAGCCGGGGTCGGTCGCGGTGTGGCGGTTCGTGGAGGACGCCGGTCCGGTGGCGGCTGCCGCTGCGTTGCGGGCGGGCACCGCCCCGGCCGAGGTGCAGGCGGTGGCCGGTGCCCGGGCGGGAGAGGACGCCAGCGTCGAGGACCTGCGGCGGGTGGAACGGTGTGGAGGCCGGCTGGTGACGCCGGAGGACCCGGAGTGGCCGGCGCTGCCGCTGCACTCCCTGGCCCTCGCCACCGAGGACGGGCGGGGGCTGGTGGACGGTCGGCTGCCGAACCGCACGCTCACGCTGGTGCCGCCCCTGGCGTTGTGGGTGCGCGGGGCGGCGTCGCTGACCGGGTTGGTCGACCGGTCCGTCGCGCTGGTCGGGTCGCGGGCCTCGACGGCCTACGGCGAGCACGTCGCCGGGGAGCTGGCGCACGGGCTGGGGGAGCGGGGCTGGACGACCGTCTCGGGGGGCGCCTTCGGGATCGACGCCGCGGCGCACCGGGGTGCGCTGGCCGCCGGGGCGCCGACCGTCGCCGTCCTGGCGTGCGGGGTCGACCGGGTCTATCCGGGTGCGCACTCGGCGTTGTTCGCCCGGGTGCTCGACGAGGGGCTGCTGGTCAGCGAGTGGCCGCCCGGGTGCGCGCCGCTGCGGCACCGCTTCCTGGTGCGCAACCGGCTGATCGCGGCACTGACGCGGGGCACCGTGGTGGTCGAGGCGGCTGCCCGCTCCGGCGCGCAGGCCACCGCCAACCGGGCGCGCGAGCTGGGCAAGGCGGTGATGGCCGTCCCCGGCCCGGTAACCAGCGCCATGTCGGTGGGGTGTCACCAGCTGCTGCGGGACCAGGGGCACGCCGTGGCGCTGGTGACGTCGGCGGCCGAGGTGCTGGAGGCGGTGGGCAGGCTGGGGGAGGACCTAGCGCCGCCGGTGGAGCGGGCGACCGTGCCTGGTGACTCGCTGTCCGATGTCGCCCGGCGGGTGCTGGACGCCTGCCCGGTCCGGATCGGGGTGCCGCCGGAGCGGCTGGCCGCGGTCGCCGGGTGCTCGGTGGTCGACGTGCTGCGGGTGCTGCCGGCCCTGGAGCTCGCCGACCTCGTCGAGTGGACCGGCACCGGCTGGCGGGTCCGTCGGCCGCCCAGGGAGCGCGAGCCGGCTCGGTGACCCCTGCCGGGTGGATGGCCGCGGTGCCCGGTCTGCGGCGCGCCCGGTTGACCGGCCCGCCTCGCCGACGGACGCTGCGCCCATGGCCACCGGGACCGCAGAGCTGCGCGCCGCGCTCCCGCCTGCGCTCGCCGAGTCGCTCGCGGGCTGGGAGGAGCACCTGCGGCTCCAGCGGGACCTGTCCGAGCACACCGTCCGGGCCTACGTCGGAGACGTCGTCTCGCTGCTGGACCACCTGGTCCGGCGCAGCGGTCACACGGCCGCCGACCTGGACCTCGCCACCCTGCGCAGCTGGCTGGCCCAGGGACGGACCCGCGGGGACAGCCGGTCCACCACCGCCCGGCGGGCCGCGTCGTCACGCTCGTTCACCGCCCACCTGCGCCGCAGCGGTCAGGTCGCCGAGGACGTCGGGCTGCGGCTGGCCAGCCCACGCGCGCACCGCACGCTGCCCGGCGTGCTCGGCGCCGACCAGGCCCGTGCGGTGCTCGAGGAGGCGGCGCGCCCGCCGGCCGAGGAGGAGACCCCGGCCGACACGGCGCTGCGGCTGCGCAACGTGCTGGTCGTCGAGCTGCTCTACGCCAGCGGGGTGCGGGTCGGGGAACTCGTCGGGCTGGACGTCGACGACGTCGACCGCGGGCGCCGGCTGCTGCGGGTGCTGGGCAAGGGCCGCAAGGAGCGCAGCGTGCCGTTCGGCGCCCCGGCGGCCGACGCCCTGGAGGCGTGGCTGGGTCGGGGCCGTCCGGTGCTCGCGACGGGGAGCAGTGGACCGGCGCTGTTCCTCGGCGTGCGCGGCGGCCGGCTGGACCCGCGGGAGGCCCGCCGGGTCGTGCACGCGGCGGTCGCTGCCGCGCCGGGCACCCCGGACGTCGGCCCGCACGGGCTGCGGCACTCCGCCGCCACCCACGTGCTGGAGGGCGGCGCCGACCTGCGCAGCGTTCAGGAACTGCTGGGTCACGCTAGCCTCGCGACGACGCAGGTCTACACGCACGTGACCGTCGAGCGGCTCCGGGCGGTCCACGCCCGCGCTCATCCGCGGGCATGAGGACGGCGTCGGTGCACGCAACAGCAGAGTTCGAGCGGGGGAGTGCAGGTGTCTGAGGCGACGGTCCGGCAGGTCGGTGCGAGTGGGGACCCCGACGCCCACGTGATCGAGCTCTGGTCGCGCTACGTCGAGAACCGGGACACCGGGCTGCGCGACCGGCTGATCCTGCACTACGCGCCGTTGGTCAAGTACGTCGCCGGCCGGGTGGGCAGCGGCCTGCCAGCGCACGTGGAGCAGGCGGACCTGGTGTCCTACGGGACGTTCGGGCTGATCGACGCGATCACCCGCTTCGAGCCCGAACGGGAGATCAAGTTCGAGAGCTACGCGATGGCCCGCATCCGCGGCGCGATCATCGACGAGCTCCGGTCCACCGACTGGATCCCGCGCTCGGTCCGGATGAAGGCCCGGCAGTACGAGCGGACGGTCGCGGCCCTGGAGTCGAAGCTCCAGCGCAGCCCGACCGACGAAGAGGTCGCCGACGAGATGGACATGGACGTCGAGGAGATCCGCAAGTTCCTCGGCCAGCTGTCCCTGGTCAACGTGGTCGCCCTCGACGAGCTCCTCGTGGACGACGACGGCTCCGCTCCCCGCCTGGGTGACACGCTCAAGGACACCAGCGCGCTGGACCCGCAGGCGATGGCCGAGCACGGCGAGGCCCGGCAGCTGCTGGCCCGCGCCGTCGAGCAGCTCCCCGAGCGGGAGAAGGTCGTCGTCAGCCTCTACTACTTCGAGGGCCTGACCCTGGCCGACATCGGCCGGGTCCTCGGGGTGACCGAGAGCCGGATCTGCCAGCTGCACACCAAGGCCGTCCTGCACCTGCGCACCAAGCTCGCCGACATCGCCTGACCCGGACGGCCGTCGGCCGCTGCTGACGTCCGCCCGGACCGGCATGACGGCAGCCCTGGGGTCGTCGTCATGTCGACCCCGACCTCATCGGGCAGCTGCTGATCGAGGGCCGCTGATCCCGGTCGGGACCGAGGGCAGCTGGGCTCAGCTGCTGGGCGACTCGTCACCCGGCAGCGGCCCCAGCAGCGGTTGGGCCTCCGGCGGGTTCCGGTGGCCCTCCTGCCAGGGCAGCCGGCCGGTCGAGTCCGGCCAGACGAGCTGGAGCACCTCAATCGAGCCGTAGAACTGCTCGGCGACCGCGAGCCGTGCGGTGTCCTCGACCGCGAGGAAGACCACCGGGGAGTCGGCGTCGGTCAGCCCCGTCGTGGCCGCGCCGGGGCCGAAGCGGGCACCGCCGCGCACCGCCTCACCCACGAGGTTGAGGTACTTCTCCCCGGCCGGGAACGGCAGCCCCACGACGATCACCTCGGGGTGCCCGAGCGCGGTCAGCCCCACGGTGTGCGACCACCGCGGGTCACCGGCGCCGCCTCCGCCGCCGTGCAGCACCGCCCAGCCGAACCGGTCGACCACCTGCCGCAGGCCCTCCAGCGCCTGACCGGGGTCCTGGTCGGGGGCCTGCTGCTCGGTGGCCTGCTCTTCGGGGGCCTTCTTCCGTCGCCAACGCACGCCCGGACGGTAGCGCCGTCACCGCCGTCCGGTGGGCTCAGTGCCACGGGAGCAGTCGCACCCGCGGCGGACGCAGCAGTGCCAGCGGGTCCAGGTACGTCTCGCCACGGCGCAGGCCCCAGTGCAGGCAGGCGTCCACCGGGCAGCCGGCGTGCCCGGCCATCAGCACGCCCAGCGGGGAGCCCCGGGCCACGGACTGACCGGCGGCCACCCCCGCGGTCACCGGCTCGTACGTCGTCCGCAGCCCGTCGGCGTGGTCGACGCTGACCACCGGCCGGCCGGCGACCATCCCGGCGAAGGCGACCACCCCGTCGCCGGCGGAGAGCACCTGTCCGTCCATCGCGCCGGTCAGGTCCACCCCGCGGTGCCCGGCCGCGTACGGCGTCGCCGGGGCGTCGAAGGGCCGACCGACCGTGGGTGTGCCCGGCAGGGGCCAGCCCCAGAGTCCGGCGGCTGGTGCCGGTGCGGGGGTGGACGCGGCGGTGGGGGCGGCCGATGCCCCCGGCAGGCCGGTCAGCAGGACGGCGACGACCAGTGCGGCGAGCGGAACGCGGCGTGGGGACACCCGCCAGAGGTTGCCGTCGGACGTCGCCGAGCGGAGGCGCCGGCGCGAGGTCGTGGACGCCCGGGGGCCCTGGGGACGACCCGGTCGGACCGCGGTCGCCCAGGGCGTATGCTCGTCGATGCGGTCCGCCTCCGGCGGATCGACTTCGCGTGTCCTCTTCCCGCTGCTGCAGCGGGGCAGTCGTCACCTCGGTCCCGCCTCCTGGCGGGTTTCGGTGGCGCAGCCGGACACCAGGGCGGCGCACCTCCCGGTGTGTCCGCGACAACCGAGCAGCGCGGCGTCGGCCCCCGGCCGCCCGCGCACGAGAAGGAAGGCGGCGCCACGTGGCAGTCGTCAGCATGAAGAACCTGCTCGACAGCGGGGTCCACTTCGGGCACCAGACCCGTCGCTGGAACCCGAAGATGAAGCGGTTCATCTTCACCGAGCGCAACGGCATCTACATCATCGACATCCAGCAGACGCTGGGTTACATCGACCAGGCCTACGAGTTCGTGAAGCAGACCGTCGCCCACGGCGGCTCGATCATGTTCATCGGGACCAAGCGCCAGGCGCAGGAGGTCATCGCCGAGCAGGCGACCCGCGTCGGCATGCCCTACGTGAACCAGCGCTGGCTGGGCGGCATGCTCACCAACTTCCAGACCGTCTACAAGCGGCTGGAGCGCCTCAAGGAGCTCGAGGACCTCGAGCAGACCGGCGCGCTGGTCAGCCTCTCCAAGAAGGAGCAGCTGGTCCTCTCCCGTGAGAAGGCCAAGCTCGAGCGCTCCCTCGGCGGCATCCGCGACATGAAGAAGGTGCCCAGCGCCGTCTGGATCGTGGACACCAAGAAGGAGCACATCGCCGTCGGCGAGGCTCGCAAGCTGAACATCCCGGTCGTCGCGATCCTCGACACCAACTGTGACCCCGACGAGGTCGACTACAAGATCCCGGGCAACGACGACGCCATCCGCAGCACGGCGCTGCTGACCCGCGTGATCGCCGACGCGGTCGCCGAGGGCCTCATGGCCCGCTCCGCGGCGCAGGCCAACGCCGGTCGTGGCGAGGACGGCGCCGAGGCACCGGCCGGCGCCGAGCCGCTGGCCGACTGGGAGCGCGAGCTGCTGACCGGTGGCGCCGCTGACGCCGCCGCCCCGGCTGCCGAGGTCGTCCCGGCCGTCGCCACCGAGGCCGAGGCCGCCCCGGCTGCCGCCACCGAGGCCGAGGCCGCCCCGGCTGCCGCCACCGAGCTGCCCGAGACCCCGGCCGACCCCCCGGCCGTCACGGCCAACGAGGTCGCCCCGGTCGAGGGCGTCCCCGCCACCGGTGACCAGACCACGGGCACCCAGGGCGCGCAGAACGGCTGACCGGTCGGCGCCGCTCCTCCCCGCCGCGTGCGAGGAAGGGCGGCGCCGCCGTCTGCCCGGCCCCAGGCCGGCACCTCACCTCGCGGGGTCCGCGCCCCGCACCACCACCGATCAGAGGAAGTGACATGCCTGCTTTCACCGCAGCCGACGTGAAGCGTCTCCGTGACGCCACCGGCGCCGGCATGATGGACTCCAAGAAGGCCCTGACCGAGGCCGATGGCGACTACGACAAGGCCATCGAGTTCCTGCGCGTCAAGGGCGCCAAGGACGTGGGCAAGCGCCTGGAGCGCTCGACCACCAACGGCGTGGTCGTCAGCCGCGACGGGGCCCTGCTCGAGCTCGACTGCGAGACCGACTTCGTCGCCAAGAACGCCGACTTCGTCAAGCTCGCCGAGCGCCTGCTCGACCTCGTCGTGACCGAGAAGCCGGCCGACGTCGACGCGCTGATGGCCACCCAGGTCGACGGCCAGTCGGTCGCCCAGCTCATCGAGTCGGAGTCGGCCCGCATCGGCGAGAAGCTGGTGCTCTCCCGATTCGCCGTCTTCGAGGGCACCACGGCGGTCTACCTGCACAAGCGGGCCACCGACCTGCCCCCGGCCATCGGTGTCGCCGTGCAGTACTCCGGCGGCGACGCGGACGCGGCGCGTTCGCTGGCGATGCACATCGCCGCCGCACGTCCCCGCTACCTGACCCGCGAGGAGGTCCCCGCCGACGCCGTGGAGACCGAGCGCCGGGTCGCCGAGCAGACCGCGAAGGAGGAGGGCAAGCCCGAGCAGGCGATCACCAAGATCGTCGAGGGGCGGGTCAACGCCTACTTCAAGGACTTCGTCCTGCTCGAGCAGCCCTCGATCACCGAGCCGAAGCGCACCGTCAAGCAGGTCATCGCCGACGCCGGCCTGACCGTCGACCGGTTCGCCCGCTTCGAGGTCGGCCAGGCCTGAGCTGCACCTCCGAGGCCTGAGACCGCTCAGCCCACGGAGATCCACCGGCCCCGTTCTCACCAGGACGGGGCCGGTGGTCTGTCCGGACCCGCCGGGGCCCCCGCGCACGCCCGCCGGATGCGGCAGGATCGATCCAACCGACACCGAACCGAGGAACGCCCGTGACCGCTCTGAAGTCCGCGCCCACCGCCTTCGCCCCGCTGGACGGGTCCGGTTACAGCCGGGTCCTGCTGAAGCTCTCCGGTGAGGCCTTCGGTGGCGGCAAGGTCGGGGTCGACCCGGTGATCATCCGCACCATCGCCGAGCAGCTGGCCGCCGTGGTCGGCTCCGGCACCCAGGTCGCGGTCGTCGTCGGTGGCGGCAACTTCTTCCGTGGCGCGGAGCTCTCCCAGGCCGGCATGGACCGCGGTCACGCCGACTACATGGGCATGCTCGGCACGGTGATGAACTGCCTGGCCCTGCAGGACTTCTGCGAGAAGGCCGGGCTCGAGACCCGGGTGCAGACGGCCATCACCATGGGGCAGGTCGCCGAGCCCTACATCCCGCGCAAGGCGATGCGGCACATGGAGAAGGGGCGGCTGGTCATCTTCGGAGCCGGCGCCGGGATGCCGTACTTCTCGACCGACACGGTCGCCGCGCAGCGGGCACTGGAGATCGAGTGCCAGGTGCTGCTGATGGCCAAGAACGGCGTCGACGGCGTCTACGACGACGACCCGCGCACCAACGCCGCGGCCACGATGTACTCCGACCTGGACTACGGCACGGTGCTGGCCAAGCAGCTCAAGGTCGCCGACGCCACGGCCATCAGCCTCTGCATGGACAACCAGATGCCGATCGTCGTGTTCAACCTGTTGCGCGACGGCAACATCGCCCGCGCGGTGGCAGGTGAGAGGATCGGCACGTTGATCAGCGCCCGGCCCTGACCGGGCCGGACGTCGATCGGGGCGGCGCACGCCGGGCACCGCCCCACCCGCAGACCGCACAGACCCCGGCAGCTGCCGCAGGAGGAGAAGACCCGTGATCGACGACACCCTGCTCGACGCCGAGGAGCGGATGGACAAGGCCCTGTCGGTCGCTCGCGAGGACCTCGGTTCCGTTCGCACCGGCCGCGCCGCGCCGTCCATGTTCAACAAGATCTTCGTCGACTACTACGGCGCGCTGACCCCGGTGCCGCAGATGGCCTCGATCACCGTGCCGGAGGCGCGGATGGCGGTCATCAAGCCCTACGACGCCACCCAGCTGCAGGCGATCGAGAAGTCGATCCGCAACTCAGACCTGGGCGTGAACCCCACCAACGACGGGTCGCTGATCCGGGTGGTCTTCCCCCAGCTGACCGAGGAGCGCCGCCGCGACCTGGTGAAGATGGCCCGGTCGAAGGGCGAGGACGCCAAGGTCTCGATCCGCAACGTGCGTCGCCGCGCCAAGGAGGAGCTGGACCGGATCAACAAGGACGGTGAGGCGGGCGAGGACGACGTGCGCCGGGCGGAGAAGGAGCTCGACGACCTCACCGCGGCACACGTCGCCAGCATCGACGAGGCGATGAAGAACAAGGAGACCGAGCTCCTGGACGTCTGAGTCGACCTCCGGACGCTGCCGTGACCCGCGACCCGCACCGCCCCGAGCCCCTCGGCTCGGGCCGTCAGCCTGCCCGCAGCCGGGCCGGGATCGCCGACGGCCCGGGCGGCAAGGGGGAGGGGCCGGCAGCACGCCAGGACCCCGACACCGGACCGCTGGTCCGGATCGACCAGCCGCCGGTGCCGCCGCGACCCGCGGTCGGGCCCCGCGCGGCGCGCCCCGGGCCGGTCGCGGGGCCGGAGACCAACGAGCTGCGCCCGGACGACGAGGGCGCCGACGCCGTGTCGCTGATGCCGGGCGGGCCGGCGGTCGAGGCGCCGGATCGGGAAGCCGGCCACGAGGAGGCGCCCGCCGACGCCCCGCTCACCGCGGTGCCCGATGCCCTGGGTGCCGAGGTCACCGGAGAGCCCCCGCAGGACACCCCGAGTGGCGCACCGCGGGCCGTCGGGCGGGCCGGGCGGGACATGGCCGCCGCGGTCGGGGTCGGGCTGTCGCTCGGAGCGGTGGTCTTCGCCACGCTGCTGCTCTGGCGGCCCTCCTTCCTCGCCGTCGTCACCGCCGCCGTCCTGATCAGCGTCTTCGAGCTCAGCGGGGCGCTGGAGAAGGGCGGTCACCGGCCGCCGCGCACGCCTGTCCTGGTGGGGGCGGTCGTGATGGCGGCCCTGGCCTGGACGCGCGGCCCCTCGGGGCTGGTCATCGCCTTCCTGCTCACCGTCTTCGCCGTGCTGCTCTGGCGGCTGGGCGACGGCCCGGTCGGTTACCTGCGCGATGCGTCGGCCGCGGTCTTCGTCGCCCTCTACGTACCGCTGCTGGCCGGGTTCGCCGTCCTGCTCCTCGCACCCGACGACGGTGCTGCCCGGGTGCTGACGTTCATCGGCACGGTGGTCTGCAGTGACGTGGGCGGCTTCGCTGCGGGCGTGCTGTTCGGGAAGCACCCGCTGGCCCGCACGGTCAGTCCGAAGAAGTCCTGGGAAGGGCTGGCCGGGTCGGTCGCGGCCTGCGTGCTCATCGGCACGCTGCTGATCACGCTGGTCTTCGACGGGCCGTGGTGGGGCGGCGTGCTCTTCGGGGTCGCCATCGCGGTCACCGCGACCCTGGGCGACCTGGGGGAGTCCCTGATCAAGCGGGACCTGGGGATCAAGGACATGGGCGACCTGCTGCCCGGCCACGGCGGTCTGATGGACCGGATGGACTCCCTGCTCCCCTCGGCCGCGGTCGCGTGGCTGATCCTGTCGATGGTCGCGCCGGTCTGAGCCCGCGGCGGTGACGGACGGGACGACGGGCCAGGCGACGGACGCCCGGCCGACAGACGGCGAGGCCACGGACGACGGGCTCACGGACGACGAGGTGCCCGGGCCGACCGAGTGGGGTGGGTCGGTCGGCGTCGGCCCGTGGGTCGGTGCCTGGCCGACCGATCCGCGGTACGACCGCGAGCTGCTCGCCGAGGGCGATCGGCGCAACGTGGTGGACCGCTACCGGTACTGGCGGCTGGAGGCGGTGGTCGCCGACCTGGACCCGCGACGGCACCCGTTCCACGTCGCCATCGAGAACTTCGAGCACGACCTGAACATCGGCACGGTCGTGCGCACCGCCAACGCCTTCCTGGCGGCGGAGGTGCACGTGGTCGGCCGGCGCCGGTGGAACCGGCGGGGCGCCATGGTCACCGACCGCTACCAGCACCTGCGCCACCACCCGGAGGTGACCGGGCTGCTGGGGTTCGCAGCGGCCGAGGACCTGACGGTGGTGGCGGTGGACAACGGCCCCGGCGCCGTTCCGCTGGAGACCGTCTCCTTGCCGCGCCGCTGCGTCCTGCTGTTCGGGCAGGAGGGTCCCGGGCTCACCCCAGCGGCCCGGGACGGCGCCGCACTCACGGTGTCGATCGCCCAGTTCGGCTCGACGCGGTCGCTGAACGCCGGGGTCGCGGCAGGGATCGCGATGCACGCCTGGGTCCGGGAGCACGCCGATCTCAGCGTGGTGCGCGAGCGCGGCTGATCGGCGAGGCCGAGCGCAGTGTGACCGGGCGATCACGCCGCGCCTACCGGATGGGCGCGCTCCTCTCCGGCAGCATGGCCGTTCGGGTCTGGTGTCCGGGCTCGGCCGCGAACGGTGGCCGAGACGGCGACCGGCCGGGGAGGAGTGGCCGTGGCGTCGGGCCCACCGCGAGGTGACGAGTCGTTGCAGGAGCAGGCGTCTGCGGCGCCCGTGCCGGCGGGCGGCGCGGACGAGCCGGTCGCGGTGGGCCCCGAGCGTGGCGCTCCCACGGCCAGCGACGCGGCGACCGAGTGGCCGACGACCGAGGAGTCGGAGGCCGAGGCCCCCGGGGTCGAGGTGTCGGAGGCCGAGGTGCCGGAGCTGGACCGAGCGACGATCGACGAGTCGGCGGACCGCGCGCCGGCCGAGCACGGCCACACCGGTCAGTCGCCGTCCGACGCTGCTCCGTGGGACGAGGCCTGGCTGCCGCAGTGGGTCGATGCCGCACCCGGGGCAGCGCCTGCGCGGCCGTCTGCGAACGCCTTCCCCGAGCCGGCGCCGGCGTCCGAGCCTCAGCTGCGGCTTGACCTGCAGTACCTGGTCCCGGGGGCGTCCGCCGAGCTGGTCGCTGCCCTGGCCGAACTGGAGGCGGCCGAGCGCACCGCCGAGCGGGAGCGCCAGGCGCAGCTCGCCGCCTGGGCTGCCGACATCGAGGCGGCGGAGGCGCTGCCCGCGCCCACCGATGCCGGCGCACGCGACTCCGGGCCCGCTGGCACCCTCCCCGCCGTCCGCACGCCGCCGGCTGCTGCTGGTCGGCGGCGGTACCGCGTGCTCCTCCCCGCGGCGGTGCTCGTCGTCGCCGGTGTCGTGGCCGGCTTCACTCTGCCCGGCGGCTCGGACGGCGCGGGCCCCTCGGTCGCGGCAGTACAGCGGGACGCCGACGAGCGGACTGCGCCGACGACGGCGAACCGGTCGCCCGCGCCCCGCGTGAACGGGCTGCCTGCACTCGGCGCCGGCGTCGGCGACGTGGACACCCCGCCCCCCACGGCCCCGGCCGGGCCGCCGAGCGCGGCAGCGACACCTGATCTCCGGGTCGCATCGATCCCGGTGGCCACCTCGTCGGCCCGGGGCCGCACGTTCCGGGTGGTGGCGGCGCCGCGGGCCGACGTGCAGTCGCGCGAGCCCGCGGGCTCCGCCGTGCAGCCGGTGTCGGGCCCTCCGGCGCCGCCCGTCCCGGTCGACCCCCCTCCGGTCGACCCGGCTCCGGTCGACCCTGCCCCGGTCGACCCTGCCCCGGTCGGCCCGACGCCCATCGACCCGGTCAGGAACCCGACGGTGCCGGACGGCGACTGCCCGGCCACCGTGCCCGAGGACGGCCAGACCCCGGACGAGGGCACCGACCCCGACGCCCCCGTCACGGTCCCGGCGTGCGCGCCGGTGGACCCCGATCCGCAGGCCCCCGGTCCCGAGGGCCCGGATCCCGACGCCACCGACCCCGGCGGCGACGCAGAGGTCCCCGACGGCTCCGGGGACGGACCGTCCGGCGATGGCGAGGTGGTCCCGCCGATCGTCGCCCCCGAGGAGACCCCCGCCCCCAGCCCTGCGCCGACGCCGACGCCGACGCCGACGCCGACGCCCACGCCCTCGCCCTCGCCGTCGCCCACCCCGACGTCCACGCCGTCCGGCGCACCCGACCCGTCGGCGACGCCGGCCGAGGCCCTCGGCCGGAGCTGACGGGGCCCCGGCGCCTCCCCGGGCTCCTCCCCGGGAGCCATCTCACCCTCGCTGAGCCACCCCCAGCGGCCCGGTGGTGGGAGCATGGACCTCGTCATGACTGTCTTGCCCCTGGTCTTCGAGGCCCCCCGCCGCACCAAGCCGCCTCGGCACCTCGCCGACCTGACCCGAGCGGAGGCCCGCGCGGCGGCCGTCGAGCTGGGTCAGCCGGCGTTCCGGGCCGACCAGCTGGCCCGGCACTTCTACGCCGGGGTGACCGATCCGGAGCAGATGACCGACCTGCCGGCCGCGTCGCGCGCGGAGCTGGCCGAGGCGCTGCTGCCGGGGCTGCTGACCCCGGTCCGGCACCAGTCGGCCGACGGCGGCCGCACCCGCAAGACGCTGTGGCGCCTGCACGACGGGGCCCTGGTGGAGAGCGTGCTCATGCGCTATCCCGAGCGCGCCACCGTCTGCATCTCCAGCCAGGCCGGCTGCGGCATGGCCTGCCCGTTCTGCGCGACCGGCCAGAGCGGCCTGACCCGCAACCTCTCTGCGGCAGAGATCATCGGCCAGGCGGTCGCGGCGGCCGCGGCGATGGCCAACGGCGAGATCCCCGGCGGGCCCGGTCGGCTGTCCAACGTCGTCTTCATGGGCATGGGGGAGCCACTGGCCAACTACGCCCGGGTGCGCAAGACGCTCGACGCACTGCTGACCCCGGCACCGCACGGGCTGGGCCTGGCCCAGCGCTCGGTGACCGTCTCGACGGTCGGCGTGGTCCCGGCGATCCGCAAGCTCACCGAGGAGGGGCTCAACGTCACCCTGGCGGTCAGCCTGCACGCCCCCGACGACGAGCTGCGCGACGAACTGGTGCCGATCAACACCCGCTGGAAGGTCGACGAGGTGCTGGGCGCCGCCGACGACTTCGCCCGCCGCACCGGTCGCCGCTACTCGATCGAGTACGCGCTCATCCGGGACATCAACGACCAGCCGTTCCGGGCCGACCTGCTCGGGAAGCTGCTGGCGAAGCGGCTGGCGCACGTGAACCTCATCCCGCTCAACCCGACCCCGGGCAGCAAGTGGGACGCCAGCCCGCTGCCCGCGCAGCGGGAGTTCGTCGCCCGGCTGCGCGCTGCCGGCGTCCCGACCACGGTCCGCGACACCCGCGGTTCGGACATCGACGGCGCCTGCGGTCAGCTGGCCGCCGCCGATCAGGTCGACGGGGTGCCGAGCGTCGCCGTCCCGGTCCCCACCGTCGAGGACGCCGTCCCGCTGGGAGCCGAGTCGGACCAGGGCTGACCGTGTCCCCCGACGCGGAGGCGCACGAGCACAGTCACGCCGACGTCTCCGGCGGCTGGCTGCGGGCGGCCGTCTTCGGCGCGATGGACGGTCTGGTGACCAACACGGCCCTCGTGGCCGGGGTCGGCGCCGGCGGTGCCGCGGCGCAGACGGTCGTGCTCTCCGGCGTCGCCAGCCTCGTCGCCGGGGCCATCTCGATGGCGCTGGGCGAGTACACGTCGGTGACCACCCAGAACGAGCAGCTCGAGCTCGAGGTCGCCAAGGAGCGCGGGGAACTGGAACGCAACCCCGAGGGGGAGCGGCACGAGCTGGTCGCGCTGCTGCGCGCCGGCGGGGTGGACGACGACCTCGCCGAGCGGGTGTCGGTGCAGCTGTCCCGGGACCCGGAGACGGCGCTGCGGCTGCACGTCGTCGCGGAGATGGGGCTGAGTCCGGAGGACACCCCGTCGCCGAAGGTGGCTGCGGTCTCCTCGTTCGTGACGTTCTCGGTCGGCGCGGCCGTGCCGTTGTTGCCCTACCTGTTCGGGCTGGACCTGCTGTGGGTGGCGCTGGTGTGCGGCGGGGTGGGCCTGGCGGTCGCCGGTGCGCTGTCCTCGCGCTTCACCCCGCGGCCGTGGTGGTGGTCAGCCCTGCGCCAGCTGCTGTTCGGGGCGTTGGCCGCCGGCGCGACCTACCTCATCGGCAGCGCGATCGGCGTGGCCGTCAGCTGACGCCGGCTCAGCGCTGGCACGACGTCCCGGCGTCCGCCGCCACCTCGTCGACCCGGGAACGCAGCGGACGCCGGCCAGGGAGGTCCTGGCCGGCGTCCGTCGTGGTGCTGGGGTCGTGTCAGGCCTGCGTGGCTCCCGCGGTGCGGCGGCGGCTGAGGACCAGGGCGCCGGCGCCGGCGCCGACGAGCACGGTGCCCGCGACCAGCGGCAGGGTGACGCTGGCGCCGGTGTAGGCGAGCGCCTTGCCGTCCGCGGTCAGCGTGAGGGCGATCTCGTAGTGGCTCCCGGCGTCGCCGTCGAAGGCCAGGGTGTGGTTGGCCAGCGTCGTCCCGGCGGGGAGCGTGTAGGTCGCGGTCAGCACGCCGTTGGCGTCGGCGGTGAAGACACCCAGGGTCACCGGGGTGGAGTGCAGGACCAGGGTGACCTTCTCGTTGGGCTTGAAGCCCTTGAGCACGTGGGTGATCTGCTGGCCCGGCTTCGCCACGTTGCTGGTGGTGCTGTTCTTGGTGACGGAGATGCCCGGCGTGTTCGGCGTCGCTCCCGGCACGAAGGCGGCCGGGGCGGGGGCGGGGGCGGGCTTGCCGTCGGCGGTGACCGTGATGGTCACGTTCGGGTACTGGAAGTCGGTCGTGTACTGGTCGCAGAACAGCCGGTACGAGTAGGTGCCCACCTCGGCGGGTGCGTCCAGCTCGAGGGTCCAGGTGCCGTCGGCGTTGACCGGGCCGCCGTCGCCCCAGCCGGGGTCGTCGCTGTCGGGCGTGATGACGGCCATGGGCTCCGCGTCGGTGTCGGAGGCCTGGGTGCAGTCGGCGCCGGAGATGGTGAAGGTGGCACCGGGGGCGAGCGTGCTCGACGGCGCGACGGACGGCGCGGCAGGCGCGGCGAGCGCGGCGGGGGCGAGGAGGAGGCCCGCGGAGGCCGTGCCGAGGGTCAGACCGGTCACGACGGCGACGCGGGTGCGGGACAGGCGGCTCATCGGGGTTCCTCCGTGTGTGTGTCGGCCCGGGCTTTGCGGGTCCGTTGCGCACTTTCTAGCCGACCCGACTTCCTGGCTGGCAGTTTTCTGTGCGACACGCGGACGAGTCGGTCAGATGTGCACATCCTCTATCCGAACTGTCCACCGCAAGAGGAGTCGACATTGCCCGAGATGGAGTCATCCACCGTTATCTCTGTCCAGTGAGGTCTGGGTGGGGAGGACCGCAGGTACGACAGAGGCCGCCTCCCCCGAGGGGAGACGGCCACTGTCGAGATCGCGGGCCGCAGATCGGCGGCCGGGGCGCTAGCGGGAGCGCCAGGCGTTCTTCCGCCGGCGGATGTCCCACAGCAGCATGACCACGAGCGTGAGCACGAACCCGAGGATCCACAGGTTCTCGACCTGGCCGTCGTGGTTGCCGAACAGCAGGGCCAGCAGGCCCAGCACCATCAGCCAGCCGGTGATCCGGCCGACCCGGCCCGACTCGGCGTGCCACCCCCAGTCCGCAGGGTGCTCGTCGTGGACGGGTGTCGACCCCGCGCGGACGATGCCCTCCTCGCGGGCGGACTGCTCGACCACCCTGGCGCTCGTCTGCTGCCCCTGGCCCCGGCCACTGTGCTCACTCACGGCGCCCATCTTGCCAGGCCCCGGTGCGCTCCACCCGCTCGGCGCGGTCGTGGCGCGACGCGTGTGCTCGGTCAGCGGCTGCACGAGAGCCCGGCCGACGCGAGCGCGGCCGTGGTGTCCGCCGTGGGCAGCCGGGCGATCGTGCCGCCCACCGGGTTGCCGACCGGGAGGACCCGTACGTCGGCCACGTCTGCGCGGGCCAGTGAGGTGAGCTCCCCGACGGAGGTGTCCGGATCGGTGGCGATGGCCGCGGAGGCCGCCCAGGCGACCGACTGCAGGCGCCATGGTCGCGGGGTCGTGGCGCGGACCTGGTCCATCAGGGCAGCGAGCACGCTGCCGGCGGCGGTGGCGCGGCCGTCGGGGGCTGTGGGCGCCGGCACCCACTCCCCGTCGACCAGGTGCTCGGGGTGCCGGGAGCGCACGAGGGCCAGGGCGGTGGCGCCGTCCACGTGCTGGTGGCCGGCGCGGGTGAGCTCGAGCCCGGCGGGCTGGTCGCGGACCGGCTCGGGGACGTCGACGTCCAGGCCGCCGGCGGCGTCGACCACCGCGGCGAAGCCGCCCAGGTCCACGGTCAGGAGGTGGTCGGTGGGGATGCCGAGCTGGCACAGTCCCTCGACGGTGGCCTGTGGTCCGCGCAACCAGGTGAGTGCGAGTCGACCGGGACGTCGGTCGGTGCGCACCACCACGTCGCGCGGCACCGAGAACACGGTGGTGCCGGCGTCGGTCTGGTGGACCACCACGACCACGTCCGCGCGGCTGCCGGGGACGTCCTCAGGTGTGCCGAAGGCATCGGTGGCGGCGTCGGTGGGGAGGTTCGTGCGCGAGTCGAGTCCGACGAGGACCCAGGTCCGTCCGTCGGCGTCCCCGGGGCCGTCGGACAGGTCGACGTCGACCTGCTCCAACCGGCCGGCGAGCACGGCTGCGTCCGCGCCCAGGGCGACCACCAGCAGGGCGAGGACGGAGAGGACGACGCGCGCCCAGCGCCGCGCACGTGTGCGGGAACGCGGCGGACGCCGGCCAGGAGTCTCCTGGCCGGCGTCCACGTCGTGCGGAAGGGTCATGCTCAGGCCTGCTCGGCCCCCGCCGGACGGCGCCGGAGGGCGTAGAGCGCACCTGCGCCGGCGACGAGCAGCCCGCCACCCAGCGACAGCGGCAGGGCGACACTCGCGCCGGTGTAGGCCAGGTCGTCGGAGTCCGCGGAGCTGGCGGCGGTGACCGTCAGGGACTCCTGGAAGTAGGTGCCCATGTCGCCCTCGAAGACCAGGTCGTGCTCACCGGCCGGGGTGCCGGCCGGCAGCGTGAAGGTGGCCGTCACGGTGCCGTTCCCGTCGGCGGTGAAGGTGCCCACCGTCTGCGGGTCCGAGTGCAGCGTGACGGTGACCTTCTCCCCGGGCTTGAAGCCGGTGAGGACCTTGACGATCTTCGTGCCCTGGACGGCGCTGGCGCCGGTCGTGGAGGCGGTCTTGGTGCTGGACACGCCGACGGTGTTCGCGGTCTCGCCGCGCAGCTCGCCGGTCGGGACGACGGTGGTCGGGGTGCTGGGGGGCGAGGTGACCGGCGTCGGCGTGACCGGCGTCGGCGTCACGGGAGCCGCCTGCAGGGTGAACCCGAACTCGGGGTAGAGGAGCCAGTCCGTGCCGTCATCGGTCTCCCCGCCGTCGTAGGGCTCGCAGATGGCGAAGGCCACGTAGCCGCCCGGCGTCGCCTCGGGCAGGAACTCCAGCGCCGCGGTCCAGGTGCCGGCCTCCACCGGGCCCGCCAGGCTGAGCACCGGCTCGGCTGCGGGGTCGTTGGCATCTGCCGCGGCCAGGATCTCCACGTAGGCGATGGCCGGCTTGCTGGGGTCCGTCGCCGCACACTCGGTGCCGGTCAGGGTGTAGGGCTGACCGATCACCGCGGTGGACGAACCCTGCAGCGGGGGCAGGTCGGCGGCCAGGGCGGCCGGCGCGAAGGCGATGCCGAGGCCCACGGTGCCGAGGCTGAGGCCGGTCGCCACGGAGGCGCGGAGCGGGGACATGCGGGACATGAGGGTTCTCCGTCGGGTCCGGGCCCGGACGTCCGAGCCATCGGGAGGAGTATCGGCACGCAACGACTCGGATTGTTGCTCGGTGGGACGACACGCCGAGAAGTTGCCCAACGAGTGACAACCGACGGCTGATCCGTCCAGATCTGGATGAGGTGTGGCTGTCGAGATCAGTCGGTCACGGACGGATCGTCGTCAAGTGTGGACCGCCAGAGGCTGTGGTGGCGGTACCGCGCCTGGCGGCGAGACGTGGACTCGGCGGGCTTGGCAGGATCACGTGCATGAGCCAGCCGCGCAGCACCGAACCCCGCACGGTCACCGTGCTGGGGTCCACCGGGTCGATCGGGCGCCAGGCGATCGCCGTCGCCCGGCAGAACCCGGACCGGCTGCGGGTCACCGGGCTCGCCGCCGGTGGGGGTGACGTCGCCCTGCTGGCCGAGCAGGCCCTCTCCCTGGGCGTGCGCACCGTGGCCATCGCCCGCGCCACCGCCGCCCAGGACCTGCAGCTCGCCTTTTACGCCGCGGCGCAGCAGCGCGGCTGGGCCCAGGGCCAGTACGCGCTCCCGGAGATCCTGGCCGGCCCGCGCGCCGCCGAGGAGCTGGCCACGCGTCCGGCCGACGTCGTCCTCAACGGGATCACCGGGTCGATCGGGCTGCGGCCGACGCTCTCCGCGCTCGCCGCGGGGCGCACGGTGGCGCTGGCGAACAAGGAGTCGCTCGTCGCCGGCGGGGCACTGGTGACGGCGGCGGCCGCCCCGGGCCAGCTGGTGCCGGTCGACTCCGAGCACTCCGCGCTGGCCCAGTGCCTGCGCGGGGGTCAGCGGGGCGAGGTGGCCCGGCTGGTGCTCACCGCCAGCGGCGGTCCCTTCCGGGGCCGGACGGCGGAGGAGCTGGCGGGAGTCACCCGCGAGCAGGCGCTGGCCCACCCCACCTGGGACATGGGCCCGGTGGTGACCATCAACTCCGCGACCCTGGTGAACAAGGGGCTGGAGCTGATCGAGGCCCACCTGCTCTTCGGCGTCCCGTACGCCGACATCGACGTCGTGGTGCACCCGCAGTCGATCGTCCACTCGATGGTGACGTTCACCGACGGCGCGACGATCGCCCAGGCCAGCCCGCCGGACATGCGGCTGCCGATCGCGCTGGCGCTGGCCTGGCCGGACCGGCTGCCGGACGTACAGCCCGCGCTGGACTGGTCGGCCGCGAGCACCTGGGAGTTCCAGCCGCTGGACTCCGAGGTGTTCCCGGCGGTCCGACTCGCCCGGCAGGCGGGGGAGGCCGGCGGCGTCGTCCCGGCGCTCTACAACGCGGCCAACGAGGAGGCGGTCGCCGCATTCACCGCCGGACACCTCTCGTTCCCAGGGATCGTGCAGGTCATCGCGCGTACCCTCGACGCCGCGCCGGACCTCGGCGCACCCACCTGCGTCGAGGACGTGCTGGCCGCTGAGAAGTGGGCCCGGGAGCACGCCCGCGTCGCCATCGACGCGGACAACCCGAGACGGAGCTTGAGCTGAGCGGGTTCCTCCTGACGGTCCTCGGGATCGTCGCCTTCGCCGTCGGGCTGCTGTTCAGCATCGGCTTCCACGAGTTCGGGCACTTCTACTGGGCCCGGAAGTTCGGCATGCGGGTGCCGCAGTTCTTCGTCGGCTTCGGGACGACGGTGTGGTCCTTCCGTCGCGGCGAGACCGAGTTCGGGATCAAGGCGATCCCGCTGGGCGGCTACATCCGGATCGTCGGCATGATCCCGCCGGCCGAGGAGGGCGAGAGCAAGCGCGCCACCCGGATGCGCAGCTTCATCGCCGAGGTGCGCGGGGCGGCCCTCAACGACGTCCTGCCCACCGACCGCGGCCGGGTCTTCTACGCCAAGCCGTGGTGGCAGCGGGTGATCGTGATGTTCGCCGGTCCCTTCCACAACCTGGTGCTGGCAGTGCTGCTCTTCCTGGTCCTGCTGGTGGGCATCGGCCTGCCGACGACCACCACCACGATCGCGGCGGTGCCCGACTGCGTGCTGCCCGCCGGGGCCGCCAGTGCCGCCGCCGCGGACCCCTGCACCGTCCCGATCACGCCCGAGGGGCAGGTCTGCGAGGCGGGTGCGGCCGACTGTGCGCTGCCGCCGGCCGGCCCTGCCGCACAGGCCGGGCTGCAGGCCGGGGACACGATCCTGGCGATCGACGGCGAGCCCGTCACCCAGGAGCCGGGCGACGGCTGGGAGGCGCTGGTCGAGACGGTGCAGGCCAGCGCCAGCACCCCGCTGACGCTGACCGTCGCCCGCGAGGACGCCCAGGGCGTTCCCGAGCAGCTCGACCTCACGGTCACCCCGATCGAGAACACCGTCTACACCGACCCGGACTCCGACGGTGAACCCGACGGCACCGAGGAGGTCGGGTACCTCGGCGTCCAGTCCGCGACGGAGTACGTCGGCCAGCCGCTGAGCTCGCTGCCGGGCTACTTCGGCACCGTGGTCGTCGAGTCGGTCCAGCGGCTGGTGCAGATCCCCGAGCGCATCCCGCAGCTGTTCCGGGCCACGTTCATGGGCGAGGAGCGCGACCGCGAGGGGCCGATCGGCCTGGTCGGGGTCAGCCGGCTCTCCGGCGAGGCGTTCGCCCTGGAGCAGTTCAGCAACGTGGACAAGCTCAGCTTCTTCGTGTCGCTGCTGGCCAGCGTCAACCTGGTGCTCTTCCTGTTCAACCTCGTGCCGCTCTACCCGCTGGACGGCGGACACGTCGCCGGCGCGCTGTACGAGAAGGCCCGCTCGACCGTGGCCCGGCTGCGCGGGCGGCCCGATCCCGGCCCGTTCGACATCGCCCGGCTCATGCCGGTCGCCTATGCCGTGGCGGGGTTGTTCATCCTGTTGTCCGGCCTGCTCGTCATCGCCGACGTCGTCAACCCGATCACCCTGCAGTAAGTGGGAGACTGACCTACCGTGACCGTCTCGCTGGGCATGCCCGCCTCTCCGCCGCCCGTCCTCGCTCCGCGCCGGAAGACCCGTCAGCTGGACGTCGGGGGCGTCGGGGTCGGCAGCGACTCCCCGGTCAGCGTCCAGTCGATGTGCACCACCAAGACCGCCGACATCAACGCGACGCTGCAGCAGATCGCCGAGCTGACCGCCTCCGGGTGCCAGATCGTGCGGGTCGCGGTGCCCGACACCGACGACGCCGAGGCGCTGCCGATCATCGCCCGGAAGTCGCAGATCCCGGTGATCGCCGACATCCACTTCCAGCCGCGCTACGTGTTCGCCGCGATCGACGCCGGGTGCGCCGCCGTGCGGGTCAACCCGGGCAACATCAAGAAGTTCGACGACAAGGTCGGCGAGATCGCCCGGGCGGCCAAGGACGCCGGCACCCCGATCCGGATCGGGGTGAACGCCGGCTCGCTGGACAAGCGCCTGCTGGCCAAGTACGGCAAGGCGACGCCGGAGGCGCTGGTCGAGTCGGCGCTGTGGGAGTGCTCGCTGTTCGAGGAGCACGACTTCCGCGACATCAAGATCTCGGTGAAGCACAACGACCCGGTGGTCATGGTCCGCGCCTATGAGCTGCTGGCCGCCCAGTGCGACTACCCGCTGCACCTCGGCGTGACCGAGGCCGGCCCCGCCTTCCAGGGCACCATCAAGTCCGCGGTCGCCTTCGGCGCGCTGCTGTCCCAGGGCATCGGCGACACCATCCGGGTCTCCCTCTCCGCCCCGCCGGCGGAGGAGGTCAAGGTCGGCAACCAGATCCTGGAGTCGCTGAACCTGCGCCAGCGCGGCCTGGAGATCGTGAGCTGCCCCTCCTGCGGCCGGGCCCAGGTCGACGTCTACAAGCTCGCCGACGAGGTCACCGCCGGCCTCGAGGGCATGGAGGTGCCGCTGCGGGTGGCCGTCATGGGCTGCGTGGTGAACGGCCCGGGGGAGGCCCGCGAGGCCGACCTGGGCGTCGCCTCCGGCAACGGCAAGGGGCAGATCTTCGTCAAGGGCGAGGTCGTCAAGACCGTGCCCGAGTCGATGATCGTGGAGACGCTGATCGAGGAGGCCATGCGGATCGCCGAGGCGCAGGTCGCCGAGGGCACCCCGTCCGGTCCGCCGGTCGTCTCCGTCTCCTGACCCGCCCGCCCACACCGGCCGACCGAGGACAGTGGTCCGCGTGCTGCGTTCCTCGCCCGCCCGGGTCCTGGACGCCGGGGACGAGGGCGCCGTCCGGGAGCTGCTGGCCACCGACCCGGTCGGCGCCTGCATGCTCGCCGGGCGGGTCGAGACCCACGGCACCGCGACGACGTCCCTGGGCGCGCCGCTGTGGGGCCTGTACGCCGGTCGCCGGCTGGAGGCCGTCTGCCTGGCCGGCGCGAACCTGATCCCCTTCGCCCGACCGGGCGCCGAACGGGCTGCGGCGACCGCGTTCGCCGACCGGGCCCGGCGGGCCGGGCGACGGTGCTCGACCGTGGTGGGCCCGGCGGCGGCGGTGCTGCCGCTGTGGGAGCTGCTGGCGCCGTACTGGGGCCCGGCACGGGAGGTGCGCGCCCAGCAGCCACTGCTGGCCATCTCGGGGCCGGCGTCGGTGCCGGCCGAGCCGCGGGTGCGCCCGGTCCGGACCGAGGAGCTGGACACCCTGCTGCCGGCCGCCGTCGCCATGTTCACCGAGGAGGTCGGGGTCAGCCCGCTGCGCGTCGACGGCGGCGCCGGCTACCGCGCCCGGGTGGCGGAGATGGTCCACGCGGGTCACTCGCTGGCGTGGATCGAGCGCGGTGAGGTGCTCTTCAAGGCCGACGTCGGCGCCGTCTCCCGCGACGCCTGCCAGGTGCAGGGCGTCTGGGTCTCCCCGCAGCACCGCGGGCAGGGCATCGGGCAGCGGGGCACCGCGGCGGTGGTCGAGTACGCACGCACGGCGATCGCGCCGGTGGTCAGTCTCTACGTCAACGACTACAACCGTGCGGCCCGCGCCGCCTACGAACGGGTCGGCTTCCAGCAGGTCGGCACCTTCGCCTCGATCTTGTTCTGAACGGCCTGTGAGTCCTGGGGCTGGTGCGGCGAGGAGTCCCGGATCGGCAGCGGACTTCTGCCAGGGTGGGTGGGTGCGCAGCCGACACGGGTCCAGGAGCAGGAGCGGGGCCACCCGCCGGGTGACGACGGCCGGGGGCGCCGCGGTGCTGGTGCTCGCCCCGCTGCTGAGCGGGTGCTCCGGCGACTCCACCGACGACGTCCGCGCCGCCGCCCAGGCCTTCCTCGACGACTGGGCCGCGGGCCGGGCGGATGCAGCCGCCGACCGCACGACCGACCCCGCGGCGGCCGGGGCACTGCTCGAGCAGACCGCCGCCGACCTGCCCGACGCGACCCTGAGCACCGAGCTGGGCGAGGTGCAGGTCGAGGACGGCGCGGCGACCGTCACCTGGCAGGCCACCTGGGACCTCGCGGCGGCCCCGGACTGGACCTACGACGCAACGCTGGAGCTGCAGGAGGGCGAGGACAGCTGGGAGGTCGTCGCCGAGCCGGGCGTCGTCCACCCGGAGCTGGCCGACGGCCAGCACCTCGAGCTCGCCCGGTCGCTGCCGGAGCGCGCACCGATCACCGACGGCACCGGCGCACCGCTGTTCGCCGAGACCGAGGTGGTGGACGTCGGGGTGGACACCGCTCAGGTCACCGACCTGCCGGCGCTGGCCGCCGGGCTCTCCGCTGCCACCGGGATCTCCGCGGAGGAGATCACCGCCGACGTGCAGGCGGCACCGGTCGGGCAGTTCGTCCCGGTGATCACCCTGCGCCGGCCGGACTTCGAGGCGATCCGCGCGCAGGTGTACGACCTGCCCGGGGCGGTCTTCCCGACCAGCACCCGGTTGCTCGCCCCCACGTCCCGGTTCGGGCTCGCCCTGCTGGGCCGGGTCGGGGACGCCACCGCCGAGGTGCTGGAGGACACCGTCGACGCCGACGGCGAGCAGCGCTACGCCGCCGGGGACCGGCTGGGCCTGTCCGGCCTGCAGCTGGCCCACCAGGAGCAGCTGGCCGGCACGCCCGGGTTCACCGTGCGGGTGGTGAGCACCGACGAGGCCCTCGAGGACACCGGGCGGGTCGTCGGCACCGTCGACCCCGTGCCGGGCACCCCGGTCCAGACCCCGCTGCTGCCGGCGGTCCAGAACGCCGCCGACGCCGCCGTGGCCACCCAGCCGCTGGCCACCCACCTGGTGGCGGTGCGGCCTGGCACCGGGGAGCTCCTGGCGGTCAGCTCCAACGAGGCGGCCAACCCGGTCAACGCCCTGACCGGGCAGTTCCCGCCCGGTTCGAGCATGAAGACGATGACGGCGACGGCGCTGCTGTCCGCCGGCACGGTCACCCCGGAGACGCAGGTGCCCTGCCCGGCCACGACGGTCGTGGAGGGCCGGGAGTTCGAGAACGAGGACCAGTTCGACCTCGGCACGGTGCCGATGACCGAGGCGTTCGCCCAGTCCTGCAACACCACCTTCATCCAGCAGGCGCTCACCCTCCCCGACGGTGCGCTCGCCGCCGCGGCCGCCTCCTACGGGGTGGGCACCGACTGGCAGCTGCCGGTCGACGTCTTCAGCGGAGAGGTGCCCGCAGCGAGCACCGGCACGACGGAGGCCGCCGACGCGATCGGCCAGGGCCAGGTGCTGATGAGCCCGGCCCAGCTGGCCCTGGTGGCCGCCGGCATCGCCAGCGGCACCCCGGCCGTGCCCGTGGAGGTCGTGGGGGGAGAGCCGGCCGGGGCAGCCCCCGCCGGACCCGACCCGGCCGTCCTGGACGCGCTGCGGCCGATGATGCGCCAGGTGGTCCTCGGCGGGACGGCCACCGGGCTGGCCGACCGGGGTGAGGTGTACGGCAAGACCGGCACCGCGGAGTACGGCACCAACACCCCGCTGGACGCACACGGGTGGTTCATGGGCTACCAGCTCGGGGGCCCCCAGGGCGACGTCGCGTTCGCCGTGCTGGTCGAGGGAGGGCAGTCCAGCAGCGTCGCCGTCGAGGTCGCCGACGCCTTCCTCGCCGCGCTGGGCGGCTAGGCCTGCGGCAGGCCGGGGAAGGCGCTGGTCGGTGGGGTGCGGCCGGCCAGGGCGCGCCAGTCGACCGCCCGCAGCTCGGCGGCGCTCAGCGCGGCGACGGCGAGCACGCGGGTGCTGCGCTCGCTCGCCCGGTCCAGCACCCACGTCCACGTCGCGGACGCGCCCTCCTCCAGCACGACCGCGAGTGCTGCGGCGTCGACCGGGGAGAGCACGGGGAAGGGCAGCGTGTGCCCCGGTTCGTCGGCGACCGGCTCGACCTGCCGGGCGCTCAGCAGGGCGACGAGCTGGTCGCGGAGGTCCAGGTACGCCAGCTCGCACGCGACCACGGCGTCCCGGGACTCCGGGGGGAGTGCCGCACCGACGACGCCGTAGCCCCAGATCGCCGCGTGCACCGCGGCCAGCGCGTCCTGCAGTGCGGCGTCTTCTGCCGCCATGTCCCCCGCCGCGGTGGGCGAGCCCGAGGGTGAGCTGGTGCCGTCAGCCATCGTCGTCCCGTCTCCCGGCTTCCCGTCGCGGAGCAGTGTTCATGCCAACAGTCCGTCCTGGCCCCGCAGGCCGGCCGCGATGCTGCCGAGCAGCGCCGCCCGCCCTCCGGTGAACTCCGGGCAGGCCTCGGCGTGCGCGGTGGCGGCCGCGGCGACGACGCCCCGCAGCCAGACGCGTGCCTCCGCCGGATCGGTCGGTGCCGCGGCGCCGCTGGTCGCCGCCGAGGTCGTCGCGGTGTCGCCGGGGGCGGCCGCGCGCAGCCGGTCCAGCTGTGCCCGCGCCTGCGCGGCGAGCGGGGTCAGCGCCGCGGCCAGGTCGGGTGCGCTGCTCAACGCCTGGTCGTAGCCGGCCACCACCTCCTCCTGCACCCGGACCTGGGCGGCGAGCCGGTCGACCTGAGCCGGGGTGACCGCGTCGGTCACGTCGCCGGGGCTGCCGGTGCAGCCGGTGGACACCAGCGCCGTGCCGGCGAGGGTGGCGATCAACAGGCTGCGTCGGGAGAACGTGCCGGCGGCCGGGGGAGCGGGGAGGAGTCCGGACATCGCCGTCCATCCTGACAGTCCCGGGCGACTCTCCTGGCCGAACGCACCGGAGCGCCGGTCGCTGCTCGTGGGACCGGTGGTGCCGGCGGTGCGGGCGGTAGCCTGACGGTTCACGCGCAGCACGCCGGTGGCCCGTCGGGCCCGCCCGGCCGCCCACCGGGGTCCCACCCGGTGGGCACGTCGCGGTTCCCACACAACAGGAGGCAGTCGGTGTCCACGCGAGGTGCAGGCACCGCGGACGTGGTGACCGCCAAGCTGACCGGTTGGGTCGAGCCCGTGGTCGCCGCCGCCGGGTACGACCTGGAGGAGCTCGTCGTCCGCCCCGCCGGCCAGCGGTCGGTGGTGCGGGTCGTGGTCGACCGGGACGCCGGGGTCAGCCTGGACGACGTCGCCGAGCTCAGCCGTGCGCTGTCGGAGGTGCTCGACGCGCAGGACGAGGCGCTGGGTCGCTCGCCCTACGTCCTGGAGGTCACCAGCCCCGGGGTCGACCGCCCACTGACCCTGCCGCGGCACTGGCGGCGCAACGTCGGCCGGTTGGTCGGCGTCGCCGTCGGCCCCGAGTCCGGCCGGGAGCAGCTCACCGGCCGGGTCCTCCGGGTCGACGACGACGGGGTCGTGCTGGCCGTGGAGAAGGGCGGCACCAAGAAGGGCCAGGTGCGCAAGGCCGTCGGCGAGCGCACCGTGCCCTGGGCAGAGCTGGGCGAGGCGCGGGTGCAGGTGGAGTTCACCCGCCCGGCCGGGCACCGCGACGCCGCGCTGGTCCACCACGGCGACGGCACCGACGACGAGCACGACGACGACGAGCAGGACGACGAGCACCAGGACGACGAGGCGCACCAGGACGACGACGAGACCGACGACGAGGTGCCCGCGGGCACCGAGCACGACCACGAGCAGGACCCGGCCGGGGCCGACGCGACCGACGCGAGCGGGAGGACCGGACGACCGGCCCCGCGCCGCGCGCCGCAGGACCCCCGGTCGCGACGAGGAGGCAACGAGTGAACATCGACGTGACGGCTCTCAAGGCGGTCGAGCGGGAGAAGGGCATCCCCGCGGACACGGTGCTGCAGGCGATCGAGAGCGCGCTGGTCACCGCCTACCGGCACGCGGACGGCGCGGCCAAGCACGTGCGCGTGCAGGTCGACCGCAAGAGCGGCGAGGTCGCCGTCCTGGCCCAGGAGCTGGGGCCGGACGGCGAGGTCGTGCACGAGTGGGACGACACCCCCTCCGACTTCGGCCGGATCGCCGCCAGCACCGCCAAGCAGGTGATCATCCAGCGGCTCCGCGACGCCGAGCACGAGCAGACCTTCGGCGAGTACGCCGGCAAGGAGGGCGACATCGTCAGCGGCATCGTGCAGGCGCACGAACGCCGCAACACCCAGGGCGTGGTGCTGGTCGACATCGGCAAGGTGGAGGCCACGCTGCCGGCCCCCGAGCAGGTGCCCGGTGAGGACTACCGGCACGGCAGCCGGCTGAAGGCCTACGTCGTCTCCGTCGCCCGCACCTTCCGCGGCCCGCAGGTGACGTTGTCGCGCACCCACCCCAACCTGGTCCGCAAGCTGTTCGCGCTCGAGGTGCCCGAGGTCGCCGACGGCAGCGTGGAGATCGTCGCCGTGGCGCGCGAGGCCGGGCACCGGTCGAAGATCGCCGTCCGCACCCGCGTCCCGGGGCTGAACGCCAAGGGTGCGTGCATCGGCCCGATGGGCCAGCGGGTCCGCAACGTGATGAGCGACCTGCACGGCGAGAAGATCGACATCGTCGACTGGTCCGAGGACGAGGCCAGCTTCGTCGCCTCTGCGCTGTCGCCCGCGCGGGTCACCAGCGCACGGGTGGTGGACCCGGCCGCTCGGGCGGTCCAGGTGGTCGTGCCGGACTACCAGTTGTCGCTGGCGATCGGCAAGGAGGGGCAGAACGCCCGCCTGGCCGCCCGGCTCACCGGGTGCCGCATCGACATCCGCAGTGACGCCGAGCCCACCGACGGCGACGCCCCGGTCTCCCCGGGTGTCGGGCGGGCTCCGTTGCGGGCGGGCGTGCAGCCGGGCCGGCCCGGTGCCCGCGGTCCGCAGGGCGGTCACCGGCCCCCCGTACGGCGCGCGGAACATCCCGGGCCCGCGGCGCGCTAGACTCCCTGATGGCCGATTCGTCGATGCCGGTCCGCACCTGTGTGGGGTGCCGGCGACGCGCTCCGGTCACCGAGCTGTTGCGTGTCGTCGTCCGCGGCGGGGGGCTCACCCCTGATCCGCGGCGACGGCTCCCCGGCCGGGGTGCGTCCCTGCACCCCACCGCGGAGTGCCTGCAGGCAGCAGTCCGGCGCCGGGCCTTCCCGCGCGCGCTGCGCAGCAGCACGCCGCTGGAGACCGGCCCGCTCGAGGCCCACGTCCTCCGGCAGGTCACCTGACCCGCCCGGGTGGTGCCCCGGACGGACCGCACCGAGCACCCTGCACCAACCGAGCACCATGTACTGAGCGCGATCCAGTCGGACCGGCACCCGGCCGGTCCACAGTCGAGAGCAGGACGACCTCGGATGAGCAACCCGTGAAGTCGCCACGATGACCATGCACCACTGAGACAGAGGTCGAGCGGGCCAGCCGCCGGCCTCACCAGAGGAGACCCGTGCCAGGCAAGGCCCGCGTACACGAGCTCGCGAAAGAGCTCGGTATCGACAGCAAGACAGTGCTCGCCAAGCTCAAGGAGCAGGGCGAGTTCGTGAAGTCCGCCTCGTCCACCGTCGAGGCCCCGGTGGCCCGACGGCTGCGTGAGGCCTTCCCCGGCGACGGTGCCTCGAGCTCCGGTGGCGGCAACGGCGCCTCCGGTGGCCGCCCCGCTCCGCGTCCCGGCCCCCGGCCCGCGCCGGTGGCGTCGGCTCCTGCCGCCCCGGCTCCCGCTGCTCCGGCTCCGGCCGCTGCCGAGGCTCCGGCCGCTGCCGAGGCCCCGGCTGCTCAGGCCCCGGCTGCCCAGGCTGGTGCTCCGTCGCCGGCCCGTCCGGCGGCTCCCGGCCCGCGTCCCGGCCCCCGGCCGGCCCCGCAGCAGCCGGTGGTGGAGGCCCCTGCCCCGCAGCAGCCGGCCGCCAGCGCCCCGACCCAGCAGCCTCCGGCCGCACCGGCCCAGCCGGGCGCGCGTCCGGCTGCTCCGGGTCCGCGACCCGCGGGTGGTGCGCCGGACGGCGGCCCGGCCGCTGGTGGATCCGCTCCGGGCGCCCCGCGCCCGGCCGCTCCCGGGCCCCGGCCCGGCCCCCGTCCGGCCCCCCGGCCGGGCAACAACCCCTTCAGCAGCGCCCCGCGTCCGGCTGCCGCCGGTCCGCGACCCGGCGGAGCTCCCGGTCAGCAGGCCGGTCCCGGTGGGCCGCGTCCCGGCCCCGGTGGCCCGCGTCCGGCTCCCGGCGCCGGCGGTCCCCGTCCGTCGTCGGGTCCTGGCGGGCCCCGTCCCGCCGCCGGTCCTGGTGGGCCGCGTCCCAACCCCGGCATGATGCCGCAGCGTCCGAGCCCCGGCATGATGCCGCCGCGGCCGGCCGGTGGCGGTCGCGCCGGTGGTCCTGGCGGCCCCGCTGGCGCCGGTGGTCGTGGCCGTCCGGGTGGTCCCGGCGGTGGCGGTGGCTTCCGTCCCGGTGGCGGCGGTCCCGGTGGTCCTGGTGGCGCGCCGGCCGGCGGTGGCTTCCGTCCGGGTGGCGGCGGCGGCGGCCGTGGTCGTGGCCGCGGTGGCTCCGGTGCCGGCACCGCGGGTGCCTTCGGGCGTCCGGGTGGTCGCGGTCCGGTCCGTGGGCGCAAGAGCAAGAAGCAGCGGCGTCAGGAGTTCGACTCCATGGCGGCGCCGAGCATGGGTGGCGTCTCGCTGCCCCGTGGCAACGGGCAGACCGTCCGGCTGCCGCGTGGCGCCTCGCTGACCGACCTGGCCGAGCGCATCAACGCCGAGCCGGCCGCGCTGGTCACCGCCCTGTTCCACCTGGGCGAGATGATCACCGCGACGCAGTCGGTCAACGACGACACCCTGCAGCTGCTGGGTGCCGAGATCGGCTGGGTCATCCAGGTCGTCAGCCCGGAGGACGAGGACCGCGAGCTCCTCGACACCTTCGACCTCACCTTCGGTGACGAGGAGAGCGACGACGAGGACGACTGGGGCATCCGCCCGCCGGTCGTCACCGTCATGGGTCACGTCGACCACGGGAAGACCAAGCTCCTGGACGCACTCCGGCACGCGAACGTGGCGGGCAAGGAGGCCGGTGGGATCACCCAGCACATCGGCGCCTACCAGATCGTCACCGAGCTGGAGGGCAACGAGCGTCCGGTCACCTTCATCGACACCCCGGGTCACGAGTCGTTCACCGCGATGCGTGCCCGTGGCGCGAAGGTCACCGACATCGTCGTCCTGGTCGTGGCCGCCGACGACGGCGTCATGCCGCAGACGGTCGAGGCGCTGAACCACGCCCAGGCCGCCGAGGTGCCGATCGTGGTCGCGGTCAACAAGATTGACAAGGAGGGGGCCAACCCCGCCAAGATCCGTCAGCAGCTCACCGAGTACGGGCTGGTGGCCGAGGAGTACGGCGGCGACACGATGTTCGTCGACGTCTCCGCGACCACCCGTCAGGGCCTCGACGACCTGCTGACCTCGATCCTGCTGACCGCCGACGCCTCCCTGGACCTGCGCGCCAACGTGGGCCAGGACCCCCAGGGTGTGGTCATCGAGGGCAAGCTGGACAAGGGCCGTGGCCCCGTCGCCACGGTGCTGGTCCAGCGCGGCACGCTGCGCCAGGGTGACTCGATCGTGGCCGGCGACGCCTACGGTCGCGTCCGGTCGCTGCTCGACGAGCACGGCAACAAGCTCAAGGAGGCCCTGCCGGCCCGCCCGGTCCAGGTCGTCGGCCTGACCTCCGTGCCGCGCGCCGGTGACACCTTCCTCGTCGTCGAGGAGGACCGGATCGCCCGGCAGATCGCCGATCGCCGTCAGGCCCGCATCCGCAACGCGCAGAACGCGTCCATGCGGAAGCGGATCAGCCTGGAGGACCTCGACGCGGCGCTCAAGGAGACCCGTCAGCTCAACCTGATCATCAAGGGCGACAACTCGGGCACCGTCGAGGCGCTCGAAGAGGCGCTGATGAAGATCGAGGTGAGCGACGACCTCACGCTGCGGGTCATCCACCGCGGCGTCGGTGGGATCACCAAGAGCGACATCGACCTGGCGCTGGCCGACGACGTCATCGTCCTGGGCTTCAACGTCCGGGCCGAGGGCCAGGCCACCGAGCTCGCCGCCCGCGAAGGCGTGGACGTCCGGTACTACACGGTCATCTACCAGGCCATCGAGGAGATCGAGTCCGCGCTCAAGGGCATGCTCAAGCCCGAGTACGAAGAGGTGCAGCTGGGCACCGCGGAGGTCCGCGAGGTCTTCCGGGTCCCGAAGATCGGCAACGTCGCCGGCTCCTTGGTGCGCAGCGGCACGATCGTCCGCAACTCCAAGGCCCGTCTCATCCGGGACGGCGCCGTGGTCGCGGACAACCTGACCGTCGAGTCGCTGCGTCGCTTCAAGGACGACGCGACCGAGGTCCGCGAGGGCTACGAGTGCGGTGTCGGGCTGGGGTCGTTCAACGACATCAAGCCCGAGGACGTCATCCAGACCTTCGAGCTGCGCGAGAAGCCGCGCGCATAACGGAAGGACCCCGTCCTCCTCACGCCTCGCAGGCTCGGCGTGAGCCTCGGGACGGGGCAGTGAGTCACTGAGCAGCAGAGAGGCGGTGAGCGTGTTCACGGGCACGCTCACCGCCGACCTGCTGTTGGGCGACGTGCACTCGCTCAAGGAGAAGCGTGCCGTGGTGAAGCCGATCGTGGCCGAACTGCGGCGTCGCTACTCCGTGGCCGCCGCCGAGGTCGGCGACCCCGACCTGCACCGCCGTGTGCAGGTCGGGGTCGCCACCGTGGCCGGCGAAGCCGCCCAGGTGGGCGACGTGCTGGACGCCTGCGAGCGGTTGCTGGCCGAGCGACCCGAGGTGACGCTGCTGTCGACGCACCGGCAGTTGTCCAGCGACACCGATCAATGACCCCCCTGCCCCCCGCCACTCGCACGCTCGCGGCGGGGCCCGGCAAGGGGGCCACCACACCCTCGACATGGAGGTCCGTCATGGCCGACCCGGCCCGGGCACGCCGACTGGCGGTGCGCATCCGTCAGATCGTCAGCGCCACGATCGAGATGCAGATCAAGGACCCCCGCCTCGGGATGGTCACCATCACCGACGCGCGGGTCACCAGCGACCTGCGCGAGGCGACGGTGTTCTACACCGTCTACGGCGACGCGCTGCAGATCGAGGACTCCGCACGGGCCCTCGCCAGCGCCACCGGCGTGCTCCGCTCCACCGTGGGCAAGCAGACCGGGATCAAGTTCGTGCCCACGCTGGCCTTCGTGGCCGACATCGTCCCGGACACCGCCCGCGAGCTGGAGGAGGCGCTGGCCCGCGTCCGGGAGGCCGACGCCGAACTGGCCCGCGCCCGGGAGAACGCCCAGTACGCGGGCGAGGCGGACCCGTACCGCAAGCCCGCGGTCGACGAGGACGAGGACACCGAGGACGGGGACGACCTCGACGGCGCTGCCGACGAGCCGGCCGACGCTGCTGCCGGCCGCACGGACGGCTACGCCGACGGCCGCCCGTCGGCCGCCGAGCGGAGCGCATCGTGACCGGCGCCGTGGACCCGGACCCGGACGACCTGGCCGGAGAACGGGAGGGAGCCGGGTTCGGCGGTCGGCAGGAGCCGGCCACCGGCGACCCCACCGCCGGCGGCAAGCACGGCGACATCGGGACGACCGACAGCATCGCCGAGGACGAGCCGGACGACGGCACGCACTACGCGCCGGGCGGCGGCAACACCGATCCCGAGCCGCAGCAGCCGCCGCACGCCGGCCCGGACGGCACGTGAACCGATGACCACCGTCTCCGCGCCCGCGGACGCGGCCGTGGAGCTGCTCGCCGCTGCGGCGGCCACCGGGCAGACGGTCGTGCTCTCCGGCCACGTCCAGCCCGACGCCGACGCTCTGGGCAGCACCCTCGCGCTGGCCGAGGGGCTCCGACGCTGCGGCGCCCGGGTGGTCGCCACCTTCCCCGAGCCGTTCACGCTGCCGGCGTCGCTGGGCTGGCTCCCCGGCGCCGAGCAGCTGGTCCCACCACGGACCGTGCCGGCCGACGTCGACGTGTTCGTCAGCCTGGACGCCGCCGCCCCCGGTCGGCTGGGTGACCTGGCGGCCCTGCTGACCACCGCGCGGCGGTCGGTCGTCGTCGACCACCACGCCAGCAACCCCGGGTTCGGCGAGATCCGGGTGGTCGAGGCACGCGCCGCCGCGACCGTCGTGCTCGTCGCGGACCTGCTGGACGGCCTGGGCGTCGAGCTCGACGAGCGGCTGGCCACCTGCCTGTACGCCGGGTTGGCGGCCGACACCGGCTCCTTCCGCTTCGGCAACACCGCGCCGGGCACCCACGAGCTGGCTGCCCGGCTGCTGCGCACCGGCATCGACCACGCGGCGATCAGCCAGCGGCTGTTCGACACCGCGCCCTTCGGCTGGCTGGGGCTGCTCTCGGCCGTCACCGGGCGCGCCGTGCTCGACCGGGAGGTCGGCGCAGGACTGGTCTGGACCTGGTCGACGGCGGCGGAGGCGCGCACCCACGGCCTGGCCGCCGACCAGCTCGAGGCCCTGGTCGACGTCGTCCGTGCCACCGCCGAGGCCGACGTGGCCTGCGTCCTCAAGGGTCAGGACGACGGTGCCTGGTCGGTCTCCCTCCGCTCGCGCGGCGCCACCGACCTGGCCCGGGTGGCGATGGCCCTCGGGGGCGGTGGGCACCGCGCAGCCGCCGGGTACACCTCGACCGCCGACCGGGAGGGCACGATCGCGCAGCTCCGGCAGGAGCTGGCCCGCTGAGCAGGTCGGTCCCGTCGTTGGCGGCGCCGGCACTGGTCGTGCTGGCTGCCGAGCCGCTGTACCTGCTCGTCGACACCGCGGTGGTCGGCAACCTCGGCACGGTCAGCCTCGGCGGTCTCGCCGTCGGCGGCGGTCTGCTGGCCTACGTGGCGGCGCTGCTCAACTTCCTGGCGTACGGCACGACCGCCCGCGCGGCCCGGCGCGCCGGGGCCGGGGACCGGGACGGCGCGGTCGCCGAGGGCGTGCAGGCCACCTGGCTGGCCCTGGCCCTGGGCCTGGGGCTGGCCGCCGTCTTCCAGGTCGCGGCCGGGCCGCTGACCCGCCTGCTCGCCGGCGGGGACGGGCCGGTCGCCGACGCCGCCGAGGAGTGGCTGCGGGTGGCCAGCCTGGGGCTCCCGCTGCTCCTGATCGCACTGGCCGGCAACGGCTGGCTGCGTGGCGTCCAGGAGCTGCGCCGGCCGATGGGCTACGTCCTGGCCGGCAGCCTGGTCAGCCTGGTGCTGTGCCCGCTGCTGGTGCACACCGCCGAGATGGGGCTGGTCGGCTCCGCCGTGGCCAACGTGGTCGGCCAGGCCGTCTCCGCCGCGCTCTTCGTCCGTGCGCTGACCCGTGAGCTGGCCGGGACCGGGACCTCCCTGCGGCCCCGGCCGGCCGCGCTGCGGGGCCAGCTGGTGCTCGGGCGCGACCTCCTGCTGCGCGCCGCCGTCCTCCAACTGGCCTTCGCCGCCGCCACGGGGGTGGTGGCCCGGTCGGGCACCGCCGAGCTCGGGGCGCACCAGATCGCCCTGCAGCTGTGGCTGTTCCTCGCCCTGGTGCTCGACGCCTACGCCATCGCCGCGCAGACCCTCGTCGGCACGGCGCTGGGCGCGGCCCGCCCGGCCGAGGCCCGCGCCACCGCGAGCCGGGTGGTCGGCTGGGGCCTGGGCACCGGCGTCCTCGTGGCCGTCGCACTGCTCGCCCTGCGCCCGGTGCTGCCGCCGTTGTTCACCGACGACCCGGCGGTGCTCGCCGAGGCGGGCGTCGTGTGGTGGTTCCTGGCGCTCATGCAGCCGCTGGCCGGGCTGGTCTTCGCCCTGGACGGGGTGCTCATGGGCGCGGGGGACGTCGCCTACCTGCGCACCGTCACCGTCGGTGCAGCGCTGGTGGGGTTCGTGCCGCTGTCGCTGCTGTCCGGCTGGCTGGACTGGGGGCTGCCGGGGGTGTGGACCGGCCTGACCCTGTTCATCGTGCTGCGGCTGGTCGCGGTGAGCTGGCGGGTGCGGGGCAGCGCCTGGCTGGGTGAGAGCGTGGCCCCGTGAGTCCGAAGAAGCCCGACGCCGACGTCCCGCCGTCCCTGCTGCTGGTCGACAAGGCCGGCGGCATGACCTCCCACGACGTCGTCGCCCGCGCCCGGCGGGTGCTGTCGGTGCGCAAGGTCGGGCACGCCGGCACCCTGGACCCGATGGCCACCGGGTTGCTGGTGCTGGGCGTGGGCGCGGCCACCCGGCTGCTCGGCCACCTCTCCGGCTCGGACAAGACGTACGAGGCCACCATCCGGCTCGGCCAGACCACGGTCACCGACGACCGTGAGGGTGACGTGACCGCCACCGCCTCGGCCGCCGGGGTCACCGAGGACGCCGTCCACGCCGCGCTGGCCGGTCAGGTCGGCCCGCTGCAGCAGGTGCCCTCGTCGGTCAGCGCGGTGAAGGTCGACGGCAAGCGCTCCTACGACCGGGTGCGGGCCGGCGAGGAGTTCGAGCTGGCGGCCCGGTCGGTGACCGTGCACCGGATCGACGTCCACGACGTCCGTCGTCCCACCGTCGACCTGGTCGACGTCGACGTGACCGTCTCCTGCAGCACCGGCACCTACATCCGGGCGATCGCCCGGGACGTGGGCGCGGCCCTCGGGGTCGGGGGCCACCTCACGGCCCTGCGCCGCACCTCGTCGGGGCCGTTCGCCACCGCCGACGCCCGACCGGTCGAGGAGGCCGCCGAGGCGCTGGCCGGGCCGGGCAGCGGCCCGGGCGTGCTGGGCCTGACCGACGCCTCCCGGGCGGTCTTCCCCGCCCGGGAGCTCACCGCGGAGGAGGCCGTCGCCCTGGGGTACGGCCAGCGGGTCCCGGCCACCGGCACCCCGGGGCTGCACGCGGCGGTCGCTCCCGACGGTCGGCTGGTCGCGCTGGTCGAGGACGCCGGATCGGTGGCCCGGGTCGCGGTCGGCTTCCCGCCGGGCTGAGCCGGATGACACCCTGCGGAGGATGAGCGCACTCGAGCACCGGTTGGCCCTGCTGGACGCCGAGCTCGCCGCCGTCCCCGGGGTGCTGGTCGCCTTCTCCGGCGGCGTCGACTCCGGTGTCGTGCTGGCCGCTGCGGTGCGCGCACTGGGCGCCGGACGGGTGGTCGCTGCGACGGCCGTCTCCCCGAGCCTGCCGGCGGCGGAGCAGGTGGCGGCACGGGCGTTCGCGAGCTCGCTGGGGGTGCAGCACGAGCAGCCTCGCACCGACGAGCTGTCCCGTCCGGGGTACGTGGCCAACGCCGGTGACCGCTGTGCGTTCTGCAAGACCGAGCTGGTCGACGTGCTCACCCCGCTGGCCACGGAGCTGGGGATCGCCGACGTGGTCACCGGTACGAACGCCGATGACCTGCGGGCGGGCTTCCGGCCCGGCATCCGGGCGGCTGCCGAACGGGGCGCGTGGGCGCCGCTGGCCAGGGCCGGCATGACCAAGGACGACGTCCGGGCGGCCGCCCGGCTCTGGGGCCTGCCGCTGGCCGACAAGCCGGCCGCCGCATGCCTGGCCAGCCGGATCGCCTACGGGGTGCCGGTGTCGGCGGCGGGCCTGGCGCGGGTGGAGGCGGCCGAGGCGGCGTTGCGGGCCGCGCTGGCCGAGGCCGGGCACCCGGCGCGGGACCTGCGGGTGCGGGACATGGGCGAGGACGTGGCCCGGGTGGAGGTCGATGCCGCACTGGTGCCGGTCGTCGGCACGGAGCTGCTGGCCGCGGTCACCGGGTTCGCCCGGGTGGAGCTGGACCCGCGGGGCTTCCGGTCGGGGGCGATGAACGAGCTGCTGCCCGACCCGGTGCGCTACCGGTGAGCTGAGCGGACGATCCGGGCGGCCGCGACGCCGGCGCCGAACCCGTTGTCGATGTTGACGACCAGCACGCCGGGCGCGCAGGCGGTGAGCATGGTGAGCAGCGCGGCCAGGCCCTCGAAGGCGGCGCCGTAGCCGACCGAGGTGGGGACGGCGACCACCAGCCGGTCGGTGAGCCCGGCGACCACGCTGGGCAGCGCGCCGTCCATCCCGGCGACCACGACGACGGCGTCGGCCGCGGCCAGGTCCGGGGCCACGGCCAGCACCCGGTGCACGCCGGCCACCCCGACGTCGTCCACCCGCCGGCACCCCACCCCGCTGGCGGCCAGGGTGGCGGCGACCTCGGCGGCGACCGCGCCGTCCGACGTCCCGGCGGTCAACACCAGCACCTGGCCGACCGGCGGTTCCGGTGTGCCCACCCAGGCCACCCGGCCCACCGGGTCGACGTGGGCCTCCGGCCAGCGCTCGAGCACCGCCGCGGCGGTGGGTTCGTCGACCCGGGTGGCCCAGGCGAGCGGGGCTCCGGCGTCGAGCAGGCCGGCCAGGCAGCCCACGGTCTCGGCCGGGGTCTTGCCGCCGGCGAAGACCACCTCGGGGGTGCCGGTCCGGGCCGCCCGGTCGGGGTCCAGCCGGGCGAAGCCGATGTCGGCGGTGCGCGGCTGCTCGATCACCGCATCAGTCTCGCCCACCGGCTCGGCAGACTGTCCGGGTGCTGGTGCGGCGCCGGGTGGACCACGACCTCCCGGGCAGCGTCCGCGCCCTGCGGGAGGTGCACGACGTCGACGGGTACCCGGCGCGGTGGCCGGCGGACCCCACAGCGTGGTTGACGCCCAGCGGGACCGTCGCCTGCTGGGTGGCCGAGGTGGCCGGCGTCGTCGTCGGGCACGCCTGTCTGGTGGGCGGCGTCGTCGACGACGTGCTGAGCCGACGGACCGGGGTGCCGGCCGGCGGGCTGGGCGTCGTCTCCCGGCTGTACGTCGCGCCGCGGGGGAGAGGGCAGGGCCTCGGCGCCGGTCTGCTGGCCGCGGTGACGGCGTGCGCCGAGGACCGGGGTCTGCAGGTGGTGCTCGAGGTGGTCGAGGCCAGCGGCGCCGTGCGCCTCTACGAGCGGCTGGGATGGCGGCTGGTCGACCGCCGGTCGGCCGACTGGACGACCCCTGCCGGAGTGCGTCCGCCGATCCGGGTCTACGTCCCACCGCCGCGGGGTTGACCGCGCCCTCCAGCGCGAGTGGACGGGGACCAGCAGCCGCGGGTGTCGCACCCGCCGTGTCGAGCCGGTCGTCGCTGGGCAGGATGCGGTGCATGAGCGTCGTGAAGATCAACGTCGTGACCATGCCCGAGGACAAGCGCGCCCGTTTCGAGGAGCGGTTCAAGGGCCGCGCCGGTGCGGTGGAGACCACCCCGGGGTTCGAGTGGTTCGAGCTGCTGCGCCCGGTCGCCGGCACCGACTCCTACCTCGTCTACACGCGGTGGAGCAGCCAGGAGGCCTACGAGGCCTGGCAGACCAGCCAGGACTTCGACCGCGCGCACGACGGCGGGGGCGACACCCTGGCCCCGGCCGCCGAGCGCTCGCAGCAGCACGTGTGGAGCTACGAGGTCGTCGAGTCCGCGGCCCCGAAGAGCAGCTGAGCCGCCGGCCCGCGCCGTCGTCGCCCGCCTCGGCGACGACGGCCGGGCCCGCCGGTTCGTCCGATCGCACGACCTACGGGCGGGCGGTCGTCCCGCCGCACGTGCCGTGGGCCCGTGGAGCCGGGCTAGGGTGACCGTGCGGGCCTGGCAACCGCCGGACCACGCTCCAGCACGAGCACCAGCAGGTGGGAGCCATGACCGACACGCTCGCCGACAGCCGTACCTCCCCCCGGGTCTTCACCGAGGGCGTGCCGCTGGTCGTGGAGGACGTGCCGCGCCGGTCCGCCGCCGAGCGTGCCGCGGTCCTGGCGGACCCCGGCTTCGGTCGCCACTTCACCGACTCGATGGTCGTGGCCCGGTACCGCGCAGGTGAGGGCTGGGTCGACGCCCGGCTGACCGGGTACGGGCCGCTCCAGCTGGACCCCAGCACCGCCGGCCTGCACTACGCCCAGTCGATCTTCGAGGGGCTCAAGGCCTACGCCCAGCCCGACGGCAGCGTCGCGACCTTCCGGCCGGAGTCCAACGCCGCCCGGTTCGCCCGCAGCGCCGCCCGGCTGGCCATGCCGGCCGTCCCGCACGACGCCTTCCTCACCGCCGTCGACGCCCTGGTCGACGCCGACCGCGAGTGGGTCCCCACCGGCCCCGACCAGACCCTCTACCTCCGCCCGTACATGATGGCCGTCGACCCGTTCCTCGGGGTCCGGCCGGCGAGCGAGTACCTGTTCCTCGTCATCGCCAGCCCGGCCGGGGCGTACTTCCCGCGCGGCGTGCAGCCGGTGTCGGTCTACCTCTCCGAGGACTACATCCGGGCCGCCCCCGGCGGCACCGGCGACGTCAAGTGCGCCGGCAACTACGCGGCCAGCCTGCTGGCCCAGGAGCAGGCGATCGCTGCCGGCTGCGACCAGGTGGTCTGGCTGGACGCGGTGGAGAAGCGCTGGGTCGAGGAGATGGGCGGAATGAACCTGTTCTTCGTCCTGGGTTCCGGCGCCGACGCCGAGCTCGTCACCCCTGAGCTCACCGGCACGCTGCTGCCCGGCATCACCCGCGAGTCGCTGATCACCGTGGCCCGCGAGCTCGGGCACCCGGTCACCGAGCGGAAGTTCAGCGTCGACGAGTGGCGGGCCGGCGTCGCCGACGGCACGGTGACCGAGACCTTCGCCTGCGGTACGGCCGCGGTCATCACCCCGGTCGGTGAGGTCAAGGGGCGCACCGGCGACTTCACGGTCGGCAACGGCGAGCCCGGCCCGCTGACCATGGAGCTGCGCGCGCGGCTGCTCGACGTCCAGCACGGCCGGGTCCCCGACACCCACGGCTGGCTGCACCGCGTCGCGCCCGTGGCCTCCTGAGCACGTCGACCACTCGACACCGGGGGAGGGGAACGACGTGCTGCGCTGGCGTGGCCTGGACGCGACCCCGCCGGACCTGGGGCGCACCGTGGTCACCGTCGGCATGTACGACGGCGTGCACCGGGGTCATCAGCACCTGATCGGTGCGGCGGTCACCCGGGCCCGCGCGGTCGGACGACCGGCGCTGCTGCTCACCTTCGACCCGCACCCCTCCGAGGTGGTGCGGCCCGGCTCCCACCCGGCGATCCTGACCTCGGCCGACCGCAAGGCCGAACTGGTGGCCGAGCTGGGTGTGGACGCCATGTGCGTGCTGCCCTTCACGCCCGAGTTCAGCCGGCTGTCCCCGGGGGAGTTCACGCACACCGTGCTGGTCGAGCACCTGCACGCCGCCCAGGTGGTGGTGGGGCGGAACTTCACCTACGGGCACAAGGCGGCCGGGACCGTCGAGACACTGGCCGCCGAGGGCCGGCGGTTCGGCTTCAGCGTCGAGGGGGTCGACCTGACCAGCGTCGGCTCGGCCCCCGACCTGGCCGGCGACGGCGAGGTGACCATCTCCTCCACCTACATCCGGGCCTGCGTGGCCGCCGGGGACATGGCGTCGGCCGCCCTCGCGCTCGGCCGCCCGCACCGGGTCGACGGGATCGTCGTCCGCGGTGACCGTCGCGGGCGGGAACTCGGCTACCCGACCGCCAACGTGGAGAGCCCGGCGCACACCGCGATCCCGGCCGACGGGGTCTACGCCGGGCGGCTGGTGCTGCGCGACCACCGCGGGGTCAGCCGCAGCACCCATCCGGCCGCGATCTCGGTGGGCAGCAACCCGACCTTCGCCGGCGCCCGGCGCACCGTCGAGGCCCACCTGCTCGACTTCGACGGCGACCTGTACGGCGAGCACGTCGGCGTCGAGTTCGTCGAGCGGCTGCGCCCGATGCTCAACTTCGCCGGGGTGCCGGAGCTGCTGGTGGCCATGGGCGAGGACGTGGCGCGGACCCGCGCCGTCCTGGAGGTGTGACCGGGCGACTCCGGGCCTGGCCCTGGTGCGGCCGTGTAACCTCGGTGCTGACGTCGGGTGACCGACGTGTGTGCATGCTGCCCCCGTGACACAGACCGGGGGCCACACGTGACCTGCCCTGGAGGCACCATGGCGCTGGAGAGCGCGACGAAGAAGCAGATCATGACCGAGTACGCGACGGTCGAGAACGACACGGGTTCCCCCGAGGTGCAGGTCGCGATGCTGACCCGACGGATCAGCGACCTGACCGAGCACCTCAAGCTGCACAAGCACGACCACCACAGCCGGCGGGGCCTGCTCCTGCTGGTCGGCCGTCGCCGGCGGCTGCTGAACTACCTGGCCAAGACCGACATCAACCGGTACCGCTCGCTCATCGAGCGGCTCGGCCTGCGCCGCTAGCACGACCGAGGGGACCGCTCCGGCAACACCGGGACGGTCCCCTCACTCGTGCGGCACCCGCCGCACGGGACCACCGGCCCCACGCCGGCCGCCCCGCGAGGGCCGGTCCTCGGTAGTGGCCCCCGGGACGCAGCGAGCCTGAGTGCAGGACCCCGCGAGTGCGCCCCCCGAGGGCTTCGATCGAAGACCGGTCGCCCCGGACGCCGTCGGCGCGACGCCGCGAAGAGGACGTCGCCGTATGCGACGTAGGAAGAGGACACGATGTCCGCACCCACCACAGATCCCACCGACTTCGACGCCGAGGACGGCGTGTTCACCGCCACCGCGGTGATCGACAACGGGGCCCTCGGTTCCCGCACCGTCACCTTCGAGACCGGCCGCCTCGCCAAGCAGGCCGCCGGCTCCGTCGTCGCCACCATGGGCGACACCACGCTGCTGTCGGCCACCACGGCCGGCCGCCAGCCCAAGGAGCAGTTCGACTTCTTCCCGCTCACGGTGGACGTCGAGGAGCGGATGTACTCGATCGGGAAGATCCCCGGTTCGTTCTTCCGCCGCGAGGGCCGCCCCTCCGAGGACGCGATCCTCACCTGCCGACTGATCGACCGCCCGCTGCGGCCGACCTTCGCCAAGGGCCTGCGCAACGAGGTCCAGGTCGTCATCACCGTCCTGTCCCTGGACCCCGACCACGTCTACGACGTGCTCGCGATCAACGCCGCGTCGGCCTCCACCCAGCTCTCCGGCCTGCCGTTCTCCGGCCCGATCGGTGGCACCCGGGTGGCGCTGATCAACGGGCAGTGGGTCGGCTTCCCGACCCACGCCGAGCTCGAGGACGCCGTCTTCGACATGGTCGTGGCCGGCCGGGTCCTGCCCGACGGCGACGTCGCGATCATGATGGTCGAGGCCGAGGCCACCGAGAAGACCATCGAGCTCATCGCCGGTGGCGCCACCGCCCCGACCGAGGAGGTCGTGGCCCAGGGCCTCGAGGCCGCGAAGCCGTTCATCAAGGCGCTGTGCCAGGCGCAGTCCGCGCTGGCCGAGAAGGCCGCCAAGCCGGAGGCGCACTTCCCCCGCTTCCTGGACTACCAGGACGACGTCTACGCCGCCGTCGAGGCGCACGCCGCCGAGAAGCTGGCCGTGGCCCAGGCCATCGCCGGCAAGCAGGAGCGCGAGGAGGCCACCGACGCGCTCAAGGACGAGGTCAAGGCCGCCCTGGCCGGGCAGTTCGAGGGCCGCGAGAAGGAGGTCTCCGGAGCCTTCCGCGCCGTGACCAAGAAGGTCGTCCGGCAGCGCATCCTGCGCGACAAGATCCGCATCGACGGCCGTGGGCTCACCGACATCCGGCCGCTGTCGGCCGAGGTCGAGGTGCTCCCGCGGGTGCACGGCTCGGCGCTGTTCGAGCGCGGCGAGACCCAGATCATGGGCGTCACCACGCTGAACATGCTCCGCATGGAGCAGCAGCTGGACACGCTGAACCCGATCACCCGCAAGCGCTACATGCACAACTACAACTTCCCGCCGTACTCCACCGGTGAGACCGGCCGGGTGGGCTCGCCCAAGCGCCGCGAGATCGGCCACGGAGCGCTGGCCGAGCGGGCACTGCTGCCGGTGCTGCCGAACCGCGAGGAGTTCCCCTACGCGATCCGACAGGTCTCCGAGGCCCTCGGCTCCAACGGCTCCACCTCGATGGGCTCGGTCTGCGCCTCGACGCTGGCCATGCTCAACGCCGGTGTGCCGCTGAAGGCCGCGGTCGCCGGCATCGCCATGGGCCTGGTCTCCGACGAGGTCGACGGCAAGACCGAGTACGTCGCGCTGACCGACATCCTCGGCGCCGAGGACGCCTTCGGTGACATGGACTTCAAGGTCGCCGGCACCAAGGACTTCGTGACGGCCCTCCAGCTGGACACGAAGCTCGACGGCATCCCCTCCGACGTCCTCGCCGGTGCGCTGACCCAGGCCCGCGCGGCCCGGCTGCACATCCTCGACGTCATGCTCGAGGCGATCGACGGCCCCGACGAGATGAGCGCCTACGCCCCGCGGGTGACCACGGTGCGCATCCCGGTCGACAAGATCGGCGCGGTCATCGGCCCGAAGGGGCAGATGATCAACGCGATCCAGGACGAGACCGGCGCCGACATCACCATCGAGGACGACGGCACGATCTACGTCGGCGCCTCCGATGGCCCCTCGGCCCAGGCCGCGGTCGACCGGATCAACGCCATCGCGAACCCGACGCTGCCCAAGGTCGGCGAGCGGTTCCTCGGCACCGTGGTCAAGACGACGGCCTTCGGCGCCTTCGTCTCGCTGCTGCCCGGCCGCGACGGCCTGGTCCACATCAGCAAGCTGGGCAACGGCAAGCGGATCGCCAAGGTCGAGGACGTCGCGAACGTCGGCGACAAGCTGCAGGTCGAGATCACCGACATCGACGCCCGCGGCAAGATCAGCCTGGTGCCGGTCGTCGAGGGCGACGCCGCCGCAGCCGGTGACGCAGCTCCGGCTGACGAGACCGCCGCTCCCGCGGAGGCGTGAACACGAGTACCGACCTGACCGGGGCCGGGGCGGGCGCTGCGGCGTCCGTCCCGGCCCCGGTCGGTGTCACGCAGGTGCTGGACGTCGACGAGGTCGGCGGCCGGGTGGAGCGGACCGAGCTGCCCGGCGGGCTGCGGGTGCTCACCGAGACGATGCCCGGGGTGCTGTCGGCGACCCTGGGCATCTGGGTCGGCGTCGGGTCCCGGGACGAGAGCCCGGAGCTGGGCGGCTCCTCGCACTTCCTCGAGCACCTGCTGTTCAAGGGCACCCGGAGCCGCACGGCGCTGGAGATCGCCACGGCGATGGACGCCGTCGGTGGTGAGATGAACGCCTTCACCGCCAAGGAGCACACCTGCTACTACGCGAACGTGCTCGCCAGCGACCTCCCGCTCGCGGTGACCCTGCTCGGGGACCTGGTCACCGAGGCCCTCAACACCGCCCCGGACCTCGAGTCCGAGCGCACGGTGGTGCTCGAGGAGATCGCGATGCGCGACGACGAGCCCGCCGACGCGGTGCACGACCTGTACGCCGAGACCCTGTTCGGCGACACCCCGCTGGGCCGGTCGGTGCTCGGCACCGTGGAGTCGATCGAGTCCCTGACCCGGGACGACGTCGACGGCTGGTACCGCGACCGCTACGCCGTCCCCTCGATCGTCGTCTCGGCGGCCGGGCGAGTCGACCACCAACAGGTCATCGACCTCGTCACGGCGGCCTTCGGTGGACGGTTGAGCGGGGGAGCGCGGCCGGAGCCGTTGCGGCTGGGGTCCGACGTCGTCCTGGGCGAGCCAGCCCGGCCGACCGGGCTGATCCACCGGCGCACCGAGCAGACGCACCTGCTGCTGGGCAGCCTGGGGATGGGCCGACTGGACGAGCGGCGGTACGCCGGCGCGGTGCTGGACGCCGCGGTGGGTGGCGGCATGAGCTCGCGGCTGTTCCAGGAGATCCGGGAGAAGCGGGGCCTGGTCTACAGCGTGGGGTCCTCGCTGACCCACTACGCCGGTGCCGGGAGCTTCTCGGTGTACGCCGGCTGCTCGCCCAAGCGCGTGCCCGAGGTGCTCCGGCTGATCCGCGCCGGGCTCGCGGAGGTCGCGGCCACCGGCCTGACCACCGAGGAGGTCGTCCGGGCACGCGGCCAGCTCAAGGGCGGGCTGGTGCTGGGGCTGGAGGACACCGGCTCGCGGATGAGCCGGTTGGGCAAGAGCGAGCTCTCCTACGGCGAGTACCTGCCGGTGCGAGAGGTGCTGGCCCGGCTGGAGGCGGTGCAGGAGGACCAGGTGCGTGCGGTGGCCGCCGACCTGTTCACCCGGCCGACCTGCCTGGCCGTCGTCGGCCCCTACCGGGAACGCGACCTCGACCGGCTGCTCGCCGCCTGAGTCGCCGGATGAGCTCCCGCCCGACCCTGCGGTTCGCCGACCACGGTGCACTGGCGCGCGGCACCTTCGCCGTCGTCGTGCTGGTGTCGCTGGCGGTGCTGTTCACCCCGGCGTCCGGCGTGCCGTCGGCCCCGCCGGGCGTGGACAAGGTCGTGCACGGGCTGCTGTTCGCCGGGTTGGCGGTCAGCGGCCGGTGGGCCGGTGTCGGCCGGTGGGTGCTCGCCGTCCTCCTGGTGCTCTACGCGGCGGCCAGTGAACTGCTCCAGTCCCTGGCCGTGCTGAACCGGTCGACGTCGGTCGCCGACCTCGCGGCCGACGTCGCCGGGGTGGCCGTCGGGCTCCTGGCCTGGGAAGCCCTCGCCCGGCACCGGGCCGCGCGTCCGACCTGACCTGCCGGTGGGTGGGGCGCCGCCTTGCGTGCGGCGCCCGCGTTGGTGAGCATCGCGGGATGAGCACCCCGCCGGCCCCCGACGTCCAGCCTCCGACCTCCACCACCGGGGAGACCCCGCTGGTCTCGGTGGGGGTGCTCGGCGCCAGGGGCCGGATGGGCACCGAGGTGTGCCGGGCGGTCGACGCCGCGGAGGACCTCGAGCTCGTGGCGATGGTCGACGAGCGCGACTGGCTGTTCAACGTGGCGGACGCGGGCGCCCAGGTGGTCGTCGACTTCACCCGGCCCGACTCCGTCATGGACAACATCCGCTTCTGCATCGACCAGAACATCCACTGCGTCGTCGGGACGACGGGCTTCGACGAGCAGCGGCTGGCCACGATCGCCGAGTGGCTGGAGCCCAAGCCGGACCTCGGGGTGCTCATCGCACCGAACTTCGGGATCGGTGCCGTGCTCCTCATGCGCTTCGCCCAGGAGGCGGCGCGCTTCTTCCCGTCCGTGGAGATCGTCGAGCTGCACCACCCGGCCAAGGTCGATGCCCCCTCGGGCACCGCGGCCCGCACGGCCCGGCTGGTCGCGGCCGCCCGGCGGGCGGCGGGCGTGCCGGCCGCGCCGGACGCGACCCGGGAGGCCGACTCGCTGCCCGGTGCGCGCGGTGCCGACATCGAGGGCGTGCCCGTGCACGCGGTCCGGCTCGCCGGGCTCGTCGCCCACCAGGAGGTGCTCATGGGGGCAGCGGGGGAGACGCTGACCCTGCGGCACGACTCCTACGACCGGGCGTCGTTCATGCCCGGTGTCCTCCTCGCCGTCCGGGAGATCGGCCGCCGTCCTGGCTTGACCGTCGGGATCGAGTCGCTGCTCGGGCTCTGAGGCCGGTGCGCGGAGGCCGGCCGGCCCACCCGCCGGCCTCCGCAGAGTGACCTGCCTCGCAATCCTGGACAGCCGTGTCGGCGCTGACCTGCGGTTTCTCAGCCGCCATGGCCCTCGGGAGGCGTTCGGACGGTGCTCAGGCCCTCCGGCGGTTTGACGAGGGCCTGGACGGCACGTAACTTCTTCTTTGCGCCGAGCGAGACCGGGTCGAAAGAGCCGGGAGCCGCGAGGTCAGACCCCCGGGTGTGACAGCGAGCCGTGCACGGCGTACAGTCGGACAAGCCGCCTCGAACGAGGGCCAAGCAATTGGTCGGGTTTTGTGCGCGTCCGCTCCTTGAGAACTCAACAGCGTGCCGAAAGTCAGTGCCATATATCAATACCCCCATTCGGCGTCCT
>NZ_JAPVBP010000010.1:0-253009 GCF_026968025.1 Modestobacter sp. VKM Ac-2978 | reverse complement strand
ACCGCGCGGATCAGCCCGAGGTTGCCCTCCTGGATCAGGTCCAGGAACGCCATCCCGCGGCCGGTGTAGCGCTTGGCGAGGGAGACCACCAGGCGGAGGTTGGCCTCCAGCAGGTGGTTCTTCGCGCGCTCACCGTCCCGGACGATCCAGTTGAGGTCCCGGCGCATCTGCGGGGAGAGCTTCTGGCCGTCCTCCTCGACCTGGCGGAGCCGCTCGGCGCCGTAGAGGCCGGCCTCGATCCGCTTGGCGAGGTCGACCTCCTCCTCGGCGGTGAGCAGGGCGACCTTGCCGATCTGCTTGAGGTAGGCGCGGACGGAGTCGGCCGACGCGGTGAGCTCGGCGTCCTTGCGGGCCTGCCGCAGCGCCTCGGACTCCTCCTCGTCGTCCCACTCGAAGTCGCCGCTGGTCTCGGCGTCCTTCTCCTCGGTCTCGGCGACGGCGACGCCGTCCTTGCCGGTCACGACGGTCTCGTCGAGCTTGAGGCCCTCGGCGCCGGCGTCGACCACGGCGACGGCCGACCCGTCGGAGGCGACGGCGGTCAGGACGGTGCCCTCGCCGGTGCCCGGCGAGGGGCTGATCGTCGGCTTGCGGGAGGCGGCCTTCTTCGCCGGGGCCCGCTTGGCCGGGGCCTTCTTGGCTGCCGCGGTCACCGGCGCGGTGGTCGACGACGCGGCGCGGGCACGAGCGGCGACCGTCCTGCTGCGACTCTGGCTGCTCACCGTGGTCGCGTCCGGTCCTGGCTGGTCGGCGGGCACTCGGGGTTCCTTCCCGTACAACTGCGGTGCGTTCCTGGAGGGCCGTGGTGGCCCGCGGGCAGCGGCCCGGACGATGCTCGGACGGTCACGGGGCCACCGACGGACCGGACGAGACACACGCCGTGCGGGGTTTCGACCGGGCTGGGAGTGGGGATGACCTACTGGCTGGGGGAGCTTCGCGGTGGGGCGTTCCCATTGTAACGACGGGCACGCGACGGTCCACTGGTTCTGTCCGCGCGCGGCTCGATGACCAGCACGGTCCCCGCCCCGGGCGGGCAGGGGACGGCCGACGTCAGACCGTCGTCACTGACCGATGTGCTGCTCGGCCGCGAGCGCCGCGCCGACGATCCCGGCGTCGTTGAGCAGCTCGGCGGCGACGACCCGGGTCCGGGTGGACAGCAGCGGCACCCACTTCTCCGCCTTCTTGCTCACCCCGCCGCCGACGATGATCAGGTCGGGCCAGAGGCTGGCCTCCAGTGTGTCGAGGTACCGGTCCACGCGCTTGGCCCACTGCGGGTAGCTGAGCCCCTCGCGCTCCCGGGCCGACGCCGACGCGCGCTTCTCGCCGTCCTGGCCGTCGACCTCGATGTGGCCGAACTCGGTGTTCGGCACCAGGGTGCCGTCGATGAACAGCGCGCTGCCGATGCCGGTGCCGAAGGTGAGCATCAGCACCAGACCGCGCTCACCCCGGCCGGCGCCGTAGGCCATCTCGGCGATGCCGGCGGCGTCGGCGTCGTTGAGCGTCTGGACGGTGCCGGGGATGACCGCCTCGAGTCCGGCGGCCATGTCGGTGCCGATCCAGCTCTTGTCCATGTTGGCGGCGGTGAAGGCCTCGCCGTGCTTCATCACCCCCGGATAGGTGACGCCGATGCGTCCCTCCCACCCGAACTGCCCGACGATGTCGGCCACGACGCCGTAGACCGGGTCGGGCAGGGCCGGCTGCGGGGTCGGGATGCGCACCCGTTCCCCGACCAGCTCGCCCCTGTCCAGGTCGACCACACAGCCCTTGATGCCGCTGCCACCGATGTCCACTCCGAAGCCCTGCACGGGAGGCAGGCTAGCGACCCGCGCCGCGGACGGCGCACAGGTCGGGCAGGATCGCTCTCCGTGATGACCTCCGGCACCCCCGTGCCCGACCTGTCCACCGAACTGCTGGAGCTGGCCCGGGCCACCGCCGAGGAGGCCGCGATCCTCGTCGGGGCGGGCCGCAGCAGCGCCGCGGAGCAGGTCGACACCAAGTCCAGCCCGGTCGACGTCGTGACCGCCGTCGACACCGCCAGCGAGGAGCTCATCGTGCGCCGGCTGCTCGAGGCCCGGCCGGACGACGGGGTGCTGGGGGAGGAGGGCGCGTCCCGTACGGGCACCAGCGGCGTCCGCTGGGTGGTCGACCCGATCGACGGCACCGTGAACTTCCTCTACGGCCTGCCCGCCTACGCCGTCTCCATCGCCGGCGAGGTGGATGGCCGCACCGAGGTCGGCGTGGTGCTCAACGTCGGCACCGGCGAGCTGTTCACCGCGATCCGCGGTCGGGGCGCGTGGCTCACCGCCCCGGGGGCGGCAGCGATGCAGCTGCACGGCAGCTCGCCGGCCTCGCTGGAGCAGACCCTGGTGGCGACCGGCTTCGGGTACCGGGTGGAGCAGCGCCGCGCCCAGGGCACGGTCGTCGCGCAGCTGCTCCCCGAGGTGCGGGACATCCGCCGCTGGGGGTGCGCCTCGCTGGACCTGTGCGCGGCAGCGGCAGGCCGGGTGGACGCCTACTACGAGCTGGACCTCAAGCCCTGGGACCACGCGGCCGGCGCGCTCATCGCCGCGGAGGCAGGGCTGGTCGTCACCGGGACGGGTGGCCGCCCCTTCGCCGAGCCGATGGCGGTCGCGGTGGCCGAGTCGGTCGCCGAGCCTCTGCTCGCGCTGCTGGACCGGCTGCACGCCGCCGGCTGACCGGGGACGCGCGGCGGGTCAGCAGTCCGCTTCGGCGCTCGCCGCCTCGAGCAGTGCGGCGGCGACCTCCTCCTCGCTGGCCAGGCCGGCGAAGTCCGGCCCGATCACGAAGTCGACGACGCCGGTGGAGCGGGTGTCGACGCGGTTGGTGGCGCCGGGCAGGTACAGCCGCAGGAAGTCGGCGGCCTCCCGTCCCGGGCCGGCGAACCGCAGCTCCCCGACCCCGGTCACGTCGGCGGTGCTGGGGTCGTTGGCGGTCTCGGTGACGACGAACCCGCGGCTCTCCAGGGTCGTGGTGACCTCACCGGCCAGTCCGGGGGTGTCCGTGGCGTTGTAGACCCTGAGCGACACCGTGGCCGGGTCCAGCTCGGTCGGCACGTTGCTGGCGCTGCTGCAGACGGCTTCCTCGGCCTGCTCCCGGGCCCGCTCGTCGCTGAGCACGTTCCACCACACGCCCATGGCGGCCAGGGCGAGCACCAGCAGGAACACCAGGGCGGGCACCGGCCGGCGGTTGCGGCGCGGGGCGTCGGTCCCGCGCTCGGCGGTGTCGTCGGCGAGCTCGGTCACTGGGTCCTCACGGCGGCCGGCACGTACACGCAGACGACCCTAGCGGCGTCCGGAGCGGCTACAGCGCACCGTCCTCGAGTGCGGCGCGTCCCAGCTCCACGCAGGGGTCGATCTTGTCGGCGTAGCCGGTGGTGTCCTTGCCGGCCATCGCGCCGGCCGCCGACCGGGCCACGATGCCGGCGACGATCGCGGCGAACTTGAAATAGGCGAAGCCCACGTACCAGTTCAGGTCCGACAGGTCGGCGCCGCTGCTGGCGGCGTACCGCTCGGCCAGCTCCAGCCGGGTCGGGAAGCCGGGCAGCGTGGTGACCTGCGAGACCGAGACGGCCCGCTCCTCGCCGGCCTGCGGCCAGTAGACGAAGAGCATCCCCAGGTCGGTGAGCGGGTCGCCCAGCGTGGACATCTCCCAGTCCAGGACGGCGCGCACCCGGCCGGGGGTCTGCGGGTCCAGCAGGCAGTTGTCCAGCCGGTAGTCGCCGTGCGTGATGCCCGTGCGCCGGGTGGCGGGCACCGTCTCGGCCAGCCGGGCGGCCAGTGCGTCCAGCGCCGGCCGGTCGGTGTCGCGGGTGGCGTCCCACTGCTTGGTCCAGCGGCGCACCTGTCGCTCCAGGAACCCCTCAGGGCGGCCGAAGTCGCTCAGCCCGACCGCGGTGGGGTCGACGGCGTGCAGGGCGGCGAGGGTGTCCATCAGGCCGTCGGCGACCGCTCCACGCTGGGCCGGCTCGTCGGCGTACCCGGGCGGCAGCTCGGTGACCACGTGCACGCCGACCACGCGTTCCATCACGTAGAACGGGGCGCCCAGCACGGAGGTGTCGGTGGCCAGGTGCAACGTGCGCGGCACCGGCACCGGGGTGCCGGCCAGCGCGGAGATCACCCGGTGCTCGCGGACCATGTCGTGGGCGGTGGCCAGCACCGCACCCGTCGGCGGCCGGCGCAGGATCACCGCGTCGTCCTCCGGGCCGCCCTCCGGCGTCACCACGTACGTGAGGTTCGACATGCCCGCGGCGATCAGCTCGACCCGGACCGATCGCCACTTCTCGTGCCCGAGAGCAGTCGCCAGGTAGGGGCCGACGACCCCCGGATCAGCACCCACTGGAGTCCCCACGGCGGCAGGGTAGCCTCTGGCGCTCCTCGGCTCGGCCGGCCTCCCGGAGGTCCCGATGTGTCGGTCTCCGACACGTGGGCACAAACCGGGGCCGGACGGCGTTGGGCGGCTGGCTGGGTGCAGGACGCCGGGACGACCAGGAGGCGTGCTCGCCCACCGGTCGACCCGGACCAGTCCGGTGCACCACCGAGCGACCCGGGACAGGGGCCATGTGGCCCCCGGACCGGCGCGACACCCCCGGCCGCTCCTGGCGGCCGGCACCACCGCCGTCGGCGCCCGCCGCAGACGGCAGACGAGCGGGCCGTGCGCCCGCGACGAAGAGAGAGTGAGGGCACACCATGGCCCAGGACTACGACGCCCCCCGGCGCAACGAGGCCGACGAGCTCGGCGAGGACTCCCTGGAGGAGCTGAAGGCCCGTCGGGCCGAGGCGCAGTCCTCCTCGGTGGACGTCGACGAGACCGACTTCAACGAGGCCCTCGAGCTCCCCGGAGCGGACCTGTCGAACGAGGAGCTCACCGTCCGCGTGCTGCCCAAGCAGGAGGACGAGTTCACCTGCTCGCGCTGCTTCCTGGTGCACCACCGCAGCCGGCTGGCAGCCACCCGCAACGGGCAGCCGGTCTGCCGGGACTGCGCCGCCTGAAGAAGGACCCCGCTGCCCCCCCACCTCGCAAGCTCGGCGCGGGACCCTGCAGCGGGGCCGTTCCAGCACGTCACCTGCTCGCGGCGGGGCCCTGCACGGGGGCCGGTCGAGTACGTCGCCCGGCTCGCGGTGGGACCCTGCGAGGTGGCCGTTCGAGCACGTCACTGTCGAGGGGGAACCGATGAGCCAGCAGCCGCGTGACGTCCCGCCGCCGCGCCCCGTGGGCGGGACGCCGGTGGAGGGCGAGATCGTCGGCGCCGACAGCGGCCTCGGCGCCGCTGCGCGGGCTCTCGCCGACGCCGTGGCCGGGTTGCTCGGCCGGGACGAACCCGGCGTGGGCACCCGCGGACGGGACGGCGGCGGACCGGGCCGGACGGCCGCGGGAGCACGGGCGGCGACCGGTGTGCTCGCCGACGTCGTCTCCGCGGTCACCGCCGCGGCCCGGGACGCGCGGGCCGGCTCCGGCCGCGAGAGCTCCGCGGGCACGGACGACCGCGGTGGGACGACCCGTGGGGGCTCGGCCCCCTCCGGTGTGCTGGGCGACCTCCTGGACGCGGCCGCCCCCCGGCTCCCGATCCGGGACGGGGCCCGGCTGCGACGGGCCCATCCCGGTGCCTCCGACGCGGAGATCGCCGACGCCCTCGTCGCCCGGGCGGCCCGGCTCACCGGTGGGGTCGGCGCCGCGACCGGCGGTCTGGCGGCGGCGCAGTGGTTCGCGCCACCGTCCCTGGTCGCCGTCCCGCTGGAGCTCGGTGCGCAGACCGTGCTGGTGGCCGCCGTCGAGGTGGTGCTGGTCGGGGAGCTGCACGAGCTGGCCGGCCGGCCGGCGCCGGGCGACGCCCGGGCCCGGGCCGGTGCCTACCTGGCCAGCTGGAGCACCCAGCGGGCCGTCGGGAGCACCTCCTCGGGCGGGCTGTTCGCCGCGTTGAGCACCGCCGGGACGGCTGCGCTGCGGCGACGGATCACCCGCCGCCTGGCCCGGAGCACGACGTCGGTGGCACCTCTGCTGGTCGGTGCGACCCTGGCCGCCCGCGGCAACCGCAAGGCGACGGGCGCGCTGGCCGACCGGCTGCGCGCCGACCTCGGGCTGCCGCCGTCCGCTCCCGGCGCCTGACCGCCGGGTCGGCCCGCACGGGCACCGGTCAGCGCGGCTAGCCTCGCCGCCGTGCCCGTTCCCCTGCCCGAGCAGCCCCCGGCCGGCGTGGCCGCCGCGGTCGACGTGCCCGTCGTCCTCGGCGCCGCCGCGGTCCTCCCGGCCTACGCCCTGCCCGGTGACGCCGGTGCCGACCTGTGCGTGGCCGAGGACGTCGTGCTCGCGCCGCACCAGCGCGCGCTGGTGGGCACGGGGGTCGCCGTCGCGATCCCCGAGGGGTTCGCCGGCTTCGTGCACCCCCGCTCGGGGCTGGCGCACCGGCTCGGGCTCAGCCTGGTCAACGCACCGGGCACGATCGACGCGGGCTACCGGGGCGAGATCAAGGTCAACCTGGTCAACCTCGACCCGACCACCACGCTGCGGCTCTCCCGCGGCGACCGGGTGGCCCAGCTGGTGGTGCAGCCGGTGGTGCGGGCCCGGTTCGTGCCGGTCCCTGAGCTGCCCGGCAGCGAGCGCGGCAGCGGCGGGCACGGCTCCACCGGCGGCGCAGCTGTGCTGGCCGCCGACCTGACCCCCTCATCTCTGGAAGGACGGGCCTGACGATGCCGTTCGGACGTCGACGCAACCGGATCGACCGCAGCCTGCGCGAGCGGGGCGTGCCCCCGGAACCCCAGGTGCGGGAGCGGGAGGAGACAGCGACCAACGGGCCGTGGGACGAGGCCGACGCCCCGGAGGACGGTCGGCCGCGCGTCGACCTCGGGGCCCTCCGGCTGCCGGCCCTCCCCGGCATGGAGCTGCGGGTGGACGTCAACGCCCAGCAGAAGGTGGTCGGGGCCAGCCTCCGGGCCGGCGACTCGCTGCTGCAGCTGTCGGTGTTCGCCGCCCCGCGTGCCGGCGGCCTCTGGGACGACGTGCGCGCCGAGCTCGCTCGCGGGGCGAGCGGGCAGGGCGGCCGGCTGACCGAGGTGGACGGGCCGTTCGGCCCTGAGCTGGTCGGGTCGATCCTGGTCGCGGCGCCACCGCAGGCGGGGGAGACCGGGGCACCGAAGCCGGTGCGCCGTGCCGCCCGCTTCCTGGGCGTCGACGGCCCCCGGTGGTTCCTCCGCGGGATGATCAGCGGCTCCGCGGCCGCCACGCCGGAGGCGGCTGCGCCGCTGGAGGCGGCGTTCCGGTCCGTCGTCGTCGTCCGCGGGCCGGAGCCGATGCCCGTGCGCGAACAGCTCCCCCTGACGCTGCCCCCGCAGGCAGCCCAGCAGGTCGCCCGCCGGCAGGCCGCGGGCCAGGCCGCGCGGCCGGTCGCCCGCCGGCCCGCCGCACCGGCCGCACCTCCGACGACGCCACCGGCCGCACCTCCGACGACGCCACCGGCGGCGTCCCCGGTCACGCCGCCCACCGAGCCGGGGACAGCCGGGTGACCGAGCCCGTCCGGCACGACTACGGCCCCGGGCCCGACCAGTTCGTGGAGGTGTCCCTGCCGGCCGGCGACGGCCCGGCGCCGGTCGTGGTGGTGGTGCACGGCGGCTTCTGGCGGGCCCGCTACGGCATCGAGCTGGCCCGTCCGCTGGCCGCCGACCTCGCCGCCCGCGGGTGGGCCGCGGTGGCCGTCGAGTACCGCCGGGTCGGTGCCGGTGGCGGCTGGCCCACCACGCTCCAGGACGTCGCCGCTGCGGTGGACGCCCTGCCCGACGTGCCGTCCGCGGCGCGCCTGGACCTCGGTGACGTCACCGTCCTGGGCCACTCCGCGGGCGGGCACCTCGCGGCGTGGACCGCGGGCCGCGGCCGGTTGCCCGCCGGGGCGCCGGGGGCCGACCCGCGGGTGCCGGTCAGCGCAGTCGTCGCCCAGGCCGGCGTGCTGGACCTGGGTGCGGCGGTCGCCGCCGACCTCGGGGACGGGGCCACGGTCGGCTTCCTCGGCGGCACGCCGGCGGAGCTGCCCGACCGGTACGCCGCGGCCGACCCGGTGCGGCTGCTGCCGACCGGGGTGCCGGTCCTGTGCGTGCACGGGGAGGAGGACACGTCCGTGCCGCTGGACCAGAGCCGGCGGTTCGCCGCCGCGGCGGCCGCGGTCGGGGACACCGTCGAGGTGGCGGTCGTCCCCGGTGACCACATGGCCGTGATCGACGTCTCCGGTGCGGCCTGGCGACGCACCGTCGACTGGCTGGCCGACCGTCGGACAGCGGCCGCCGGCCGCACTACCCTGGGATCGTGACCGAGACCAGGACCGGTGCCTCCACGGAGCCCGGCGCGCGGGGCTGGCTGTCCCGCAAGCTCCAGAAGCTCACCGCCGACGACCGGACCGTGGACGCCCAGGAGCTCCGCTCCGGGGTGGCGTCCGCCGGCTGCTCGGCGGTCAGCGCCTGCCGCAAGGGCGAGGTCGTGACGGTCACCGGCCGGCTGAAGTCGGTCGTCTACACCCCGCGCGAGACGGTGCCCACCCTGGAGGCCGAGCTCTTCGACGGTTCCGGGTCGGTCACGCTGGTCTGGCTGGGCCGCCGCCGGATCCCCGGCATCGAGCCCGGTCGCCGGCTCACCGCGCGCGGGCGCTTCGCGGCCTTCGAGGGCCGGCAGGTCATCTACAACCCCTGGTACGAGCTGAGCGCCGGGTGACCCGGTCGTCGGTGCGGGCATGACCGGACGGCCCGGCGGGACCCAGCGGTGAGCGAGCCCGATCGCGGGGGAGTGACCTTCGACCGGCACCTGGTGCTGGACCAGCTGGGTGGCTGGCGCGGCATGCTCGATGCCTCGCTGCCCACGATCGCGTTCATCGTGGCCAACTCCGTGGGCGGCCTGACCGTCGGCATCTGGGCAGCCCTGGTCGCCGCGGTGCTGGTCTTCCTGCTGCGGTTGGTCCGCCGGGAGGGCATCCAGCAGGCCGTCAGCGGGCTGTTCGCCGTCGCCGTCGCCGTGGCGATCACCGCGTACTCCGGGCAGGCCCGGGACTTCTTCGTGCTGGGCATCGTGCGCGGCGCCGCGATCGCCGTGATCCTGCTCGGCTCGATCCTCTTCCGCCGTCCCCTGGTGGGGGTGATCGCCGAGTTCCTGGCGCCCAGCCACCTGGGGGCGATGTCCGCCCACCGGCTGCCCACGCTGCGCGGTCGCGCGCGCCGGGACCCGGCCGCGACGCCCGTGCCGGTGGAGGGCGGCGCCACCGTGCCGGTGGCGCCCGGCCCGCGGGCTCCGGACCCCGAGCCGGAGCGGCACTGGCGCGAGGACCCGCGGATGCTGCGGGCCTACAGCTGGCTGACCGTGCTGTGGGCGGCGGTGTTCCTGCTGCGGGCCGCTGTGCAGGGCTTCTTCTACCTGCGCGACGAGGTCGAGCTGCTCGCGACGTCCTCGCTGGTGCTGGGCCTGCCGCTGACCGCCGCCCAGCTCGTGGTGACCCTGTGGGTGGTGGCCCGGCTGCACCGGCACCGCTCGGAGCCGCCGCTCGTCGAGGACCCCGCGGAGCCCGAGGACCGCCCCACCGCCTGACGGCCCCCGATGCGGGGTGGTGCGCTCAACAGCTCCCGTCGGGGCACATGATCGACTGCAGCTGCTCCTCGATGTCGCCGTGGGCGACGAACAGCAGTTCGTCCCCGGCCTCGAGCGGCTCGTCGGGATCGGGGGCGATGACCCGGTCGCCACGCAGGATGGTGGTGAGCACGGTCTCCCGGGGGAGTGGCACCTCGCGCACCGGCCGGCCCACCCACGGGGTGTCGTCGGCGAGGGTGATCTCGACCAGGTTCGCCGCGCCCTTGCGGAAGCTCATCAGCCGGACGACGTCGCCCACCGTGACCGCCTCCTCCACCAGGGCGGCGAGCACCCGGGGGGTCGACACGGCGACGTCCACGCCCCACGACTCGGTGTAGAGCCACTCGTTGCGGGGGTCCTTGACCCGGGCCACCACGCGGGCCACCGCGAACTCGGTCTTGGCCAGCAGCGAGACGACCAGGTTGGCCTTGTCGTCCCCGGTGGCGGCGATGACCACGTCGCAGGTGGCCAGCTGGGCCTCCTCCAGAGAGGAGACCTCACAGGCGTCGGCCTGGACCCACTCGGCGCCCGGCACCGACCGGGGCTTGACCCGGGAGCCGTTCTTCTCGATGAGCATCACGGCGTGGCCGTTGCCCAGCAGTTCGGTGGCGATGGACCGGCCGACCGCGCCGGCCCCGACGATGGCCACGCGCATCAGCGCTGCCCTCCGGTGTGACCCTGCTCGACGGCCTGGTGCACGCGCTCGGTGAGGTCGTCGGTGGCGGCGACGACGAGGTGGTCGCCGGTCTGCAGCACCGTGGTCGGGGTGATGAGCTGGGCCTCGCCGAAGCGCACCAACCAGGCCGCCCGGGAGCCGGAGGCGTTCTCCAGCTCGGCCAGCGGCCGGCCGACCCAGCCGTCGGTGACGGTGATCCGCATGAGCAGCACCTTGCCGGTGGGCTCCCGCCAGATCTCGGTCACCTTCACCGAGAGCAGCTCACGCATCAGCCGGCCGACCGTCCACGGCACGGTGGCGACGCTGGGGATGCCCATCCGCTCGTACACCTCGGCCCGCTTGGAGTCGTAGATCCGGGCGACGACGTGCTCGACGCCGAACGTCTCGCGGGCGACCCGGGCGCCGATGATGTTGGAGTTGTCCCCGCTGCTCACGGCGGCGAACGCGCCGGCGGAGTCGATGCCGGCGTCCAGCAGGGTCTGCCGGTCGAAGCCGAGCCCGGTCACCTGGCGGCCGCCGAACTCGGGACCGAGCCGGCGGAAGGCCTCGGGGTCCTGGTCGATCACCGCGACGCTGTGGCCGATCGCCTCGAGTCGCCGGGCGATCGCCGAGCCGACGCGGCCGCAGCCCATCACGACCACGTGCACCTGTGTCCCACCCCGTCCGCTGCATCCGTGCCGCCCCTGCGGACCGCCGGGGCGTACAGCGCGCGAACGTACACCCGAAGTGGGCCCGTCGCGGCACAGCAGGGGCCGGATCGCCGAGTCGGCAGCCCGTGTGAGTGAGGTCGCCCCGTCACGCCCCAACGGTGGGCTGCGCGTCCGTACCATCGCCGCCGTGCCAAGCCTGTCCGACCTCGGACAACTCCCGAAACGGCTCGTCCTCGGCCGGCCGGTCCGCAGCGACCGCGCCGGTGAGTCGTTGCTGCCCAAGCACCTCGCACTGCCGATCTTCGCCAGCGACCCGCTCTCCTCCGTCGCCTACGCGACGCAGGAGATCCTCATCTTCCTGACGCTGGCCGGGACGACGTTCCTGTTCCTCACCCCGTGGCTGGCCGCGCTCGTGGTCGTGCTGCTGACCGTCGTCGTCCTCTCCTACCGCCAGGTGGTGCACGCCTACCCCTCGGGCGGCGGCGACTACGAGGTGGCGATGAAGAACCACGGCCAGTTCGCCGGCCTGGTCGTCGCCAGCGCGCTGCTCGTCGACTACGTGCTCACCGTCGCGGTGTCGGTCAGCTCCGGCACGGACAACATCATCTCTGCGTTCCCGGAGCTCGCCGAGCACCGCGTCCTCATCTCCGTCGTCCTGGTGGCCCTGCTCGTGGCGGTGAACCTGCGCGGGGTGCGGGAGTCGGGGAAGACCTTCGCCTTCCCGACGTACGCGTTCATCGCCTGCATCCTGGTGATGATCGGCACGGGGTTGATCCGGGAGCTCGTCACCGGCGGCGACGTGGTGGCCGAGAGCGCGGGCTACGCGATCCAGCCCGAACCGGGCTACGAGCAGGTGACCGGCCTGGCGCTGATCTTCTTCGTGCTGCGGGCCTTCGCCTCCGGGTGCACGGCGCTCACCGGGGTGGAGGCGATCGCCAACGGCGTGCCGGCGTTCCGCCCACCGAAGAGCCGGAACGCGGCGACCACGCTGGCGCTGATGGGCGGCATCGCGGCCACGATGTTCGCCGGCGTCACGGCGATGGCCCTGCTGGCGGACGTGAAGTACGTGGAGAACGCCTGCGACCTGGTGGGCTTCGACTGCGAGAACCAGCCGCAGCGGACCGTGATCGCGCAGGTGGCGGCGGCGACCTTCGGCGGCGCGGACTCCATCGGCTTCTACCTCGTCCAGGCGGCGACGGCGCTGGTGCTGGTCCTGGCGGCCAACACGGCGTTCAACGGCTTCCCGCTGCTGGGCTCGGTGCTCGCGCAGGACCGGTTCATGCCCCGCCAGTTGCACACCCGCGGCGACAAGCTGGTCTACAGCAACGGGATCCTGCTGCTCGCCGGCTTCGCGATCCTGCTGCTGATCGTCTTCGAGGCCGACTCCACCCAGCTGATCCAGATGTACATCGTGGGCGTGTTCACCAGCTTCTCGATCGGCCAGTGGGGCATGGTGCGGCACTGGAACCGCGAGCTGCGCAGCGAGACCGAGCCCGCCGCCCGCGGTCGCATGCAGCGCTCCCGGCTGATCAACGCCATCGGCGGCACGCTGACCAGCGTCGTCCTCTTCATCGTCGTGGTGACCAAGTTCGTCGGTGGGGCCTGGATCGTGCTCGCGGCGATGCCGGTGATCTTCCTGCTGATGCGGGCGATCAACCGGCACTACTCGCAGGTGGCCGCGCAGCTGGTGCCCGACAGCGACGCGCGGACCAAGCCCAGCAGGGTGCACGCCGTCGTCCTGGTCTCCAAGGTCCACAAGCCGACGCTGCGGGCGCTGGCCTTCGCCCGAGCCACCCGGCCCGACGTGCTGACCGCCCTGACGGTCAACGTCGACGACGCTGACACCCGCGCGCTGCAACGGGACTGGGAGCGCTACGACATCCCGCTGCCGCTGACGGTGCTCGAGTCGCCGTACCGGGAGATCACCCGCCCCGTCCTGGACTTCGTCAAGGACATCCGGCGCACCGGCCCGAGGGACCTGGTCGTGGTCTTCGTGCCGCAGTACGTGCTGGGCCACTGGTGGGAGAACCTGCTGCACAACCAGAGCGCGCTGCGGCTGCGCACCCGGCTCCAGTTCCTGCCCGGGGTCATGATCACCAGCGTGCCGTGGCAGCTGGAGGGCTCCCAGGACCGGGAGGGCGGGAACGGCAGCGGTCCGGCCCCCGGCGACCTGCGGCGCGGCCTGACGTCCGAGACCGAGCAGACGCCGTATGGCTGACAAAGGACCCCGCTTCCCCCCACCACTCGCAGGCTCGCGGCGGGCCCCTGAAGCGGGGCCGAAGGGACTGGGCTGGGTGGGTCGTCGGTTCGAGGTGACCGTCGGCCCGGTGGCGCACGGCGGGCACTGTGTGGCCCGGCACGAGGGTCGCGTCGTCTTCGTCCGGCACACGCTGCCCGGCGAGCGGGTCGTCGTCGAGGTGACCGAGGACCGGCAGAAGGGCTTCTGCCGCGGCGACGCCGTCGAGGTGCTGGAGCCGGCGCCGGACCGGGTCGAGCGGCCCTGCCCGTACAGCGGCCCCGGGCGGTGCGGGGGCTGCGACTGGCAGCACGTCAGCCACGCCGGCCAGCTCGGGCTCAAGGCCGACGTCGTCCGTGAGCAGCTGTCCCGGCTCGCCGGGCTGGACGTCGACGTCACCGTCGAGGCGCTGCCGGGTGGGCCGCTGCGCTGGCGGTCCCGGGCCCGGTTCGCCGTCGACCGCACCGGCTCGCCCGGGTTGCGCCGGCACCGCTCGCACGACGTCGTCCCGCTCGACGACTGCCCGATCACCGCCGAGCCCGCCGCCCAGGCGGTGCTGGCCCGGCGCTGGCTGGACGCCGGTGCCGTGGACGTCGCCCTCGACTCGGCCGGTGTGGTGACGACGACGACGCTGGACCGCCGCGGCCGGCCGCTGGAGACCCAGGTGCTGCGGCCCGGCGCCGAGGTGCCCGAGGAGCCGGCCGGGCGGGCGCAGCGGACCGCCGGTGGCCGGGACTGGGAGGTCGAGGGCACCGGCTTCTGGCAGGTGCACCCGGCCGCCGCCGACGCGCTGGTGGGCGCCGTCCTCGGCTTCGCCGCGGTGCAGCCGGGGGAGACGGTGCTGGACCTCTACGCCGGTGCCGGCCTGTTCGGTGGGGCGCTGGCGCCCGGGGTGGGCGCCGCGGGCCGGGTGGTCTGCGTGGAGTCCGACGCCGCGGCCTGCGCCGCTGCCGACGCGAACCTCGCCGACCTGCCGCAGGCCGAGGTCTGGCAGGGCGACGTGGACGCTCCCGGGCTCACCGAGCTGCTCGGCGACCTCGGCCGGCCGGACGTCGTCGTGCTGGACCCGCCGCGGGCCGGTGCCGGGCAGGACGTCAGCCGGGTGCTCGCCGGTGCCGGTGCCCGCGCCGTGGTCTACGTGGCCTGCGACCCCGCGTCCCTGGCCCGCGACGTCGCCGCGTTCGCCGAGGCGGGCTACCGGCTGGCGGAGCTGCGGGCGTTCGACTGCTTCCCGATGACCGCCCACGTGGAGTGCGTCGCCCTGCTGGTCCCGGCCTGAGCCGGGACCAGCAGGTCAGAGGCTGCGCACCAGGCCGCCGTCGCAGCGCAGCGCCGTGCCGGTGACGTAGCTCGCGGCGTCGCTGCACAGGAACGCCGCGACCGCGCCGAACTCGGCGGGGCGGCCGTACCGCCCCGCCGGGATCGTGCCCCGCGACGCGGCCCGCACCTCCTCCAGCGACTGCCCGGTGCGGCCGGCCGCTGCCTGGTCCAGCTCGGCCACCCGGTCGGTGGCGATCCGCCCGGGCAGCAGCAGGTTCACCGTCACCCCCTCGGCGGCGACCTCGGCGGCCAGTGTCTTGAGCCAGGCGGCGAGCGCCGCCCGGCCGAGGTTGGACGCCGCCAGGTTGGGCAGCGGCGCGGCGACCCCGCTGGAGCCGACGGCCAGCACCCGGCCCCAGCCGCGTTCCCGCATGCCGGGCAGCACCGCGGCGACCAGCCGGCGGTGCGGGGCCACCAGTGCGTCGACCGCCGCCGTGACGTCGTCGTCGGTGAGGTCGGCCGCCCGACCGGGCCGGGGGCCGGGCCCGTTGAGCACCGCGACGTCCACCGGCCCGAAGGCCGACTCGGCGGCGGCCACCAGCCGGGCAGGCCCGTCGGCGGCGGTCAGGTCCACCTCGACGCCGACGGCGCGCGGGAGCTCGGCGGCGATCTGCTGCGCCCGGTCCCCGCGCCGGCCGGCGACCACGACCTGGGCGCCCTCCGCTGCCAGCGCCCGGGCCACCGCCTCGCCCAGCCCGCCGGTCGAGGCCGCCACCACCGCGGTGCGCCCGTCCAGTCCGAGGTCCATCAGCGCACCCCGGCCGGGACGGCGAGCGCGTCCACCTGGCGCACCAGCTGGTCGCGCAGCGCCGCGGGCATCGGTGGCGACGGTGGCCGCACCGCCGCCTCGGCGACCAGCCCACGACGCCGCAGGCACTCCTTGCGGATGGCCAGTCCGATGCCCGGCTGCTGCTCGAAGGCGATCAGCGGCAGGTGGGGCAGGAAGGCCTCGCGGGCGGCGGCGAACCCGTCGGTGGCGAACGCTCGGGTGCAGGCCACCAGGCCCTCCGGGAAGGAGAACCCGGTCATCGCCCCGGCCGCACCGACGGCGAGCTCGTCGAGCAGCCCGAGCCCGCCCAGGCCGCCGAACACCGGGACGTCCAGCCGCGCGGTGAGGCCGGCGACGGCGGCCGCGGTGGGCGGGGACTCCGCCTTGACCGCGGCGACGAACGACAGGCCGGTGAGCGCCCGCACCAGGTCGTCCCCGCCGATCCGCACGCCGCTGGCCACCGGGTAGTCCTGCACCACCACGGCCGCCCCGGTCGCGTCGTGCACCGCCTGCAGGTGCGCCCGCAGCACGTCGGCGCTGGGGGAGTGCACCTGCACCATGACCGCCGCCAGCCGGTCGCCGGCGACCTCCTGGGCCATCCGGACCTCGTCCAGCAGCGGTGCGGTGGCCAGCGACGTCGCACCGACCACGAGCGGCAGCGAGACGGCGTCGACCACCGCGCCGAGCACCGCCCGACGCTCGGCGACCGACAGCCGGGCCGCCTCCCCGAACACCCCCAGCACGGTCAGCCCGGTGGCGCCGGCGCTCTCCAGGTGCCCGGCGAGCCGGGTCAGGCTGTCCCGGTCGACCTCCAGGGCCGGCCCGCGGAACGGGGTGGCCAGCACCCCCCACACGCCCGGTGCCAGTGCGACGTCGCCCACGCCTCAGCCCTGCTCTTCGAAGTAGGCCTCGGCGCCCGGGTGCAGCGGCACGTCGCCGGTGTCGGTGGCGGTCTCCGCGGAGATGTTCTCCGCCTCCGGGTGCACCGCGGCCAGGTCGTCGAGGTTCTCGAAGATCGCCCGGGTCACGTCCTGGGCGACGTCCTCCGGCATGGCGTCGCTGACCACCAGCAGGTTCGGGACGGCGATCGTGGCGACGTCCTCGGGCAGGCCGTAGGTGTCGGCCGGGATGCTGCCCTCGGTGTAGGCCTCGCCGTAGGCCTCCTGCATCTTGGGCAGTTCCTCGTCCAGCGGGAGCGCCACCACGTCCTCGCCCATCGAGGTGACCAGGTCGGTGATGCCGCCGGTGGGCAGGCCGCCGGACCAGACGAGCGCGTCGATCGAGCCGTCCTTCATGCCCTGCACGCTCTCCGGCAGGCCCAGCCGCTGCTGGTCGACGTCGCCGGTGCCCAGGTCGTTGACCTCCAGCAGCCGGGTGGCGATCACCTCGGTGCCGGAGTTCGGCGACCCGGTGGAGACCGTCTTGCCGGCCATGTCCGCGATGGACTCGATGCCGGCGTCGGCGCGGACGAAGACCTGGGTGTAGTTGCTGTAGATCCGGGCCAGCGCCTGCACCGACTGCGGCTCGCCGGCGAACCCGGCCTCGCCGTTGACCGCGTCGGCGGCGGTGTCGGCCAGCGAGAAGCCGATGTCGCTGTCACCGGCGCAGACCAGCCGGATGTTCTCCGCCGAGGCGTTGGTGGCCTCCGCCGTCGCCTCGGTGCCCTCGACCTGGTCGGTGAGCACGGCGGCGATGCCGCCGCCGAGGATGTAGTAGACGCCGGTGGTGTTGCCGGTGGCGATGGAGAGCCGGCCACCGCCGGCCGGCTCGGCGCAGCCGGCGCTCTCGCCCTCGGCGGAGCTGCCACCGCCACCACCGGCCTCGCCGCAGCCGGCGAGGGCGAGTGCGGTGGCTGATGCGACGGCGAGCAGGACGGGGGTGCGGGGCCTTCTCACGAGGTGACCTCCTGGGTCGGGATGGGCGGTGCGTTCCGGGTGGCGGACGGCGGGGCCGTCTCCGGCCCGTCGTCGGGGGGCGGCTGGGGGGTCGGGGGAGCGGGGTGCCTGCGGAGGCCGACGAGGTGCACCAGCACGGCGAGCACGAGCGCGGCCAGGCCGATCAGCACCGTGGTCGTCTCCAGGTACAGCAGCAGGAGCGCGGCGGCGAGGGCGAGCACCCGCTCCGGCGCCCGGGCCGGGCCGATCAGCCACTTGCCGGTGACGACGGCGAGGGCGGCGACGGCGAGTGCGGACACGGCGGTCGCGAACACCACGGTGCCCAGCCCGCCCTCGCCGACCAGGCCCTGGCCGTTGCTGGTCAGCACGAAGGCCAGCGGCACGAGGAAGGCGGGCAGCGTGTACTTGCCCGTCATGATCATCGTCTTGTAGGCGTTGCCGCCGGTGATCGCGGCGGCGGCGACGGCGGCCAGCGCCGTCGGCGGGCTCACCTCGGAGAGCACCGCGTAGTAGAAGATGAACATGTAGGCCTCGGGGGTGGCCACGCCCAGCGAGGTCAGCGCCGGGGCGATGACCACCGCGGCGATGATGAACGAGGCCGTCACCGGCACCGCCAGCCCGAGCACGAGCACCGCGAGAGCGGCCAGCACGCAGGTGACCATGAGCTGGGCGGTCGCGTTGCTGGAGACCAGCCCGGCCAGGTCGACGATGATCGAGGACAGGTCGAGGCCGAGCCCGGTGAGCGTCAGCACCGCCACGATCAGCCCCGCGGCAGCCGTGGTGGCCGCGACCGGCAGGACGCCGGCGGCCCCCTTGGCCAGCGCGTCGAACACCCGGGGCGGGGTCATCCGCCGGCTGCGGTCCAGGAACGACAGCAGGAACGCCAGCGCCGTGGCGTAGACGACGGCCTTGAACGCGGACTGGTCCAGCGCCAGCAGCAGCACGATCACGAACAGCGAGCTGAAGTGGTAGCCGAACCGGCCGAGCAGCCGCCAGAAGCTCTGCCGCTGCAGCGGCACCTCGCGGACGCCGAACCGGCGGGCGTCGAACTCCACCGCCAGGAAGATGCCGAGGTAGTACAGCAGCGTCGGGATCAGCGCGTAGCCGAGCACCTGCAGGTAGGAGACCCGGAGCAGCTCGGCGATGATGAAGGCGGCCGCGCCCAGGGTCGGCGGGGAGAGGATCGCCCCGATCCCGGCGGCGGCCAGCACACCACCGGCGGACTCGCGCGGGTAGCCGGCCTTCTTGAGGATGGGCCAGGCGACGCTGCCCAGGCTGACCGCGGTCGCGGTCCCGGACCCCGAGACGGTGCCCAGCAGGAAGCCGGCCAGGGTGACCGTGCGGCCCGGCGCCGACCGCGACCGGCGGAAGGCCGCGAAGCTGATGTCGATGAAGAACTGGCCGGCGCCGGAGAACTCCAGCACCGCCCCGTAGATCGTGAACAGGATGATGTAGGTGGCCGCGACGTCCAGCGGCACGCCGTACAGGCCCTCGGTGCCCATCACGAACTGCGAGGTCAGCCGGGGGTAGTCGTAGCCGCGGTGGCCGATCAGCCAGCCGTTGGGGATCAGGTCGCCGAGGTAGGCGTAGCCGATGAACAGCAGGCAGATCACCGGCAGCACCGGGCCGACGGTCCGCCAGGTCGCCACCAGCACCAGCGCGCACAGCGCCAGTCCGCAGACCACGTCGATGACCAGCGGCCGGAAGCCGCGGGAGATGTAGGCGTCGAAGCCGGCGAGCAGCGGCCAGATCGCCACGAACAGCGACGCAGCCGCCAGGCCCCAGTCCAGCACGCTGGGCCGGTCGGGGCCCTCGCTCCTGCCGCGCAGCACCCGGACGGCGGGGCGGTAGAGCAGGAAGGTCAGCGGCAGGACGACGGCGAGGAAGATGATCCGGTACTGCAGTGCGGGCACCGGGAAGAAGACGTTCCACAGCGCGTAGACCGAGAGCAGCGCCGCTACCACGCTCACGGCGAGCCGGAGCGGCCCGGTGAGCACCCGGGCCGGCTTCTCCGCATCGGCCTCGGCGGGCACGTCGCCCAGCGCGCCGGGCCGGGCCGGCTCCTCGGTGGGCTCGCTGCCCGGGCGCGATGCTGTCGCCCCCGGGGATGGCGTGGCCACGGGCGATGGCGTGGCTGGAGGTGCCGGCGTCGAGCCGACGGCTCGCTCGCCGGGGCTCCCGGCGTCGGTTCCCTGCACGGACACGGTGTGGCCTCCCTCACGTTTCTCGGAGGGACCGTGACAGCATTCGACGTCGGAGCCCAGCGTCGGGCGAGGACTTGACGTCCTCCTAACGTCGCCGGGCCCCCGGGAGCGCGGAGGAGGGGATGTGCGGGTCCTGCTGGTCGAGGACGACGACCGCGTGGCGGCGGCGCTGGGCGACGTGCTGCGCCGGCACGGGGTGCTGGTGCAGCGGGTGTCCTCCGGGCAGGAGGCGCTGGTGCCTCGCGCGGTCGACCTCGTGCTGCTGGACCTGGGGTTGCCCGACATGGACGGGCTGGCGGTCTGCCGGGCGCTGCGCCGGGTCGTCGACGTGCCGATCATCGCGGTCACGGCGCGGGCAGAGGAGCGGGAGCGGATCGCCGGGTTGCGGGCCGGGGCCGACGACTACGTCGTCAAGCCCTACAGCAGTGCCGAGCTGCTGGCGCGGATGGAGGCCGTGCTGCGCCGCAGTCACCGCGCGGCCCCGTCCCCGCCGGTCGCGCTCGCCGAGCCGCCGGCGGCGCCGGTGCTGCGTCACGGTGCGCTCGAGGTCGACCCGGGCGCCCGGCGGGTCACCCTGGCCGGGGGCGAGCTGAAGCTGTCCCGCAAGGAGTTCGACCTGCTCGTCGTGCTGGCCGGCGCCCAGGGCACCGTCTGCTCCCGCGAGACGCTGCTGGACCGGGTCTGGGGCGCGACGCTGTTCGGCTCGACCCGCACCCTCGACGTGCACGTGGCCACGCTGCGCGCCAAGCTCGGCGACCCGGAGCTGATCGAGACCGTCCGCGGCGTCGGCTACCGGATGCGCGCCGCCGTCCCGCTGCCGTGAGCCGGGAGGTGGCCCGGTGCGGCGCCGGCTGATCGCGCTCTTCCTCGGCCTGGTCGCCGTGCTGCTGCTGGCCGTGGAGGTGCCGCTGGCCGCCAGCTACGCGCAGGCCCGCACCCAGGAGCTGCTCATCGACCGCACCGGCGACACCTCCCGGCTGGCCCGCCTCGCCGCCCCGGCGCTGGCCCGGGACGCGGTGCGGACCCTGCAGCCGGAGCTGCGGGCGTACGGCGAGCTCTACGGCGTCCTGGTGCAGGTGCACGGCCCGGACGGGGAACTGCTGCTCAGCTCGGCGCCGGACGCACCCGAGGCCGCCGCGGCGGACAGCATGGGGCAGGCGCTGGCCGGCCGCCGGTCCAGCCCGCCGCCCACCGTCCTGCCGTGGCGGACGGCCCCGGTCGCCGTCGCCGAGCCGGTGCTGCGCGGCAGCGAGGTGGCCGGCGCCGTGGTCACCGTGTCGCCGACCGATCGGGTGGTGCAGCAGGTGGTGGTCCACTGGGCGCTGCTGGCCGCCGCGGGGCTGTTCGCGCTGGCGCTGGTGGCGCTGGCGACCGCACCGCTGTCCCGGTGGATCCTGCGCCCGGTGCACCGGCTGGACGACGCCGTGCACACCCTCACCACCGGCGACCTCGACGCCCGCGCGAAGGTCGGCCCCGGGCCCCCGGAGCTGCGTCGGCTGATCGCCGACTTCAACCGGATGGCCGAGGCGATCCGCACCTCCAGCGCACAGCAGCGGGCCCTGGTCGCCGACGTCTCGCACCGGCTGCGCAACCCGCTCACCGCGCTGCAGCTGCGGGTCGACGCGCTGGAGGCCGGGCTGGTGCCCGGCGCTCGGGCGGACCACCGCCTGGCGATGGCGGAGATCGAGCGGCTCACCCAGGTGCTCGACGACACCCTCGCCATGGCCCGGGCCGAGGACGACGCCAGCCCGCTGGTGGCGGTGGACGTGCGCGAGTGCGTCCGGGACCGGCTGCGGATGTGGAGCGACGCCGCTGCCGCCGGGAACACCGAGGTGCTGCTGACCGGCGCCGGCACCTGCTGGGTGCTGGCCCCGCGAGGTGCGCTGGACCAGGTGCTCGACGCCGTGCTGTCCAACGCGCTGCGCTTCACCCGCGGCGGCACCGTCGACGTCCAGGTCGAGCTGACCGGGGACGCCGAGGTCGAGGTCCGGGTGGTCGACGACGGGCCGGGGCTCACCCCCGAGGAGTGCGCCGTGGCGACCCGCCGCTTCTGGCGCGCGCCCGACCAGCAGAACGTCCCCGGCTCGGGGCTCGGGCTGGCGATCGCGACGGCGCTGACCGAACGCTGCGGTGGCCGGCTCGCCGTCTCCCCGGCCCGGCCGCACGGGTTGTGCGTCGCCGTCCGGCTGCCCCGGCTGGACGCGGCACCGTCGCCCGTCCGGCCGGCTCCGGCGGCTCAGCCGCCACTGACGCCGGGCTTGGCGGCCCGGTAGTAGGCGGCCGCCCCCGGGTGCAGCGGCACCGGGGCGGTGGTGATGGCGCTGCGCTGGTCCAGGTGCCGCGCCGCCGGGTGGGCGCCGACCAGGTCCGGCTGGGCGGCGAACAGCGCGGCGGTGAGCGTCTCGGCGAGGTCGTCGGGCATGTCCGCCCGCACCAGCAGCAGGTTGGGGACGCCGATGCCCGGCACGTCGGCGGGCAGGCCGTACACGCTGGCCCGGATCGTCTGCTCGACGACGTACTCACCGTGGTCGGCGCGCATGCCGACCAGCAGGTCGTCGGTGGGCAGCAGCCGCACCGGGGTGCTGTCGACCAGGTCCTGGACCCCGTCGGTGGGCAGACCGCCGGACCAGAAGAAGGCGTCCAGCCGGCCCGCCGCCAGCTCGCCGGCCGACTCCTGCACGCCCAGCCGCTGGGTGCGGACGGCGCGGTCACCGGACACCCCGGCGACCGCGAGCAGCCGCAGCGCCGTCACCTCGGTGCCTGAACCGGGGGCGCCCACCGACACCCGCTGGCCGGCGAGGTCGGACACCCGCTGGGCGGGGGACCCGGCTGCGACGACGACGTGCACCGCGTTGGTGTAGAGCCGGGCGATGGCCCGGAGGGAGACCGGTGCGTCGAAGGGGCCGGTGCCGGCGGCGGCCTCGGCGGCGGTGTCGGCCAGCGCGAAGGCCACCGCCGCGTCGCCGGTGGCCAGCCGCTCGATGTTGTCCACCGACCCGCTGGTGACCGCGGCGGTGACGGCTGTGTCCGGGAGCTCGGCACCGAAGGCGTCGGCGAGGCCCAGCCCGTAGCGGTAGTACACCCCGGAGGACTCGCCCGCGGCGACGACCAGCTCGGCGGGTGGGTCGGCGACGTCCGGGTCCGTCGCGCAGCCGGTGAGCACGGTCCCGGTGAGCACGGCCACCGCGGCGGCCGCTCCGGCCAGCCGGCCGCGGGTTCGGCCGCTGGTCACCACATGCCACTCCTCCTGCCGCGCGGTCGGCGCCCGTGCCGGCCGGCGCCGACCTTAGCCGCGCGGCCCCCCGGCCGGGGAGCGCGCGGCTGAGGGAGGGTCAGAGAGGGCTGCGGCTGGTGTCCTCGCGCGGCAGGACCCACCGGTCATCGGCCTTGCGGATGAGGAAGTCGGCGAGCAGGAACGCCTCGTGGACGGCCTCGGTGAGCAGGTCACGGACGTTGCGGTAGGTGGTCACGTCAGAACCTCCAGTGCTGCCGAGTGCGTGCGGGCCAGGCGGTCCCCAGGCCGGCCCGTCAGTCGATCCGTGTGTCCTGGGTCACGACTGGTATCGGCGGTCGCGAGCGTCTCCCGTACCGCGATCCGGTCGGCTCTCACTCGGGCGTGGTGGGTGGTCCGGGCCGGTCCGTCGGCCTGTGCCGGCGCGTCCCACCAGTCGTGGGAGAGGGCCAGCCCGGCTCGCTCTGCCTAGGCTGGTGCGGTGGCTGATCCGACGGGTGGCGAGCGGTCGGCCGGCTGGGCGCGTTCGGCGTACGCCTGGCTGCTGGTGCGCCCGGTGAGTCGCGGGTTCTGGGCCGCGGCGCTGGTGTTCCTCGTCCTGGTCACCGTCAGCAACGCGGTCGACGGCGACTGGCTGTCGGTGGCTCTGGGGAGCCTGCTCGCCGCGGTGGTCGGCCTCCGGCTGTGGGACCTGCGCGGCGCCTCCGGGGACCTGCCCGCGTCGGGTCAGGACCGCACGGCCAGCAGGTAGGCCTGCCGGGTCCTCTCGTGCGGTGGCTCGGGTTCGCGCAGCACCTGGGTCCGCACGGGGAGCCCGGCGGCGGCGAGCCGGTCGGCGACCCGGGCAGGGTCCAGCCGCCAGCCGTGCAGCGAGATCGGGTGGCCGTAGCCCTGCCGGTGGTGGACCGGCTCGTCCGCACCCGCCTGGAACGCGATCACCAGCGGCGCACCTGGTCGCAGCACCCGGGCCAGCTCGGCGAACACCGCGGGCTGTCGCGCCGGCGACGTGTGGATGACCGAGTACCAGGCGAGCGCCCCGGCGAGGTCGCCGTCCGGCAGGTCGAGGGCGGTCAGCGACCCCACGTCGAAGCGCAGCTCCGGGTGCGTGCGCCGGGCGACGGTGACCATGCCGGGGGAGAGGTCGACGCCGAAGGCGTCCAGCCCGAGGCCGGCCAGGTGGGCGGTGACCCGTCCCGGGCCGCAGCCGAGGTCACCGACCGGACCACCGCCGCCGGCGTGCACCAGCTCGGCGAAGAGGCCGAGCACCGCCCGGTCCACCGGACTGCCGGCGAGGTCGTCGCGGAGCAGCGCCGCGTAGTCGACGGCGACGGTGTCGTAGGCCGCTCGGGTCTCCGCCAGCTCACCAGGGGGCTCGGTCACGCCGCGGACGGTACGACGCGACACCGACAGGTCACGCTTCGAACACATGTGCGATCCGCGGTCGAGGCGGACGGGGCCTCGGCGCACACTGGCCGGGTGGACGTCGCACTGCCCCCGGGCTGGCCGGACGAGGTCCGGCCGCCCGGCGCCCCGGACTGGGAGCGGACCGCGGTCAGCTGGCTGTTCGACCTGGTGCCACCGGACTACCGGTCCCACGAGGTGCTGCGCCGCTACCCGGTGCTGCTGGCCCGGTTCGCCGGTGACCACGTCGCCGCGGGGCTGGAAGCGGCGCGGGCCGGCTGGCGCACCGTCCGGGTGGAGCTCGCCGACCAGCTCCCGCCGGAGGCGATGGAGGCCGCGATCAGCGCCTACGAGCGGGAGGGTGCCCGGCTCACCCGGGCCGCGCGCGGGGTCGAGGTGGTCGCCGGGGCGTTGCGCGGCGAACGCTGGGTGCCCCGGCTCTAGGTCCGTCTCCCGCCGGGCAGGTCGCCGGTTCGCCGTTACAGTGGACTTTCACCGGTTGCGCCCCACCGGACGCGCCGACGTCGAGAGGACCCTGCCCCGTCGTGTCGTTGCTCAGCTCGTTGACCGGGCCCGCGGACCTCCGGGCACTGCGCCCCGACCAGCTGCCGGTGCTGGCCGGCGAGATCCGTGACGCTCTGGTGGCCGCGGTCGCCAAGACCGGTGGGCACCTGGGCCCGAACCTCGGCGCGGTCGAGCTGACCATCGCTGTCCACCGGGTCTTCGAGTCCCCGCGCGAGCCGATCGTCTTCGACACCGGGCACCAGGCCTATGTGCACAAGCTGCTCACCGGCCGGCTCGACGGCTTCGCCCAGCTCCGCCAGCGCGACGGGCTGTCCGGCTACCCCAGCCGGGCCGAGAGCGAGCACGACTGGGTGGAGAACAGCCACGCCTCGACGTCGCTGTCCTACGCCGACGGGCTGGCCAAGGCCTTCGCCGTCCGCGGTGACGTCCGGCCCGTGGTCGCGGTGATCGGCGACGGCGCGCTCACCGGCGGCATGGCCTGGGAGGCGCTGAACAACATCGCCGCCGCGCAGGACCGCCCCGTCGTCATCGTGGTCAACGACAACGGCCGCTCCTACTCCCCGACGATCGGTGGGGTGGCCGACGCACTCGCCACGCTGCGGCTGCGCCCCGGGTACGAGGAGGCGCTGGCCGCCGTCCGGCAGGCCCTGCACCGCGCACCCGTCGTCGGCACCAAGCTCTACGACGCGCTGCACGCGATCAAGAAGGGGCTCAAGGACGTCCTGGCCCCGCAGGGCATGTTCGAGGACCTCGGCATGAAGTACGTCGGCCCGGTCGACGGCCACGACGTGGAGATGATGGAGTCGGCGCTGCGCCGGGCCCGCTCCTTCGGCGGGCCGGTCATCGTACACGCCGTCACGACCAAGGGCTTCGGCTACCCGCCGGCGGAGACCGACACCATCGACGCCTGGCACTCCACCGGCGTCTTCGAGCCCGACAGCGGGCTCTCCTCGGCCGCCAAGGGCCCGGAGTGGACCGACGTCTTCGCCGACGAGCTGGTGCGGATCGGCACCGAGCGCTCCGACGTCGTGGCGATCACCGCGGCGATGCTGCACCCGACCGGTCTCGCCCCGTTCGCCGAGCGGTTCCCGGAGCGCACCTACGACGTGGGCATCGCCGAGCAGCACGCACTGACCTCGGCCGCCGGGCTCGCGATGGGTGGCCTGCACCCCGTCGTCGCCATCTACTCGACGTTCCTGAACCGCGCCTTCGACCAGCTGCTGATGGACGTCGCGCTGCACGGCCAGCCGGTCACCCTCGTGCTCGACCGGGCCGGCGTGACCGGCTCCGACGGCGCCTCGCACAACGGCATGTGGGACATGTCGATCTGCTCGATCGTCCCCGGGCTGCAGCTGGCGGCGCCGCGGGACGAGGCGACGATGCGCGAGGCGCTCCGCGAGTCGGTGCAGGTCTCCGACGGGCCCACCGTCATCCGGTTCCCGAAGGGCGCGCTGCCGCCGGAGGTACCGGCGATCGAGCGGCGCGGCCGGGTCGACGTGCTGCGTCGCGGCACGACCCCCGAGGTGCTGCTGGTCGCCGTCGGCTCCCTGGTGCCGATGTGCCTCGCGGTCGCCGAGCGCGCCGCCGACCACGGCATCGAGGTCACCGTCGTCGACCCGCGTTGGGTGATGCCGGTCGCCGACGAGCTGGTCGCGCTGGCCGGCGAGCACCGGCTGGTGGTCACCGTCGAGGACGGCGGCCGGGCCGGCGGTGTGGGCACGCTGCTCTCCCAGGCGCTGCAGGACGCCGACTGCGACGTGCCGGTGCGCACGCTCGGCCTGCCGCAGCAGTTCTTCGAGCACGGCAGCCGCGGTCAGGTGCTGGCCGACGTCGGCCTCACCGAGCAGGACGTCGCCCGCCGGATCGTCGAGTGGGCCGCCCGCGTCGCCGACCGCGCCGCGGCGCCGACCGTGCCGCAGCCCGAGGGCGCCGAGGGTCAGCAGTGAGCGGCACCGTCATTGCCGAGATCCAGGTCGCGCCGTCGCCGCCTGGCACCCCGGACGACCCGCACGCCTTCGTCGAGGCCGCGATCCGGGTGATCCAGGCCTCCGGGCTGCGCTCCGAGGTCGGCGCGCTGGGCACCACGCTGGAGGGCGACGCCGACACGGTGTGGGCGACCCTGCGGGCAGCGCACGAGGCGATGGTCGCCGCGGGCGCGAAGGGCGGCATCTCGCACGTGAAGATCGCCTCGGTGGACCGCACGATGGACAGCCTCACCCACAAGTTCCGCTGAGCCCTGCCCGTCCGGCTCGCACTGCCCGTGGCGGGACCGCCGCGGGCAGGCCGGCTCAGTCGGTGCGCAGCGCTCGGAGCATCGCCTGCAGCGGCAGCCATGCGTCGCTGGTCGCCGCGGTGGGGTCGGGGCTGGCGGCGATCCACAGTGCCGCCTCGTTCATGGCCCCGGACAGCAGCGCCGCCGTCGCGGCGACCGGGTGTGCACCGATGGCGCCGGCGGCGGCCAGTTCGGTGAGGGCGTCCTCGAGCAGTCGGCCGGAGTGCACGGCGTCCATGGCGCGCCACTCGGCCCACCCCAGCACCGCGGGTGCGTCGACGAGCAGGATGCGCCGCGTGGCCGGGCCCGAGCTCGCCGTCAGGAACTCGCGGCAACCGGCTTCCAGGCCACTCCACGGGTCGTCCGCCGCCTGGGCGGCGCGGGCGACCGCCTCGGCGACGCCTTCCTGCAGGCGGCTGAGCACCGCGCGGAACAGCGCCGACTTGCCCGCGTAGTGGTGGTAGACCGCGCCACGGGTGACGCCGGCCTCGGTCGCGACGAGTTCGAGGCCGACATGGGCGTAACCATCCCGGGCGAACAGCTGGGCGGCGACCTCGAGCACGCGCGCTGCAGTGGCGTCGCTCTCGGCGCGGGAACGGCGCGGCACGGTTCCTCCTTGTGACGTACACGCTGTACGTATAGGGTCGCTGCACTTACAGACACAGTGTACGTAAGGAGCCGAGATGGCACTGACCAGCGTGTACCCCGTCTTGATGAGCGCTGACCTCGACAGGTCGGCGCGCTTCTTCCGCGAGCACCTGGCGTTCGAGCCGACCTTCGAGTCGGACTGGTACGTCAGCCTCCGGCGCGATCAGTGGGAGCTCGCCGTGCTGGCCGCGGACCACCCGACCGTGCCGGCGACGCACCGGGGCCGCCCCGCCGCCGGGGTGCTGTTGAACGTGGAGGTGGACGACGTGGACGCCGAGCACCAGCGGATGGTCGTCGAGGGTGGGCTGACCGCCGTCCTACCGCTGCGTTCCGAGCCGTTCGGCCAGCGCCACTTCATCGTGTCCGGTCCGGACGGCGTGCTGGTGGACGTGATCACGCCCATCCCGCCGGAGGGCGAGTTCGTCGAGCAGTTCCGCTGACGCAGGACCTGCCGGGGTGGCCCGTGGTCGCCGTCCTCGCGCCCCGGGTGCCGACCTCACGCTGCGACGTGAGGTCGGCACCTGGGAGGTGGGGCCGGCGACCGCCGACTACGCGGGGAGCGAGGCCACGCCCCTCGGGAGGAACCGCTGACCGGTGACGGCCTCCGACACCCCGGCGCGGTCGAGGTACGCGCTGATCCCGCCCAGCCAGAACGGCCAGCCGGCGCCGAGCAGCATCGCCAGGTCGATGTCCTGCACGGCCTGGACGACGCCCTCGTCGAGCATCAGCCCGATCTCCTCGGCCAGCGCCCGCTCGGCCCGGGAGCGCAGCTCGTCGGCGGTCAGCGGCGAGTCACCCGCGTCGATGCCGGCCAGCTCCGTGTCGATGACGCCGGGCTCGGTGAAGACGGAGGTCTTGCCCAGCTCGACCATCCGACGCAGCCCCGCGCCGACGCCGAAGCGGTCGGGGAAGGCCTCGTGCATCCGCTCCGCCACGTGCAGCGCGACCGGCGGACCGACCAGCGTGAGCAGCTCGAACGGCGTCATCGGCAGGCCCAGCGGCTCCAGCGCCGTCTCCGCGACCGCCACCGGCGTGCCGGCGTCCACGGCCGCGGTGACCTCGCCGAGGAACCGGGTGAGCAGCCGGTTGACCACGAACGCCGGGGCATCGGCGACCAGCACGCAGGACTTCCCCAGCGCCTTGCCGACGGCGAAGGCGGTGGCCAGCGTGGCGTCGTCGGTGCGCTCGGCGCGCACCACCTCCAGCAGCGGCAGGACGGCGACCGGGTTGAAGAAGTGCAGGCCGACGACCCGCTCGGGCTGCTGCAGCCGCGCGGCCATCTCGGTCACGGACAGCGCCGAGGTGTTGGTCGCCAGCACGCACTCGGCAGAGACCACCGCCTCCACCTCGGCGAACACCTGCTGCTTGACCGACAGCTCCTCGAACACCGCCTCGATCACCAGGTCGGCGTCGGCGAAGGCGCCCTTGTCCAGCGAGCCGGTGACCAGGCCCTTCAGCCGGTTGAGGGCGTCGGGGGAGAGCCGCCCGCGGCCGGCCAGCTTCTCCAGCTCGCCGTGCACGTAGCCGACGCCCTTGTCGACGCGGGCCTGGTCGACGTCGGTGAGCACCACGGGCACCTCGAGCCGGCGCGCGAACAGCAGCGCCAGCTGGGAGGCCATCAGCCCGGCACCGACGACGCCGACCTTCGTCACCTTCCGGGCCAGTTTGCGGTCCGGCGCACCCGCGGGGCGCTTGGCCCGCTTGTTGACCAGGTCGAAGGCGTACAGGCCGGCCCGCAGCTCCTCGCTCATCAGCAGGTCGGTGAGCGCGTCGTCCTCGGCCGCCGTCCCGGTGGTGAAGCCGGCGTCGCCGGCCCGGGCCAGGTCGAGCAGCTCCACCGCACGCAGCGCCCCGGGGGACGCATTGCGGGTGCGGGCAGCGACGAGCTGCCGGGCGCGGGAGATCGCGTCGTCCCAGGCCGTCCGGTCGACCTCGGGACGGCGGACGGCGACGTCCCCGGTGAGCACCCCGGCCGCCCACGCCAGCGAACGCTCCAGGAAGTCGGCCGGCTCGAACACCGCGTCGGCCATGCCCAGCCTCGCGGCCTTCGGCGCCGGGGTCACCTTGTTCTGCGCCAGCGCGTTCTCCACGATCACGGTGACCGCCGCGTCGATCCCGATCAGCTCCGGGAGCAGCTGGGTGCCGCCCCAGCCGGGCACCAGGCCGAGGAAGACCTCGGGGAAGGCCACGACGGCGGTGCTGGCGATCGTCCGGTGGTGGCAGTGCAGCGCCAGCTCCAGGCCGCCGCCGAGCGCCGCGCCGTTGACGAACGCGAACGTCGGGATCGTCGACTCCTTGAGCCGGCGGAACACCCGGTGCCCGGTCTCGGCGATCTCCCGGGCGTCGGCGGCCGAGGTGATCGACGGGACGCCGGAGAGGTCGGCGCCGACGGCGAAGATGAACGGCTTCCCGGTGACGGCGATGGCAGCCGGGGCGGGGGAGTGGGCGGCGATCTCGTCCAGGGCGGCGTCCAGCGAGGCCAGCCCGCCGGGCCCGAACGTGGAGGGCCGGGTGTGGTCGTGCCCGTTGTCCAGGGTGATCAGCGCGAGCTCCCCGGCCAGCCCGGGCACCCGCAGGTACCGGACCAGCGCACGGGTGACGACCTCGTCGGCGAAGACGGCGCTCATGCCGCAGCCCCTTCCCAGTTCGGGTTCTCCCAGATCACGGTGCCGCCCATGCCGATGCCGATGCACATGGCGGTCAGGCCGTAGCGGACGTCGGGTCGCTGGGCGAACTGCCGGGACAGCTGCGTCATCAGCCGCACGCCCGAGGAGGCCAGCGGGTGACCCACGGCGATCGCGCCGCCCCACGGGTTGACCCGCGCGTCGTCGTCGGCGATGCCGAAGTGGTCCAGGAACGCGAGCACCTGGACGGCGAAGGCCTCGTTCAGCTCGAACAGGCCGATGTCGGTGATCGACAGCCCGGTGCGGGCCAGCGCCTTCTCCGTCGACGGGATCGGCCCGACGCCCATCACCTCGGGCTCGACCCCGGCGAAGCCGAAGCCGACCAGCCGCATGCCGACGTCGAGCCCCAGCTCCTCGGCGACCTCCTCGGCGGCGAGCAGGCACCCGGTCGCGCCGTCGTTCAGCCCGGCGGCGTTGCCGGCGGTGACGTGACCGTGTGGGCGGAACGGCGTCTTCAGCGTCGACAGGCCCTCGAGCGTGGTGTTCGGCCGTGGCGGCTCGTCGACCGTGGCCAGGCCCCAGCCGGCGTCGGCCGAGCGGGTCGCCACCGGCACCAGCTCCGGGCCGATCTGGCCCGCGGCCACCGCCGCGGCGTACTTCTGCTGGCTGGCCAGGGCGAAGGCGTCGGCCCGCTCCTTGGTCAGGTGCGGGAACCGGTCGTGCAGGTTCTCCGCGGTCGAGCCCATCACCAGCGCGGAGCCGTCGACGATCTTCTCGCTGACGAACCGCGGGTTCGGGTCGACGCCCTCGCCCATCGGGTGGTGCCCCATGTGCTCGACGCCGCCGGCGATCGCGACGTCGTAGGCGCCGAAGGCGATGCCGCTGGCCGTCGTCGTCACCGCGGTCATCGCCCCGGCGCACATCCGGTCGATGGCGTAGCCGGGCACGCTCTTCGGCAGCCCGGCCAGCAGTGCGGCGGTGCGGCCGATGGTCAGGCCCTGGTCGCCGATCTGGGTGGTGGCGGCGATGGCGACCTCGTCGACCCGCTCGGCCGGCAGCGACGGGTTCCGGCGCAGCAGCTCGCGGATGCAGCGCACGACGAGGTCGTCGGCGCGGGTCTCGGCGTAGATGCCCGCCGGACCCGCCTTGCCGAACGGGGTGCGCACGCCGTCGACGAAGACGACCTCACGCAGTTGGCGTGGCAACCGCTCTCCAGATGACACAGGACCTCCGCGATGAGCTCGGTGCCGCCCCGGACAGGGCGGCACCGCGAAGTTACCCGCTGGTAACCGCAGGCTCCACACCCTCCGGGGTGACCGGCCGGTTCTAGATCACGGTCCGGCAACAGTGCCGCCATGTGCTTGCGGTCACACCCGAGGCAGTAAACGATCACTTCCGGAAATCTCCCGGATCCAACGAAGGAACGGCAGGTCGAACATGGCGCGACAGCGCACCCTGATGACTGCTCTCGCAGCCTCACTCGTCTTCTCGATGGCCGCCTGCGGCAGTGACGACGACGGCGGCGGCGGTGGCGGTGGCGGTGGCGGCGGCGAGGCCGCCGGCAAGGTCGGGGTGATCCTCCCCGACACCGCGTCCTCGGCGCGCTGGGCGAGCGCGGACGCCCCGCTGCTGGAGGCCGCGTTCGAGGAGGCCGGCGTCGAGGCCGACATCCAGAACGCGCAGGGCGATGCCCAGCGGATGGCGACGATCGCCGAGCAGATGATCACCGGTGGGGTCACCGTCCTGGCGATCGTCAACCTGGACTCCGCCTCCGGCGCCGCCATCCAGCGGCAGGCCGAGCAGCAGGGCGTCCAGACGATCGACTACGACCGGCTCACCCTCGGTGGGGAGTCCGACTACTACGTCTCCTTCGACAACACCGAGGTCGGCCGCCTGCAGGGCGAGGGCCTGGCCCAGTGCCTCGGCGACGAGCCTGCGAACATCGCGTTCCTGAACGGGTCGCCGGACGACAACAACGCCACGCTGTTCTCCGAGGGCGCGCACGAGGTCCTCGACCCGATGACCCAGTACACGGTTGCAGCCGAGCAGGCCGTGCCCGAGTGGGACAACCAGCAGGCCGCGACGATCTTCGAGCAGATGTACACCCAGGCCGGCGGTGACATCCAGGGCGTGCTGGCCGCCAACGACGGCCTCGCCAACGCGGTCATCTCCATCCTGGGCCGCAACAACGTCGCCGGCACCGTGCCGGTGACCGGGCAGGACGCCACCACCGAGGGCCTGCAGAACATCCTGGCCGGCAACCAGTGCATGACCGTCTACAAGCCGATCGAGGCGGAGGCCACCGCGCTGGCCGAGCTCGCGGTGGCCCTGGTCAACGGTGAGACCCCGGAGGTCGACGGCGAGGTGGAGGACGTCGAGGGCGACCGCACCGTCCCGGCCGTGCTGCTGGACCCGGTCTCGGTCTTCCGGGACAACGTCAAGGAGGTCGTCGACGACGGCTACGTCGACGCCGCCGACCTGTGCACCGGTGAGTACGCCGCCGCCTGCACCGAGCTCGGCATCCAGTAGTCCACCTGCCAGCAGGGGCGCCCTCTCCGGGGGGCGCCCCTGTCGGCCTGTCCAGCCGAGAAGGGACTCACGTGTCCGCTCCAGAGCGCGATCACGGCACCACGGCCGTCGGCCGGCCCACCCTCGAACTGCGGGGGGTGGACAAGAGCTTCGGCGCCGTCCAGGTGCTGCACGACGTCCACCTCACCGTCTACCCCGGGAAGGTCACCGCACTGGTCGGTGACAACGGAGCGGGCAAGAGCACGCTGATCAAGGGCATCGCGGGCATCCACCCGTTCGACTCGGGCGAGGTGGAGTTCGAGGGCGAGCGAGTCACGCTGCACAGCCCCCGGGACGCCGCCAAGCTCGGGATCGAGGTGGTATACCAGGACCTCGCGCTGGCCGACAACCTCGACGTCGTCCAGAACATGTTCCTGGGGCGGGAGCGCAAGCGCGGCGTTCTGCTCGATGAGCAGTCGATGGAGGTGGCGGCCCGGGAGACGCTGGCCAAGCTGTCGGTCCGCACCCTGAAGTCCGTCCGGCAGCTGGTGTCCAGCCTCTCCGGCGGACAGCGGCAGACCGTGGCCATCGCCAAGGCGGTGCTGTGGGAGTCCAAGCTCGTCATCCTCGACGAGCCGACCGCCGCACTAGGGGTCGCACAGACCCGGCAGGTGCTGGACCTGGTCCGCCGGCTGGCCGACGCCGGCCACGCCGTCGTCTTCATCACGCACAACATGGTCGACGTGTTCGAGGTCGCCGACCGGGTGGCTGCGCTCTACCTGGGCCGGGTGGCCGCCGACGTCCCGATCGACCAGGTCGACCGCACCCAGGTCATCGAGCTCATCACCTCCGGCCGGTCCGGTGACCTGGGTCTCTCGGCCGAAGACCTCGAGGACTGAGAGGACGTCATGTCGAGCAACACACTGACCGCCGCCGAGGCGAGCGGTCCGCAGAAGCCCGCCGCGGGCTTCGAGGGCGACCGGCAGGACAACACCCTCGGCGGCGCCGTCCGGGGGTACCTGGACAAGCTGCGCGGCGGTGACCTGGGAGCCCTCCCGGCCGTCCTGGGCATCATCACCCTCGGCATCCTCTTCACGGTGTTGCGGCCGGGCACCTTCCTGACTCCGCTCAACCTGGCCAACCTCGCCGTGCAGGCCACCCCCATCGTCGTGCTGGCGATGGGCCTGGTCTTCGTCCTGCTGCTGGGCGAGATCGACCTGTCGGCCGGGGTGGTCAGCGGGGTCTGTTCGGCGGTCCTGGCCCAGGTGCTGGTGCAGAGCGGGTTCGGCTGGCCGGTCGCCGTCCTCGCCGCGATCGCCACGGGTGCGGTGATCGGGGTGTTCACCGGCAGCCTGGTCGGCATGGTCGGCATCCCGTCGTTCGTGGTGACCCTGGCGCTGTTCCTGGGCTGGCAGGGCGTGACCCTGCGGCTGATCGGCCAGGGCGGCACCGTGCCGGTGCGGGAACCGGTGATCCGGGCACTGGCCAACGAGAACCTGCCGCTGGCGGTCGGCTGGGCGCTGGCCGTGCTGGTGGCGGTCGGCTACGCCGCGATCGAGCTCTGGCGCTGGCGGGCCAAGCGTGCCCGCGACCTGGCCCACCAGCCGCTGGTGCTGGTCGTCCTCCGGGTGGTGCTGATGGCCGTGGTGGTGATCGGCGTGACCGCGATCCTCAGCCAGGACCGGGCGCTGTCGGCGGCGGTCGACCTGGCCGGCATCCCGTACGCCATCCCGCTGGTCATCCTGCTGCTGCTGGTGGTCACCTTCGTGCTGTCCCGCACCAGCTTCGGCCGGCACATGTACGCGGTCGGCGGCAACGCCGAGGCGGCCCGCCGGGCGGGCATCAACGTGACCCGGATCCGGGTGATGGCGTTCGTCATCTCCTCCAGCCTGGCCGCGATCAGTGGCATCCTCGCCACCTCGCGGCTGAGCTCGGTGACGCCGGACGCCGGTGCGGGCAACACGCTGCTGTACGCGGTCGGTGCCGCGGTCATCGGTGGCACCAGCCTCTTCGGCGGGCGGGGACGGGCCCGCGACGCACTGCTCGGTGGCCTGGTCATCGCGATCATCGCCAACGGGCTGGGGCTGCTCGGGGTGGCGGCGTACCTGAACTTCGTCATCACCGGCGGGGTGCTGCTGCTGGCCGCATCGGTGGACGCGCTGGCCCGCCGCCGGGCGGCCACGGCACGCTGATGCCGTGACGACGGGCCGGCCACGGGCACGGCGTGCAGTGGCGCGCGCCGTGCCCGTGGTGCACGAGCTGACAGTGCGGCGGAGCCCGACGGCATGAACAGGTACGTGCTGCTGCTGCGGGGGATCAACCTCGGCCGCACCCACCGGGTCGGGATGGCGGACCTGCGGGAGCTGCTCGTCGCCGCGGGGCACCGGGAGGTGCGCACGCTGCTGCAGAGCGGGAACGTCGTGCTCGAGGCGTCCGCGCCGGCCGAGGAGCTGGGCCGGTCGGTGGAGCAGGCGCTGGAACACCGGTTCGGCTTCCCGGTCCCGGTCGTCGTCCGCACCGCCGAGGAGTTCCTCGACGTCGTCACCCGTGACCCCCTCGGCGCCGTGGTGACCGACCCCACCCGCTACGTCGTCGCCTTCGCCGCCGCCGAGCTGCCGGTCGAACTGGGGGAGTGGTTGCGCACGGTCGACCCGGGGGACGACGCCTTCGCGGTGCAGGGCCGTGAGCTGTTCCTGTGGTGCCCGCACGGCCAGCTGGCCAGCCCGCTCGCCGGAGCCCTGGCCCGTCGGGGCGGCGGGCCGGTGAGCACGACCCGCAACTGGCGGACCGTGCTCAGGCTGGCCGACCTGCTCCGCGGCTGACCGTCAGCCGGCGGCGATCGCCTCGGTGAGCAGGCTGCCGGTGAGCTCGACCTGCCACTCCCGCGCACCGCCGGCGCGCAGCACCTCGGCCACGGCCGCCGCGTCGGCCGGCCTGGGCGGCGCCCACATCAGCCGACGCACCAGGTCGGGGGAGAGCAGGTTCTCCACCGGTACCGACCACTGCTCCGACACCTGGGCCAGCGCGGCCCGGGCGGCCTTGAGCCGGGCGGCGGCGGCGGGGTCGCGGTCGCCCCAGCGGTTCACCGGCGGCGGCCCGTCACCGGGGCGGCTGTGCGGCGGCAGCTGGTCCTCCGGCAGCTCGCGGCCCCGGTTCAGCGCGCCGAACCAGGTGTTCACCAGCTTCCGGTTCGCCCGACCCCGGAACACCGGGAGCTCCAGCAGCGCGCCCTCGGTCTTCGGGTCGGCTTGCACCGCGGAGACGATGGCGGCGTCGGGCAGCACCCGGCCGGGGGCGATGTCGCGCCGCCGGGCGAGGTCGTCGCGGGCCTGCCACAGCGCCCGCAGCATGCCCAGCTGGCGGCGGTTGCGCAGGCCGTGCATCCCGGAGGTCTTCCGCCACGGGTCGACCTTGGGCGCCGGGGGACCGGCGGCCAGGATCGCGGCGAACTCCTGCCGGGCCCACTCGGTCTTGCCCTGCTCCGCCAGGATCTCCGCCAGGGCGTCCCGGAGCTCCACCAGCACCTCGACGTCCAGCGCGGCGTAGACCAGCCAGTCCTCGGGCAGCGGGCGGGTGCTCCAGTCGGCCGCCGAGTGCCCCTTCTGCAGCGAGAGGCCCAGCAGCGACTCGACGACGGCGCCCAGCCCCACCCGGGGCAGCCCGGCCAGCCGGGCGGCGAGCTCGGTGTCGAACAGCCGGGTGGGCACCAGACCGAGCTCGGCCAGGCAGGGCAGGTCCTGGTTGGCCGCGTGCAGCACCCACTCGGCGTCGCCGATCGCGGTCTGCACGGCCGTCAGGTCCGGCAGCGGCACCGGGTCGATCAGGCCGGTGCCGGCGCCGGCGCGGCGGATCTGCACCAGGTAGGCGCTCTGGCCGTAGCGGTAGCCGGAGGCGCGTTCGGCGTCCACGGCGACCGGGCCGCTGCCGGCGGCCAGTGCGTCGGCGTAGGCGACCAGTGCGGTCGAGGTCTCGACGACCGGGGGCAGCCCGTCGCGCGGGGCGAGCAGCGGCGTCGCCGGCGGGCCCTCGTCGAGGGCGGGCTCCACCCCGGGGTCGGTGGGCACCTCGGTGCCCGGGTCGGTGGTCACTCGATGACCCCCGAGCGCAGGCCCAGCGCCACCATGTGCGCCCGGTCGCCGGTGCCCAGCTTGCGCGCGATGCGCGCCAGGTGGCTCTTCACGGTCAGTGCGGACAGGTCCACCTTCTCGCCGATCTCCTTGTTCGTGTGCCCGTCGGCGACGAGCCGCAGGATGTCCCGTTCCCGGGCGGACAACTCCCCGACAGCTTCCTCCACCCCGCTCCGGGTGAGCCCTCGGGCCAGGCTGGTGGCGATCCCGGGGTCGGCGAAGACCTCCCCGGACAGCGACGCCCGCAGCCCTCCGGTCACCGTGGCCAGCGGGCTGGTCTTGAGCAGGTAGCCCTGCACCCCGGCCAGGAAGGCCGCCCGGACGACGGCCGGGTCGGTGACCGAGGTCAGCACGACGGTCACCGGCCAGCCCTCGGTGCGCAGGGTCGGGAGCAGTTCGAGCCCGCGCCCGTGGTCCCCGCCGCGGCCGGCGGCCTCCGGCTCGACCTCGGGCAGGTCGACCTCCAGCACGCACAGTGCCCGCGGGCCGGAGACGTGCGCGCGGACCCGCGCCTCCTCCAGGGAGGCGGCCTCCTCGACGTCCCGGGCGCCCAGCGTGCGCAGCCGGCCGGCCAGGGCCTCCCGGACGAGCGGGAACGGGTCGACGACCAGGGCGCTGGCGTGCGGACCGAAGAGGACGCCGTCGGACCACGGCTGGCCCTGGGGCATCGACCCTCCCGTCGTCGGACCGGGTCGACGACCAGGTGATCAACGGGTGATCACCCGGCGAACGGCCCGGCGTGTCCGCGCACTCGGCCGACGTCCGATTACGCCGAGTGGAGTACGGACGCCGAGTCTAGGCGTCGTCGGGGCCGGTCTGCTCGGTAGCGGCGAGCAGCCGGATCCCCGGTGGGGGCAGGCCGGCGGCCGTGCCGAGCACCTCGAGGAAGGCGGTGAGGTGCCGGTCGAGGTCGGTGCCCTCCGCCGTCCAGGAGGCGCGGATCTCGACGTCGACCGAGTGCTCCGGGGCGGCGATCGAACCGAAGCGGGTGGAGGCGGTGCGGGTGACCGTGCCGCCGACGGAGTGGTGGGCGGCCCCGGACTCGGCCAGCGCGTCGGTCAGCCAGCTCCAGGCGACCTCGGAGAACATGCTGTCGTCGACCATGTCGGAGTCGGTGCTGGCCGAGACGTAGCCGACGCAGCGGGTGGTGCCCTGCCAGGCGTCGTGCCCCTCCGGGTCGTACAGCAGGATGAACCGGCCGCTGGCCAGCTCCTCCTCCTCCTCGTCGTCGGGGTGGGCGACCCGCACGCCGATCGCGGAGGACCACGGGGCGAGTCGTTGCGGCGCCGGGATCTGCTCGACGACGACCTCCGGCCGGGGGCGCACCGTGGCCAGTGCTTCCAGGGCGGCCTGGAACGCGACCGGCCGCTCCGGCGGCGGGGTGCCGTCGTCGAGGCGTTTGCGCTGCTGGGCCACCTGCGCAGGGTAGGTCGCCCACGACCGGAGTGCCCGCCCCGACGCGCCGCCCCGCCCAGCCGACGCACAGCCGTGACCTCCGCTGCGCCCGGCCCGCTGGAGGGATCCGGTGCAGGGCCTGGTGGAGGGGCGGAGCCGGCCACGGTGACGTCTGGGAGGATCGGCGTCCGTGGGAACAGCTGCAGGACCGGCCGCCGACTCCGATCTCGTCCGCGCGATGCGGGGCCTGCCGGTCTCGCGCACGCCGGTCTGGTTCATGCGCCAGGCCGGCCGGTCGCTGCCGGAGTACCGCGCGCTGCGTGAGGGCACCGCGATGCTCCAGGCCTGCCAGGACCCCGACCTGGTCACCGAGATCACGATGCAGCCGGTCCGCCGGCACGGCGTCGACGCGGCCATCCTCTTCTCCGACATCGTGCTGCCCCTGGTGGTGGCCGGGGTCGACATCGAGATCAAGCCGGGCGTCGGGCCGGTGATCGCCTCGCCGCTGCGCACCGTCGCCGACGTCGACGCGCTCCCCGCCCTGGAGCCCGACCGGCTGGAGTTCCTGGCCACCGCCGTCCAGCGGCTGGTCGCCGAGCTCGGTGCCACGCCGCTGATCGGCTTCGCCGGGGCGCCGTTCACCCTGGCGACCTACCTGATCGAGGGCGGCCCCTCCAAGGAGCACGCCCGCACCAAGGCGTTCATGTACGCCGAGCCCGCGGCCTGGCAGCGGCTGCTGGAACGGCTCGCGGTCAGCGCCGCCACGTTCCTGCGCGTGCAGGTCGACGCCGGCGCCAGCGCGGTGCAGCTCTTCGACTCCTGGGCGGGGGTCCTGTCCGCGGCCGACTACGCCGGGCGCGTGCTGCCGCACTCGCGTGCCGTCTTCGACGGGCTGGCCCGCCCGGAGGTGCCCAAGGTGCACTTCGGCGTGGGCACGGGGGAGCTGCTGCCGCTGATCGGCGACGCCGGTGCCGACGTCGTCGGCGTCGACTGGCGCGTGCCGCTGGACGAGGCCGCCCGCCGCGTCGGCCCCGGGTACTCACTGCAGGGCAACCTCGACCCCGCCGTCCTGCTGGCCGACCGGGAGACCGTCGACCGCGAGGTGCGCCGCATCGTCGAGCAGGGCCGGGCCGCCCGTGGGCACGTGTTCAACCTCGGCCACGGCGTGCTGCCCGACACCGACCCGGGCGTGCTCACCCACGTCGTGGAGCTGGTGCACGAGCTGACCGCGAGATGAGCACCCGCCGGCTGGTCGTCGTCGGCGCCGGGATCACCGGGCTCACCGCAGCGTTCGAGTGGCGCCGCGCGCACCCCGACGGGGAGGTCGTCGTCCTGGAGGCCGGTGACCGCATCGGCGGGAAGCTGGACCGGGTCGACCTCGCCGGTCGCTGGTACGACACCGGCCCCGAGGCGGTGCTGGCCCGGGTGCCCGAGGCCGTCGAGCTCATCGAGCAGCTCGGCCTGGCCGACCAGCTGGTGCCTGCGCAGACCACCCAGGCCGCCATCGTGCTGCCCGAGGGCCGCTTCCCGCTGCCGGCCGGCACGCTCCAGGGCGTGCCGACGACCGCCGACGGCCTGGACGGTGTGCTGACCCCGGCCGGGGTCGCCCGGGTGCGGGCCGAGGCGGAACTGCCTCCGCTGCAGCTGGACGGCGACGTCTCCGTCGGCGGCCTGCTGCGGGAGCGGCTCGGCGACGAGGTCGTCGACCGGCTCGTCGAGCCGCTGCTCGGCGGCGTCTACGCCGGCCGCCCCGACGACCTCTCCCTCGCCGCCACCATGCCCGCGCTCGCCGCCGAGCTGCCGGCTGCCACCTCCCTGCTGGGGGCCGCCGTCGCCGCCCGGGACGCCGGAGCCCGCAGCCGCGGCGACGTCGACGGCCCGGTGTTCGTCACGGTCCGCGAGGGCATCGGCTCGCTGCCCGACGCCCTGGTGCGTGCCTCGGGCGCCGAGGTGCGGCTGCGGACCCGGGTCACGGCGCTGCGCCGCACCCCCGCCGGCTTCGAGCTGGACGTCGACGGCGGCGGGACGCTGACCGCCGACGCCGTCGTGCTCGCCACCCCGGCCGGCCCGGCCGCCCGGCTGCTCGCCGACGTCGCCCCCGATGCGGTGCAGCCGCTGCAGGGCATCCCGTACGCGTCGATGGCCGTGGTCGCCATGGCCTTCCCCGACCAGCCGGTCGCGGCCGGCTCGGGGCTGCTCGTGCCGCCGGTGACCGGCCGGCTGGTCAAGGGCGTCACCGTCTCCTCGTCGAAGTGGCCGCACCTGTCCGGCCCCGAGGGTGCACCGGTGCTCCGGGTCCGGTCGTCGGTGGGCCGCTTCGGCGACGACGCCGCCCTGCAGTGGGACGACGCCGAGCTCACCGCCGCCGTGGTCGCCGACGTCGCCGAGCTGCTCGACCTCGAGCGGCCCGAACCGGTGCAGACCGAGCTGGTGCGCTGGGTCGACGGGCTGCCGCAGTACCTGGTTGGGCACCCGCAGCGGGTCGCTGCGATCCGCTCGGCGGTCGACGCCGTCCCCGGGCTCGCGGTGGCCGGGGCCGCCTACGGCGGGGTCGGGGTGCCGGCCTGCGTCCGCGACGCCCGCCGGGCGGTCCACGCCCTGCTGTGAGCGCACCGGCCCGCGTCCGGCGCGCGGCGATCGCCGTCGCCCCCGTCGTCTTCGTGCTGCTCTGGAGCACCGGGTTCGTCGGCGCCAAGTACGGGCTGCCCTACGCCGAGCCGTTCACCTTCCTCGCGCTACGGCTGGCGCTGGCGGGGGTCTTGCTGGCGGCGCTCGCCGTCGCGTTGCGGGCGGCGTGGCCGGCCGGCCGGACGTCGGCCGGTCGGGCCGGGGTCGCGGGGCTGCTGCTGCACGCCGGTTACCTCGGTGGGGTCTTCTTCGCCATCGACTCGGGCCTGCCCGCCAGCGTCGCCGCGGTCACGGTGAGCCTCCAGCCGGTGCTGACGGCGGCGCTGGCCGCCCGGCTGCTCGGCGAGCGGCTGTGGGCCGTGCAGTGGCTGGGGTTGGTCCTCGGCGTCGGTGGCGTGGCGCTGGTCCTCGCCCCGGGGCTCGCCGGGGCGGCGGGGGAGCAGGGCACGGTCCCGCCGGTCGGCGTCGTCTCGTGCCTGGTCGCGCTGCTGTGCGGGACGGCGGGCACGCTGTGGCAGAAGAAGCACGGCGACCACATCCCGCTGCTGTCGGGCACCGCCGTGCAGTACGCCGCCGCCGCCCTCGCGCTGGTCGCCGTCGCCGGCCTCACCGAGAGCATGGCCATCCAGTGGACGGCCGACTTCGTCCTCGCCCTCGTCTGGCTGGTGCTGCCGCTGTCCCTGGGGGCGGTCCTGTTGCTGCTCCTCCTGCTACGGCGCGGCAGCGCCTCCGGGGTCTCCAGCCTCCTGTACCTGGTCCCGCCGGCGACCGCGGTGGAGGCCTACCTGCTGTTCGGCGAGGAGCTGCTGCCGCTGTCGCTGTTCGGGGTGGTGGTCACGACCGTCGGCGTCGCGCTGGTGCTGCGCCCGCCAGGACGCCGGACGGCCGTCGGCTGACCGGATCCCGACGACGCGGTCCCCGCCGGGCGCGCGACAATGAGGACATGAGCGAGCAGACCGAAGAGCGCAGCATCGGCAAGCGGGCGAACGAGCTGAACGCCCTCATCCGCTACACGATGTGGTCGGTGTTCAAGCTGGCCCGTCCGCTCGACGACGACCAGCGCGGCGCCGCCGCCGACGAGGTCACCGCCCTGTTCGAGGAGCTGGCCGGCAAGGACGTCGTCGTCCGCGGCGTCTACGACGTCGCCGGCCTGCGCGCCGACGCCGACCTCATGATCTGGTGGCACGCCGAGACCCCGGAGGCGCTGCAGGAGGCCTACGGCCGGTTCCGCCGCACCGCCCTGGGTCGCCGCCTCGAGCCGGTCTGGTCGCAGATGGCGCTGCACCGCCCCGCCGAGTTCAACCGGAGCCACGTGCCGGCGTTCCTCGCCGACGAGGAGCCGCGCCGCTTCGTCTGCGTCTACCCGTTCGTGCGCTCCTACGAGTGGTACCTGCTCCCCGAGGAGGAGCGGCGGGACATGCTCAAGGAGCACGGCATGCAGGCCCGGCCCTACCCCGACGTGCGGGCCAACACCGTCTCCTCGTTCGGGCTCGGCGACTACGAGTGGATGCTCGCCTTCGAGGCCGACGAACTGCACCGCATCGTCGACCTGATGCGCGACCTGCGCGCCAGCCGGGCCCGCCGGCACGTGCGCGAGGAGGTGCCGTTCTACACCGGCACCCGCAAGCAGGTCGCGGAGCTGGTGGCGGACCTGCCGTGATGATGCACATGGTCATCGCTCCGCGATGACACCGCGGCCAGGAGTCGTGCCCGGCTGGCGTTGAGCCGTTCCCGGCGGTCCTGCCGGGGACCCTCCGGGCCCCGCGTCAGGATCGCCGAGCCGCTGGCCGCCGTCCCCGGCGGGACCCTCCGGGCCCGCGCCGGGTCCCGCGGGGTCGCTGGCGCGACACAGCGGCGGGTCCGTACTCGTTCCCGGTCACGCAGAGAGGCCCGTGCCCCACTGGGGTACGGGCCTCTCTGTCGTGCTGGGTGTCAGCTCTTGCTGGGGTCCAGTTTGATGCTGACGGAGTTGATGCAGTAGCGGTCGCCGGTGGGGGTCTGGGGGGCGTCGGCGAAGACGTGGCCGAGGTGGCTGTGGCAGCTGCCGCAGAGGACCTCGGTGCGTCGCATCCCGAGCGCGGTGTCGTCGCGGAGGACGACGTTGTCCTGCTCGGAGGGCTCGTAGAACGACGGCCAGCCGCAGTGCGAGTCGAACTTCGTCTCGGAGCGGAAGAGCTCGGCGCCGCAGGCCCGGCAGGAGTAGGTGCCGACCGCCTTGGTGTCGACGTACTCACCGGTCCACGGCCGCTCGGTACCCGCCTGGCGGAGCACGGCGTACTCCTCCGGCGACAGCTGGGCGCGCCACTCCTCGTCGCTCTTGACGACCTGGGGCTGGTGGGCGGAAGTGGTCATGACCCCACGGTACGGCGGCTCCGCCACCCGTGCCGGGGCCCCTGCCGCCCTGGTCAGCGGCGTTGCGGTCAGGCGCCGGAGGCTGCGGTCAGCCGCGCGGCCACCAGCGGGCGAGCCGGGTGAGCTGGTCCTCGACCACCGGACGGAGCTGGATGCTCGTGCTCGCCGTGGCACCCGAGGTGCCACGCAGCAGGACCTCGTGTGCGCCGGCCTGCAGCGCCGTCGGCGCCCGCACGGGGATGGCGACGGTGCCGTCCGGGCCGGCCACCGCAGTGCCGAGCTGGCCCCGGAGGCGTGCGGGCAGCTCGGCGGTGACCTTCTCCTCCGGCGAGAACCCCGTCCCCAGAACGGTCACCTCCTCCTCCCGCAGTGGCCACGGGTCGCTGACCGTCGCGGCGGGTCCGGCGTCGGCGGCGACCGTCGAGCCCGGGTCAGCGGCCGTGGCGAGCGGGTCGGCCACGAGGTCGCCGGGACCGTCCAGCCCGTCGACCGCCGTCGAGGAGACGACTACGGGTACCGGGTCGGCGCCGGAGGCAGCGCCGGCCGGCCCGACGGTGGACGCCACGAGGGTCAGACCGAGGAGGGAGCCGAGGACCGGGCCGAGGACGACGGCGCGGGGCGTGCTGCGTCGGGACACGGGTCTCCTCGAGCGGGCGGCGCGAGCTCGCGTGCGGGGCGGTGGACACCCCGATCCTGTCATCGCCCAGCGCAAGGGTCGATCAACATCCGGTAACGAAGTTCGCCCCGCTAAGCAGCGGCCGGGTGGCCGGTGATGTGCGGCTGCGCTGCCCTGGTCCGGTGCTCGTACCGTGGGCGCGGCGCCGCGTCCGGTGGCGCCGCCGTCCGCCGAGAGGACCCATGAGCACCCCGCAGCCCCTGGCCGACACCTGGTTCACCCGCGATCTCCCCGTCCTGCGGGCGATCGTCCGGCTGATCGACGAACCGCCGCACGGCAGCGCCCCCTACCTCGGCGCGGTCGTGCCGGCCAGCGGCCTGCCCAAGCCGCAGGTCGTCTCGGCGGCCAACGCGCTGGTCACCGCCGGCTACGCCGAGGCGCTCACCAACCACGCCGGCGAGATCGTCCGGTTCACCGCCGTCTCGGGGGAGGCTCGCCGGCTCACCGGTCTCTGGCCGACACCGCAGAGCGAGTGGGACCGTCTGCTGGAGCAGGCCGGCGCCCGGGCTGCCAGCGCGATGACCGACGTGGAGCGGGAGCGCTGGCGGGCCTTCGCCGACGCCGCGGCTGCGATCGGGCCCGACGACGGAGCGTTGCTGATGTCCGCCCTGATCGGCGGGTACGTGCCCCGGGCGCGCTGACCACCGGGGCCGGACACGACAGTGCCCCCGTCCGGTTTCCCGGGCGGGGGCACTGTCGGTGGTTCGAGAGGGCTGCGTTCAGCTCCTCGGTCTGGAGATCAGACCGGGTTGACGTTCGCCGCCTGCGGGCCCTTCTGGCCCTGCTCGATGTCGAACGAGATGCGCTGGCCCTCATCGAGCGAGCGGTACCCGCTGGTCTGGATGGCCGAGTAGTGGACGAAGACGTCCGGGCCGCCGCCGTCCGGGGTGGCGAAGCCAAACCCCTTCTCTGCGTTGAACCACTTCACTGTTCCTTCGGGCATTGCTCGCTCCTAGCTGAGGTCGTGCGTCGGGGTCCTGCCAATGCGCAGGGCCTTCCCGACGAGTACGACCCTAGCGGGTTCTGTCGATCTGTGGGAGGTCAGGGGCACAAAGATCCCCGGCGAGCCGATCCGGGCCGTGGCGCGGAGGATCAGAGCAGGCGTCCGGAGGCGTCCCGGGAGGCGTCCTCCGACCAGGCCTGGCGGGCGTAGGCGTTCGGTGCGTGGGCGTCGGGCGCGCGGCCCTCCTGCGCCGGGCCTGTCCTGGTCCGCGTCCTCCCCGTCGGACGGGGAGCCGCGGCGGCGGGCAGCGCCAGGGGCCCCGGCCGCCAGGCCTGCACGGTGAGCGGCTCGGGGGCCGCCCACTCCTCGAGTGCCAGCCGGGCCCGCTCTTGCGCGACCGTCCGCAGGTGGCGGCGCCAGCGGTGTCCGGCGAGGTCGATCCCCACCAGCACGGCGACGAGCACGGCGACGGTCAGGAAGGCGTTGGTCAGCGCGGTGGCGACGTCCAGGGGCGTGAGCTCGGGCCAGCTGACCTGCTCCAGCTGGTACCCGACGACCTCGATGACGACGTACAGCACGCCGTACACCAAGAGCGCGACCCGCATGACCCTGTTCCTCCGCCTGTCTGACCGTGGGACCGAACGTCTCCTCAACGACAGGAAGCGCCCCGCGCGACAGCGCTGTCCGGCTCGCTCACCCCTGCGGGTGAGGGAGCCGTCGTCAGCTGCGCCGGTAGAGCTCGGTGAGCAGGGCGACGGCGGCCGGTGACGCCGGGTGCGGGTCGTCTCGCCACCAGGCCAGCCGGACGGCGACCGGCTCGGCGTCCCGGATCGGCCGGTAGGTGACCCCGGGGCGCTGGTACTGGGCAGCGGTCGCCTCCGCGGTGACCCCGACGCAGCGGCCGGTGGCGATCACGGTGAGCCAGTCGTCGACGTCCTGGGTGTGCGAGACCGCCGGGCGCGCCCCCTCGGGCCACAGTTCCGGCGTCGTCGTGCCGGTCCGGCGGTCGACCAGCAGGGTCCGTTCGGCGATCTCGGCCATCCGCAGCGACCGGCGGCGGGCCCAGGGGTCGTCGGTGGCGACCGCGCACACCCGCCGCTCCACCCCGACCAGCGCGCTGTCGAAGCGCTGCGGGTCCGGCGGGACCCGGAGGACGGCCACGTCGCAGGCCCCGTCGGCCAGGCCGGCGGTGGGGGAGTTGGTGCGCACCAGGCGCAGTTCGGTGCCCGGCTGCTGGACCGCCCAGCGACGCTGGAAGTCCAGGGTGTGCCGGCCCATCGCCGACCAGGCGTGCCCGATCCGCAGCCGGGTCGCGGTACCGCCGGCCTCCTCGACCAGCTGGCCGACCTCGGCGAGGACCCGCCGGGCCCGGTCGAGCACCCGCTGTCCCGCCGTGGTGAGGGTGACCTGGCGTGCGGAGCGCCGCAGCAGCCGGGTGCCGAGCTCGCCCTCGAGGGCGGCGAGGCCGCGGGACACGGCGGCCTGCGAGACGCCGAGCTCGATGGCGGCGTCGGTGAAGGTGCCGGTCTCCACGATCGCGACCAGGCACCGCAGGTGCCGCAGCTCAACGGTCATGCGTGCAGCGTATGCATCCCGCGGTGATTGCATTTTGCGCATGCACCCGTCCGGGTCAGGGTCGACCGGTGAGCAGCGCCCAGCAGATCGACCAGGCCGCAGCCGACCAGCGGGCAGGACGTCTGCCCGGCCTCCCCTCAGGGGCGGGCGTCGGTGTGGCGCTGATGCTGAGCAGCGCGCTGGCGAACCAGGTCGGCGCGGCGGTCGGGGCGCTGGCGTTCCCGGTGATCGGTGCGGTCGGCGTCGTCGCTGTGCGGCAGTGGGTGGCCGGGATCGTGCTGGTGGGCGTCGTCCGGCCGCGGCCGTGGCGGCTCACCGCGGCCCAGTGGCGGCCGGTCCTGCTGCTGGCCGTGGTGTTCGCGACGATGAACCTGTCGCTGTACGCGGCGATCGAGCGGATCGGCCTGGGCCTGGCGGTGACGCTGGAGTTCCTGGGTCCGCTCGGCGTGGCGCTGGCCGCCTCCCGGCGGCGGCGCGACCTGGTCTGCGCGCTGGTGGCCCTCGCGGGCGTGGTCGCGCTCAGCCGGCCGCAGCCGACGACCGACCACACCGGGATCGCCCTGGGGCTGCTGGCCGCCGCCTGCTGGGCCGGCTACATCCTGGTCAACCGGCAGCTCGGTGCCCGGGTGCCCGGCGGCACCGGCCCGGCCACCGCGGCGGGGCTGTCGGCGCTGCTGTTCCTCCCCGTGGGGATCGTCGTGCTGGTCGCGCACCCGCCGTCGCTGGTGGTCGCGGGGTACGCCGTCACCGCGGGGGTGCTGGCCTCCGCCGTCCCGCTGTTCGTCGACCTGCTGGCGCTGCGCCGGGTGCCCGCCGGCGCCTACGGGGTGTTCATGAGCATCCACCCGGTGATCGCCACCGTGGTCGGCCTGGTCGTGCTGGGGCAGGGGCAGCCCTGGGACGCCTGGCTGGCCATCGCCGCGATCGTCGGCGCCAACGTCGCCGGTCAACTGCCCGCCCGTCGCCCGGCCGGCTGAGCGCCACCGTCCGCGGCGGCCCGTCAGGGGGACGGCGGCCGGTCGTCGTCCTCGCGGCTCGCCTCGTGACCGGCCTCGCGGCTCGCCTCGTGACCGGCCTCGTGACCGGCCTCGGACTGCTGCTCTGCCCGGCGCTGCGCCCGCAGGGCGTCCTGCTCGCGCCGGCGGCGGATCTCCCGACGGGCCAGGTAGGCGGCCAGCAGGACGGGCCAGACGAACTGGGCCTTGTCGGCAATCCACCGCACCCAGGCCGGGGCCTGCCAGTCCGGCAGGTCCACGTCGGGCAGGTCCACGTCGGGCCAGGGGATCGACGGCAGGTCCCAGTCGGGCCACGGGATCGACGGCAGGTCCCAGTCGGGCCAGGGGAGTGCGACGGTCAGCCGGACGGCGAGCAGCCCGAGAAGCAGCGGGAGGACCACCTTCGCCACGCCGCCGGCGACGGCGAGCACGGCGTACCGGCGGGGGTGCTGACGGATCCGCTCCTCCCGGAGCGCGGCCGGGGACCCCGTCTCCGGTTCCAGGTCGATCCCGCCGGTGCCGAGCGCCGCGCGCACGGCGGCGCCGTCTGCGAGCGGGTACCAGGTGGCCCGCTTCGGCTTCCCGAGGCCGGTGTACTGCACCGTTACCGAGCCGATGTCCTGCTCCACGTCGGCCGGCTGGTCGTCCGGGCTGACGTCGTCCTCGCTGACGTCGTCCTCGCCCTTGAGCCGGTCACCCGGCTTGAGCCGCACGGTGTCCTCGCTGGACTTCTTGGCGGCCACCACCCGCCCGTCGACGCGCCACCGCACCGTCCGCGAGACGGAACCGGTCGTCTCCACCCGGTGCCGGCGCCCCTCCGCCACCAGGTCCCAGGCCTGCGTCGGGTGATCGGCCACGGTGCGACGCTAGCGCGGCGAGCCCTCGGCTCAGTCCTCCGCGGCGGGGACCTTCTTCGCGCGGCTGGGCTGCACCCGCATCGGCTCGCCGGGCATCTTGGGGTAGTCCGGCGGATAGGGCATCTCACCCAGCCCGAGGTCGCGCTCCTGCTGGTCGGCCAGCTCGACGAGCGGCGTGATGTCGAAGGCGTGGTCGGCGAGGCCGGCGTGCTTGTCACCGACGGCGGCGAACCGGGCAGGCATGGTGAGCACGTCGAAGTCGAAGGGCGAGACGTCGGGCAGCTCGTCCCAGTCGACCGGGGCGCTCACCGGCGCGTGCGCCTTGGCCCGGATCGAGTAGGCGCTGGCGATCGTGCGGTCCCGGGCCATCTGGTTGTAGTCGATGAAGATCTTCTCGCCGCGCTCCTCCTTCCACCAGTTCATCGTGACCCGGTCGGGGATGCGCCGTTCCAGCTCGCGGCCGAAGGCGATCACCGCCCGGCGCACCTCGGGGAAGGTCCAGCGCGGCTGGATCGGCACGTAGACGTGCACGCCCCGGCCGCCCGACGTCTTCGGCCACCCCTCCATGCCGAACTCGTGCAGCAGCTCGCGCACGTGCGGGGCGACCCAGACGGCGTCGGAGAAGTCGGTGCCCGGCTGCGGGTCGAGGTCGATCCGGATCTGGTCGGGGGACTCGACGTCGCCCTTGGACACCGGCCACGGGTGGAAGGTCAGCGTCCCGAGGTTGGCGCACCACGCGACGACGGCGACCGAGTCCGGGGCGATCTCGTCGGCCGTCCGCCCGCTGGGGAAGGTGATGTGCGCCGTGGGCACCCACTCGGGGGCGTTCTTCGGCACCCGCTTCTGGTAGAACGCGTCGCCGGTGTTGTCGACCCGGGTGGAGAGCCGGGCGCCCTCGAACACCCCGCCCGGCCAGCGCTCCAGCGTCGTCGGCCGGTCGCGCAGCGCGAACAGGATGCCCTCGCCGACGGCGACGAAGTACTCGACGACGTCGATCTTGCGGATGCCCTTGTCCCCGAAGTACGGCTTCTCCGGGTTGCTCACCCGCACCTCGTGGCCGTCGAGCTCCAGGACGACGGCGTCCTTGCTGCTGGCCATGGGGCTCCGTTCGGGTCAGGCAGGACCGGGTGGGAGGCCGATCCTGCCGGAGCCGGTCACGCGGGGCAGGTCAGCCCGTCCTGCGGGACGGCGAGATCGATCAGGTAGGCGTTCACGGCCGCCGTCACGCACTCGGTCTTCGGGTAGGCAGTGTGCCCGTTGCCCTGCCAGGTGAGCAGCACCCCGTTCTCCAGGTCCTCCGCGAGGTCGACGGCGCCGGCCACCGGGGTGACCGGGTCGCCCTGCGTGCCGATGACCAGGATGGGCGGGCTGCCCGCAGCGTCCCGCTCCGGCAGGGGCGTGCGCGGGGCCTCCCAGGCCGAGCAGGTGTAGAGCCCCAGGGCGGCGTCGGCGCCGAAGAGCGGGTACCGGGCGTTCCAGTCCGCCACCAGGGCCTGGACGTCGGTGGCCGCGTACTCCTCGTCGGTGTCGGCGCAGTTCACCGCCAGGTTCGCGTCGACCACGTTGCTGTAGGTGCCGTCGTCGTTGCGGCCGGTGTAGGTGTCGGCCAGGGTCAGGATGCCGGCGGCGTCACCGTCGCGGGCGGCGGCCAGCGACTGGGTCAGCTGCGGCCAGGCCGAGGGCTGGTAGAGCGCCGAGCGGACGCCACCCAGGATCAGGCCGGGCGTCGCCTGCCGGGTCTCACCCTCCCGGCTGCTCGGGATGGGAGCTGCCGCGGCCTGGGCGAGCAGGTCGTTGAGGAACGCGCGCGGGTCGGGGCCGAGCGGGCAGCCGCTGATCAGCGACAGGCAGTTGGCGGCGAAGGCGTCGTACGCGGCCTCGAAGCCCTGGGCCCGCGCCTCGGCCGCCTCCTGCGCGGTGGCGTCGGGGTCGACCGCGCCGTCGAGCACCATGGCGCGCACCTGCTCGGGGAACAGTTCGGCGTAGGTGGAGCCCAGCGTGGTGCCGTACGAGTAGCCCAGGTAGTTGAGCTGGTCGTCACCGAGGGACTGCCGGACCAGGTCCATGTCGCGGGCCGCGTCGACCGTGGTGAAGGCGCCCAGCGCCTCCTGGTACTCCTCGGCGCAGCCGGCGGCGACCTCCTCGACCTGGCTGAACAGGGCGTCCTGGGAGGCGGCGTCGGTGGCCCGCGGGTCGGCTGCGAACAGCTCGTCCTTCTGTTCGTCGGAGATGCACTCGACGGGGGTGGACAGCCCCGTCCCGCGTGGGTCGAGGCCGACGATGTCGAACTGGTTGACGACCGCCTCGGGGAGCGTCAGCGCCGCCTGGATGGCCGCATCGGCCGCGGACTGCCCGGGGCCGCCGGGGTTCACCATCAGCGAGCCGATCGGGTAGGTCTGCCCGGCGAGGCTGGCCCGCACCAGGAACAGCTGCAGGGTGCCGCCTTCGGGGTCGTCGTAGCTGACCGGCACCGTCGTCGTCCCGCAGGAGAAGAGGAGGTCGCGCTCCGAACCGGGCCGCCCGGCGATGATCGGGTCGATCTGGCTGTCGCAGTCGGTCCAGTCGATCAGCTGCGGCTCCGGCTCTGCCGGCGCCTCCGGAGCGGCGCTGGTCGCGGCCGTCTCGCCCTCGTCGGAGGAGGTGCACCCGGCGAGGGTCAGGGCGAGGGCGAGGAACGCTCCTCCGGTGGTGGCCAGGCGGCGGTGCGCGGTCATGATCGGCAAGGGTAGGAGGCGAACCTGGGAGTGGCAGCCAGGTACGGCGTGGGAACCGCTCAGCGCGCCGCGAATCCAGCCGCCCGCTGCTCACCCCGCCCCGGTGCTCACCCCGCCCCGGTGTCCACCCACCCGGTGCTCAGCCGCCCAGGACCTCGGCGAGGTCGTAACGGACCGGGACCTCCAGCTGCTCGTAGGTGCACGACCGGGCGTCCCGGTCGGTCCGCCAGCGCAGGAAGTGGCCGGTGTGCCGCAGCCGGCTGCCCTCCAGCTGGTCGTACTTGATCTCCACCACCAGCTCCGGCCGCAGCGGCACCCAGGAGAGGTCCTTGCCGGCGTTCCAGCGGCTGGTCGCCCCCGGCATCCGGTGCTCGCCGTCCTCACCCGTCTGGGCGTTGGCCCAGTCCTGCCACGGATGTCCGTCCAGCGCCTCGGCCCGGTAGGGGGCGAGCTCGTCGACGAGCTCGGCCCGGCGCTTCATGGTGAACGACGCCGCGACGCCGATGTGCTGCAGCGTGCCGGCGTCGTCGTAGAGGCCCAGCAGCAGCGAGCCGACCACCGGCCCGCTCTTGTGCCAGCGGAACCCGGCCACGACGCAGTCCGCCGCCCGGACGTGCTTGACCTTGGTCATCACCCGCTGGTCGGGGGAGTAGGGCTGGTCGCCCCGCTTGGCGATGACGCCGTCCAGGCCCGCGCCCTCGAACTCGGCGAACCAGCGCTGCCCCACCTCCGCGTCGGAGGTCACCGTGCTGACGTACACCGGCGCCTGCGCGCCGGCCAGCGCCTCGCGCAGCCGGGCCTGCCGGTCGGCGTACGGGGAGTCCATGAGCGAGTCGTCCCCCAGGGCGAGCAGGTCGAAGGCGACGAAGGACGCCGGGGTCTCCTCGGCCAGCCGGGTCACCCGCGAGGCGGCCGGGTGGATCCGCTGCAGCAGCGACTCGAAGTCCAGCCGGTCCCCGCGCGGGACGACGATCTCCCCGTCGACCACGCAGCGCTCGGGCAACTGGGCCTTCACCGCCTCGACGACGTCGGGGAAGTAGCGGGTCAGCGGGCGCTCGTTGCGGCTGCCCAGCTCGACCTCGTCGCCGTCCCGGAAGACGATGCACCGGAACCCGTCCCACTTCGGCTCGTAGAACCAGCCGTCGCCGGTGGGCAGCGTGGCCACCGGCTTGGCGAGCATCGGCTTGACCGGGGGGTTCACGGGCAGGTCCATGCCGGCCAGTCAAGCAGTCGGGACGACGCCGAGGCAGCCGGTCCGCGCTGTCGGCCAGGGACCGCGGGGGAGCGGGCCCGCGATGGCGCGAGGGCTGGCCAGGCAGGGCGCGTGAGCCGGCAGGGCGCGTGAGCCGGCGGCAGGCGTCGACGGCATGACCGGGCCGCGCAGGTCGGCTGCGCGGCCCGGCCTCGTCCACTGATCAGAAGGGCGGTGGGTCGTCGACCGGTGGTCGTGCTCCCGGTGGTGGTCCGAACTCTCGGGTCCGGGTGTCCGGTGGTCGGGAGTCGGGTGGGCGCTGGCCGGGTGGTCGGGTGATGCGGGTGACGCCGGAGGGGGTGGTGACGTGCAGGGTGCCGTTGCTGTCGAGGCGGTACTGCCAGCCGGGGGCGAAGGTCTTGAGCCGGTGGTGGGAGCGGCACAGGCAGCAGAGGTTGGTGCAGTCGGTGGGGCCGCCGCAGGCGTGGGCGGTGACGTGGTCGAGGTCGGTCCAGCCGACGCGTTGGCCGCAGTTGGGGAACCGGCAGCGCCGGTCGCGGGTGGTCACGAACGACCGCTGGCGGTCGGTGGGGGTGTAGGCGGTGGTGGCCGGTGGCGGGCCGAGCACCGGGCAGCCGCACGGCTGGCTGTTGCCGTCGCCGCTGCTGCTGTCGCTGGCGTCGCGGTCGCTGCCACGGTCGGGGTGGTGCGGGCAGCCGCGGCGGGACAGGCGGGCCAGTTCGGCGGGGGTGATCGTGGCCAGCAGTTCCCCGTCGGGGCCGGTGAGGGCGTAGGTGAGGCTGCCGCCGTCGGGGGTGGTGAGGCCGAGGGCGCCGACGCGGGCGAGCAGTTCGCGCAGGTGGGCGGCGGTGATCGGCAGCCCGTTCACCTCACCCGGGGTGCTGCTCGCCCCGGCGAGGGCGTGCAGGTCGGCGGTGATGGTGACGTTGGCGGCCACGGCGGGCAGCCCGGAGTCGGATGGGCGGCGGATCAGTGTGGACAGCACGTGGGCGCGGAGGGCGCCGATCGGGCGCTGATCACCGTCGGCCTTGAGCATCCGGGCCAACTGGTCGACCAGGTCGTGGCACTCCACGGCCTCATCGGTGGGCAGGTCCGCGGACAGCGTCGACCGGCCGTCGGTGGGGGAGGGATACACCCGCACGTCGGCGTTCTTCGCGGCGGCTTCCCGGCGTTCGTCGGCTGCGGCGGCATCGAGGCGGAGCAGTTCCTCGGTGGCCCGCTTCTCCAGCCGCGCCACCGACAGCTCGGTCGCCTCACCCAGCAGCGCGGCCTCGACCTTCCCGGCGATCACCGCCGGGGTGTGTTCCAGGACGTCGGCGAGCACCTGCGCCCGCCGCTCGTCCAGCTGCCCGGCGGCCAGGGCGGCGAAGGTGGCGGGCAGCTTCTCCGACCAGGTCAACGCCCGCCGCAACCGGACCGCCGCCGTCCCACGGCCCAGGTTGAGGACGGTGGACAGCTCGGCGAGGAAGAACTCGCTGATCTCCGCGCCACCGGTCTCACTGGCCCAGCCCGGCCGGCGGGCACCGGGGCCGTCCGGGTCCAGCGCGGCAGGACGATGGCCGGCCAGGGCCAGGATCAGCTCGGCCTCCTCCGCGGCGTCCATCGCCCGCTGGCGCTGCACCGACCGCAACCGGGCCGCCAGCCGCTCATCGGGCGACACCGCCCCCTGGTCGCGGTGCCACTCGCCGGTGAAGCAGACGTCGACCGCCACACCCCAGAACCCCGGTGGCATCGCCGTCGTCGTCACGCACTCGAACATACGTACGGGGTCTGACAGTTCCGGACGCCGGTCGACATGGCGATCGGCCGCCGGCGGCGGGCACCCGCAGGGCTCTCAAGGTCGGCGGAGGGCGGCGTCCAGCTCGCGGAGCAGTTCCCCGACGCGGCCCCCACCAGGAGGGGCCGCGGGGTAGCGGCTGAGCACCTCCACGATGACGGGCGTCGCGCGGTGGCGCGCTCGCTCGAGCTGGTGGGCACCCACCTCGTGGTCGTCGCCCGCGATGAGCTCGGCCACCCTCGCCGCGTGTGCCGCGGCCCCGAGGACGTGCTTGACCTGGTGGGCGTCGGCCAGCGGGTGCAGGTACGCGGCTGACGCTGCATGCATCGCTGCCCGTGCCGCGTCGACGGCGGCTCCGGTACCGGCGTCGCGGGCAGCTCTGTGGGCGGCCCAGCCGGTGTCCCGCAGACGCTTCCCGCGCTCGCCGCCATGGGCGAACGTCCACGCGGCGTCGAGGGCTTCGCGCGGCCTGCGATCTGCCGGTCGAGCGCGCTCGAAGACCTCGAGCACCTCCTGTGCGCTCTCCGCGGCGTACCTGGTCACCGCACGGAGTTCCTGCATGCTGAGCGCCGTCCCGGTCTCCGCCACGGCGTCATCCTGGCCCACTCACCGACCGGGACCACCCGGACTCCGGAGGCCGGTGTCTCAGCGCAGGGAGTAGCGGGTGAAGAGGACGTCGTCCTCGGTGAGCGCCTGCACGAGCTCGGCCCGGGGCGGCGCCGGGAGAGCCGACGGCAACAGGCCGGGACCGCCGCCGACCAGCAGCGGGGCGATCGACAGGTCCAGCTCGTCGACCACTCCCGCGGCCAGGGCGGCGGCGAACAGCGCCGGACCGCCCTCGCACAGCACCTGTTCCAGGCCCCGTCCGGCCAGGGCGTCCAGCGCGGTCGGCAGGTCGACGTCGTCCTCGCCGCAGACCAGCACCTCGACGCCGGCCGACGCGAGCGCCGTCCGCCGGTCGGCATCGGCCGCGGCGCAGGTGACCAGGAGGGTCGGCGTCACCGCATCGGTGACCAGCTGGTCGCCGGGGGCCAGCGAGGCCCGCCGGGACACGATCACGACCGGAGCCACCGACGGGCGGCCGAGCTGGGCGCGCAGCCGGCCGACGGGGGAGTCGGGGAGCACCGGCCGGTAGCCCTCGGCCGCCGCCGTCCCAGCGCCCACCAGCACCGCATCGGAGAGCGCGCGCAGCGTGCGGAACACCCGCCGGTCGCCGTCCGAGCCCAGCCCGCCGCTGCGGCCGTCGACGCTGATGGCGCCGTCCAGCGAGGCGACGAAGTTGACCCGCACGTGCCGACCGGTCGGCACCCGGTAGGCGTCGGCCAGCTCGGCTGGGTCCCGGGGGAGCCGGTCCACGCTCAGTGGGTGGCGAGGACGACGGCGCTCTCCGCCGGCACCGTCACCTGTGCCCCGTCCAGCTCGGGCAGCTCCCCGCTGGCGAACAGCACCTGGGTGGCCGGGGTGTCCAGGTCGATCTCCCGCGGCTGGTCGGACAGGTTGGCCACCACCCGCAGGGAGCCGCGGTGCACGACCAGCCACCGGTCGGCGTCGTCCCAGTGCACCTGCACCGCGGACAGGTCGGGGTCGACCAGCTCCGGGTGCCGGCGGCGCAGCGCGAGCAGCGCCTTGTGCACCGCGAGCACGTGCATGTGCGGCTCCTGAGCCAGCTCCGACCAGTCCAGCTTCGAGCGGGTGAAGGTCTCCGGGTCCTGCGGGTCGGGCACCACGGCGGCGTCCCAGCCGTGCTCGGCGAACTCGCCGATCCGACCCTCGGCCGTGGCCCGCCCCAGCTCGGGCTCCGGGTGGCTGGTGAAGAACTGCCACGGGGTGGAGGCGCCCCACTCCTCGCCCATGAAGAGCATCGGGGTGAACGGGCTGGTCAGCACCAGGGTGGCACCGACGCCGAGCAGGCTGGGGGAGAGCGAGGCGGAGATCCGGTCACCGACCGCCCGGTTGCCGATCTGGTCGTGGTCCTGCAGATAGGCCAGGAACTTCCAGCCCGGCAGGGCCGCGGTGTCGACGGGCCGGCCGTGGTGCCGCCTGCGGAAGCTGGACCAGTCGCCGGCGTGGAAGAAGGCGCCGGTGAGCACCTTCGCCAGCCCGCCGAGCCCGGCCGCCTCGAAGTCGGCGTAGTAGCCCTGCCCCTCGCCGGTCAGCTGGGTGTGCAGCGAGTGGTGGAAGTCGTCGCTCCACTGCGCGTCCAGGCCGGTGCCGCCGGCCACCCGGGGCGTGACCATCCGCGGGTCGTTGAGGTCGCTCTCCGCGATCAGCGTCAGGGGGCGGCCCTCGGCGACCGAGAGCTTGGCGACCTCACCGGCCATCTCCTCGAGCACGTGCGTGGCCCGCTCGTCGACCAGCGCGTGCACCGCGTCCAGCCGCAGGCCGTCGGCGTGCATGTCGCGCAGCCACATCAGGGCGTTGTCCAGGATGTAGCGCCGCACCTCGTCGGAGTCCGGGCCGGAGAGGTTGACCGAGTTGCCCCAGGTGTTCGCGCCCTCGGCGAAGACCGGGAAGAACTCCGGGAGGTAGTTGCCCGACGGGCCCAGGTGGTTGTAGACGACGTCCTGGATGACGCCCAGCCCTCGCTGGTGGCAGGCGTCGACGAAGCGCTGGTAGCCCGCCGGGCCGCCGTAGGTCTCCTGCACCGCGTACCAGGCGACGCCGTCGTAGCCCCAGTTGTGCGTGCCGTTGAAGCCGTTCACCGGCAGCAGCTCGACGAAGTCGATGCCCAGGTCGACCAGGTGGTCCAGGTTCCGAGCCGCCGCGTCGAAGGTGCCCTCGCGGGTGAAGGTGCCGATGTGCAGCTCGTAGACCACCCCGCCGGCGAGCGGGCGCCCGGTCCACGCAGTGTCACCCCAGCGGTACGCGGACGGGTCGTAGCGGCGGGAGAGCCCGTGCACGCCGTCGGGCTGACGCCGGGAGCGCGGGTCGGGTCGCGGCGTCGGGTTGTCGTCGAGCAGGTACCCGTAGTCGGCCTCGGGGGAGGCGGCGACCGTGGCGCGCCACCAGCCGGCGTCGTCGCGCTGCATGTCGTGCACCTCGCCGTCGACCTGCAGGCGGACCCGCTCCGGGAGCGGCGCCCAGACGGCGAAGTCGACGGGCTCGGACATGCGGGGGCCTCCAGGGCGGTGCGGGGAACGGGCAGGTCGATCATGCCCGGGCGCCCGGCGGTCAACCGTCGCCGGCGCCCACGTCTCGCGTCGGACGTCGTCCACCTGCAGGACGACCTGGTCAGCGCGGCGTTTCCGTCGCCGGGATGACCACAGCGGGGTCGCTGCACCGCTACGTTCGGCGACGCTTCCGTTCCGCGCGACGAAGAGAGCCGACATGACGGTGGTCCGGACCTGGGTCCTGCCCGTGCTGAGAATCCTGATCTGGGCGGTGATCGCGGTGGCGCTGGTCGTCCTCGCCTTCCGCGGCAGCGGCGACACCGGGCCCGCCGGCGCCACCAGCGCCCCCGGCGTGGACCTGGGGTCACCGTCGATCCCCGTCGCCCGCGGCACGGTGACCAACACCGTCTCCGTGCAGGGCGCCATCGCCGCCGACCCCGCCGTGCCGGTCAAGGCCACCGCCGCCGGGACGGTGAGCCGGCTGCACGTCAGCGCCGGGGCGACGGTGGCGGCCGGCGACAAGCTGCTCGACGTCCGGTACGAGGAGGAGCGCGACCCGGTCGTCGGGACGGACGCCGAGGGCAACCCGACCTCGACGCCGCGGGACCCCCTGGTCAAGGTGGTGACCGTCACCGCCCCGGCGGCCGGCCGGCTGGCCACCCTCGACGTCCTCAAGGACCAGGTCGTCGCCGTCGGGGACGCCGTCGGCACCATCTCCCCGGGCACCCTCTCGGTGACCGCGTCGCTCTCCCAGGCCGACCAGTTCCGCCTGCTGAGCCCGCCGAGCACGGCCGAGGTCACCGTCACCGGCGGTCCGGCGCCGTTCACCTGCACCGGGCTCACCCTCGGTGCCCCGCCGGGAGAGGGCGACCAGGCCGACGCCGGCGTGGACCCGATGACCGGCATGCCGATCGCCGCGACCACGACCGCCCGGTGTGCCGTCCCGGCCGGGGTGACCGTCTTCGCCGGGATGGCGGCGACCGTCGCCATCCAGGCCGGTGAGGTCGCCGACGCGCTGGTGGTGCCGGTGACCGCGGTGCAGGGCTCGGTGCAGAACGGCATGGTGTGGGTGCCCGGTGCCGACGGCACCCCCGAGGAACGGCCGGTCACCCTGGGGCTCACCGACGGTCAGCAGGTGGAGGTCACCGGCGGCCTGACCGAGGGCGAGTCGGTGCTGGAGTTCGTGCCGGTGCCCGACGACGCGGCCGCCGACCCCTACGGCATGGGCGGGCCGTACGGGTGAGCCTGCTGGAGCTCTCCGGGATCGGCCGGGACGTGCGGCTCCCCGACGGGAGCCTGCTGCCGGTGCTGGCCGGCGTCGACCTGAGCGTCGCGGCCGGCGAGCACGTGTCGATCGTGGGCCGGTCCGGATCGGGGAAGTCGACCCTGCTCAACGTGCTGGGGCTGCTGGACAGCCCGACCGCCGGCAGCTACCTGCTCGACGGGCAGCCGACCGACTCCCTCGGCGGACGGCGGCGGTCCCGGTTGCGGGGGGAGACCTTCGGCTTCGTCTTCCAGCAGTTCAACCTGCTGCCGCGGCGCACCGCGGAGGAGAACGTCGCCGCCCCGCTGCTCTACGCCCGCGGCCGGGACTTCCTCACCCGCAACCGGGCGGCTCGGGCCATGCTCGACCGGGTGGGGCTGAGCGCCCGCGCGCTCTCGGTTCCGGAGAAGCTCTCCGGCGGTGAGCAGCAGAGGGTGGCGATCGCCCGGGCACTGGTCCGTGGGCCGCGGGTGGTGCTCGCCGACGAGCCGACCGGCGCGCTGGACGTCGAGACCGGTGCCGCCGTGATGGCGCTGCTGGCCGAGGTGACCGCCGAGAACGGCGCCGCCCTGGTGACGATCACCCACGACCTCTCGGTGGCCGCGCTGGCCGGGCGCCGCTTCCGGCTGGACGCCGGACGGCTCACCCCGGTGGCGACCGGGGACGCCCTCGCCGCCGCGACCAGCGACCGGACCGACGCATGACCGGGCTGCTCGGCACCTTCAGCGAGGCGTGGGGAGAGGTCCGGGTGCACAAGGCCCGGGTCCTGCTGTCCCTGGTCGGGGTCTTCCTGGCCGTGCTGGCGATGACCACGGTGACCGCGCTGGGCCAGATCGCCGCCCAGGTGCAGCAGGAGCAGGCCGAGGCCAGCGGCGGCCGGACGGCGACCATCGGGGTCTCGGCGTACGACCCGATGACCGGGAACGTGCCCCGGCAGGAGTGGGACGCCGGGGTCGAGGCGCTGGTCGCCCGGTACGGACTCCCCGAGCAGGCGATCGCCACCCTCGCCCAGGAGAGTGGGCTGTACCGGTTCCCCGGGGGCACCCAGTCCGTGGAGACCCGGCGCGTCTCGCCGTCCTACGGGCCGCTGCACCGCATCCAGCCGGTCGAGGGCCGCTGGTTCCGCGCCGGTGACCGGCAGAGCATGTCGCCCGCGCTGGTCGTCAACCAGGACTTCCTGACGCTGCTCGGCGTGACCGACCTCAGCACCCGCCCGACCGTGGTCATCGGCGGCTCCCAGCCGGTGCTGGCCACGATCGTCGGGGTGGTCGCCTGGAACGAGGGCTGGCCGAGCACCTACCGGATCGACTCCTCGGCCGGCGACGCCGCGACCGCGGCCGGCGGCCCGGGGTTCGGGTCCCCGCCCACGTTGGAACTCTGGGTGCCCTCCGAGCAGGCCGACGCGGTGGTGGCGGCGGTGCAGACCGACCTGGCGCGACTGCTGCCCGGGGCGGAGGTGCAGGCCTACCGGCAGGACCCGGAGAACCTGGAGGACACCATCGCCAAGCTCCGGCTCGCGGTGCGTGCCGCCGGGCTCGTGGTGCTGGCCCTCGGTGGGCTCGGCGTGCTGAACATCGGGCTGGTCACCGTGCGCCAGCGGATCCGGGAGATCGGCGTCCGGCGCAGCTTCGGGGCGACCTCGGCCCGGGTCTTCTCCGCGGTCGTGCTGGAGAGCGTCGTGGCCACCGCGCTGGCGGGGCTGGCTGCCGTCGCCCTGTCGGTGGCGATCGTCCGGAACCTGCCGCTGGAGCGGTGGCTGGCCGGCGGCGTCCCCCTGGTCGACGCGCCCGGGTTCCCGGTCTCGGCGGCGGTCGAGGGGCTGGTCGCGGCGACGGCGGTCGGCGCGCTGGCCGGTCTGGTGCCCGCGCTGATCGCGGTCCGGGTGAAGGTGATCGACGCGATCCGGTTCTGACGGTCCGGTCCCCGCCACCAGGCTATGGTGGCGGGGATCGGATCGGCTCAGTCGCGGACGAGCAGGGCGACCGGCAGCTGCGCGCACATCTCGCTCAGCCGGATGCCGCCCGAGTCGGAGACCAGCCGGTTGCCGGTGAGCAGGTCCCGCCACGCCCCGGTCCGTGAGCCGACCGCGGTGTCGCCCCACCCGGTCTCGGCCAGGTGGACCGGCCGCCGGGTCGCCACGGTGACGACGCCGCCGCGGTCGAACGCGACGACGGAGTCGGCCGCCGGACCGCGGGCCGGCACCGGGGTGTACCCCGACCACGCCTCCGGGGCGTCGCGCCGGTGCCGCAGCGTGCGGGAGACCACCAGCAGCTTGGCCGCACCGGTCTCGTCGACCGGCGGCACCCAGCCACCGTCCAGCCGGGCCAGCAGCTCCCGGCGCAGCTCGTAGTCGACCGGACGCCGGTTGTCCGGGTCGACCAGCGAGAAGTCCCACAGCTCGGTGCCCTGGTACACGTCCGGGACACCGGGGATGGTCAGCTGCAGCAGCTTCTGCGACAGCGAGTTCGACCAGCCGAAGGGCGCGATCCGCTGCACGAACCGCTCGATCTCCGCGTGCGTGGTGGCGTCGTCGAACGCCGCGTCCACCAGGGCGTGCAACTGGCTCTCGAACTCCTGCACCGGGTTGGTCCAGGTGGTCGAGGTGCCCGCCTCCCGGGCCGCCTTCTCCACGTAGGCGTGCGCCCGCTCCCGGGACAGCGGCCACGCGCCGACGAGGTTCTGCCACACCAGGTGGGCCAGCGGGCGGTCGGCCAGCGGGTGCCGGTCCAGCCAGCCGCGGACCAGGCCAGCCCACTCGGACGGGACCTCGGCCAGCACGGCCAGCCGGGCCCGGACGTCCTCGCTGCGCTTGGTGTCGTGCGTGGACAGCGTCGTCATCGAGGCCGGCTTGACCTCCTGGCGGTGCTGCTGCGCCGCGTGGAACTGCTCGACCGTCGTCCCGAACCGGGCCGGGTCGCCGCCCACCTCGTTGAGCGCGACGAAGCGCGACCACCGGTAGTAGGCGCTGTCCTCCACGCCCTTGGCCATCACCGGACCCGAGGTCTGCTCGAACCGGGTGGCCAGCTCGGTGCCGGCCGACCCCAGCAGCGGGTGCAGCGCGTCGACGGCGGCGGTGAGGTCGGGACGGCGGAGCTTCACCGCGGCCACCGTGGCGTCCAGGTGCTCGCGGCCGTCGGGCAGGTAGCTGCGGTAGACCGGGAAGCCGGCCAGCAGCTCGGCCAGCCCCTCGGTCACCTGCTCGGCGGGCACACCGGGCAGCTCACCGACGATCCGGTGCAGGCGGGCCACCTCCGACCCGAGCATGCCGTCGGTGACCTCGCGCTTGCAGTCGTGCACGAGCTGGGCGTAGTCGACCCGGCCGCCGGCCAGCTCGGTGTCCAGTGCGGTGATCGCGGCCTCGCCGGCCGGGTCGATCAGCACGTCATCGACCTCGGCGAGCGCGTCGTACCCCGTCGTCCCGGCCGTCTTCCAGCTCTCGGGGAGCTCCTCGCCGGGCTCGAGGATCTTCTCCACCACGGTCCACCGATCACCGGTCGCCTCGGCGAGCAGGTCCAGGTAGCCCTTCGGGTCGGCGAGCCCGTCGGGGTGGTCGATCCGGAGCGCGTCGACCGAGCCGTTCTCCACCAGCTGGACGACGAGTGCGTGCGTGGCCCGGAAGACGTCCCGGTCCTCGACCCGCAGCCCGGCGAGGGTGTTGATCGCGAAGAACCGCCGGTAGTTCAGCTGGTCGTCCGCGCGCCGCCAGTCGACCAGCTCGTAGTGCTGCCGGTCGTGCACCTCCTGCGGCGTGCCCGCCTCGGTGCCGGGGGCGATCGGGAAGCGGTTGTCGTAGTAGCGCAGCTCGGGACCGTCGTCGGTCTCCACGACCTCCAGCTGGGAGACGTCGTCCGCGCTGCCCAGCACCGGGATCCGGATCCTGCCCCCGCCGAAGTCCCAGTCGACGTCGAAGGCGTCGGCGTGGGCCGACTCCCGCCCGTGCTGGAGCAGGTCCCACCACCAGCGGGACTCGGCCGGGTCGCTGACGCCCATGTGGTTGGGCACCAGGTCCAGCACCAGGCCGAGCCCGTGCTCGTGCAACGCGGTCACGAACCGGTCGAGCCCGGCCCGCCCGCCGCGCGGCTCGTCGATGTGCGCGTGGTCGACCGTGTCGTACCCGTGCGTGCTCCCCGCCGCCGAGCGCAGCAGCGGGGAGGAGTACGCGTGGGTCACACCGAGGTCGGCCAGGTAGCCGGCCACGGTCGCTGCGTCGTCGAGGGTGAAGTCGGCGGTCACCTGCAGCCGGTAGGTGCCCGCGGGCACCTCCCGGCGACGGCTCTCGGACGGCTGGCCCCCGGCCGGCTGGCTCACGAGGCGGACTGCAGGACGACGGTGGCGCGGGCGGCGACGGTCAACGTGTCCCCGGCCTTCACCACGACCGGTTCGACCTCGCTCATCTCCGCGGTGTCCACCACCACGGTCCAGCCCTCGGCGTACTCGCTGCTGGGCAGGGTGAACTCGATGTCCTCGTGCCAGGCGTTGAACACCAGGTAGAAGCAGTCGTCGACGACCGGCTCGCCCCGCTCGTCGGTGGAGCGGATCCCGTGGCCGTTGAGGTAGACGCCGATCGACTTGGCGTAGTGGGCGTCCCAGTCCTCTTCGCTCATCAGCTCACCGGCGTGGGTGAACCAGGCGACGTCCTGGACCGGGTCGCCCTCGGCGCGGCGCACCGGGCGGCCGTGGAAGAACCGCCGACGACGGAACGTCGGGTGGTCGGTGCGCAGCTTGGTGACCAGCTTGGTGAACTCCAGCAGGCCCTCGTCGATGTTCTCCCAGTCGATCCAGGTGATCGGGGAGTCCTGGCAGTAGCCGTTGTTGTTGCCGCCCTGGGTGCGGCCGAGCTCGTCGCCGTGCAGCAGCATCGGCACGCCCTGGGAGAGCATCAGCGTGGTGATGAAGTTGCGCCGCTGCTGGGCCCGCAACGCCAGGATCTCGGGGTCGTCGGTCTTGCCCTCGACGCCGAAGTTCCAGCTGCGGTTGTGGCTCTCGCCGTCGTTGTTGTCCTCGCCGTTGGCCTCGTTGTGCTTCTCGTTGTACGAGACCAGGTCGTTGATGGTGAACCCGTCGTGCGCGGTGACGAAGTTGATGCTGGCCACCGGACGCCGGCCGGAGTGCTGGTAGAGGTCGGCGGAGCCGGTGATCCGGCTGGCGAACTCGCCGATCGTGGCGTTCTCACCCCGCCAGAAGTCGCGGACGGTGTCGCGGTACTTGCCGTTCCACTCCGTCCACAGCGCCGGGAAGTTGCCGACCTGGTAACCGCCGTCGCCGATGTCCCAGGGCTCGGCGATCAGCTTCACCTGGCTGACGATCGGGTCCTGGTGGACGAGGTCGAAGAAGGCCGACAGCCGGTCGACCTCGTGGAACTGGCGGGCCAGGGTGGAGGCCAGGTCGAAGCGGAAGCCGTCGACGTGCATCTCGGTCACCCAGTACCGCAGCGAGTCCATGATGAGCTGGAGCGACTGCGGGGTGCGGACGTTGAGCGAGTTCCCGGTGCCCGTGGTGTCCATGTAGTACTGCTTGTCGTCCTCGACCAGGCGGTAGTACGCCGAGTTGTCGATGCCCTTGAACGACAGCGTCGGGCCCATGTGGTTGCCCTCGGCGGTGTGGTTGTAGACGACGTCGAGGATGACTTCGATGCCCGCCTCGTGCATGGCCCGGACCATGCCCTTGAACTCCTGCACCTGCTGGCCGTCGGTGTACTGGGCGTACTCGTTGTGCGGGGCGAAGAAGCCGATCGTGTTGTAGCCCCAGTAGTTGCGCAGGCCCTTCTGCTGCAGCGTGTCGTCCTGCACGAACTGGTGCACCGGCATCAGTTCGATCGCGGTGATCCCGAGCTCCAGCAGGTGCTCGATGATCGCCGGGTGGGCGACGCCGGCGTAGGTGCCGCGCAGGTCCTCGGGGATGCGCGGGTGGGTCATCGTCAGGCCCTTGACGTGCGCCTCGTAGATGACCGTCTTGTTGTAGGGGGTCCGCGGCGGGCGGTCCATGCCCCAGTCGAAGAACGGGCTCACCACGACGGACTTGGGCATGTGCGCCGCCGAGTCGTCGTCGTTCTTCTCACCGGTGGCGAAGTGGTAGCCGAACACCGACTCGTCCCAGTCGACCTGGCCGTCGATCGCCTTGGCGTAGGGGTCGAGCAGCAGCTTGTGGGGGTTGCAGCGGTGGCCCTGGGCGGGGTCGTGCGGGCCGTAGACGCGGTAGCCGTACCGCTGTCCGGCCTGGATGCCGGGGAGGAAGGCGTGCCAGACGTAGGCGTCCATCTCGGGGAGGCGGATGCGCTCCTCGTTGCCCGCCTCGTCGAACAGGCACAGCTCGATCTTCTCGGCCACCTCGCTGTAGATCGCGAAGTTGGTGCCGGTGCCGTCATAGGTCGCCCCGAGGGGATACGCGGAACCGGGCCACACCTGGGTGGTCATGAAAGGTCGTCCTCCTGAGCTGATCGCCCCTGGGCTCGGGGCAGGGGCGCGGGTCGTCACGGCTGAACCGAGGGGTTCGTCGTCGGATGCCCGCTGAGCGGCCTCCGCACACCTGTGGCGATGAGACACGGGCGACGTCCGGAGGACGAGCGCGGGCGGTCGTCGGAGGGAGTCTGCCAAGCCCGGTCCGCTCGCCCGCGCAGTGCCGACCCGCCGGCGGCACGGCTCCGCCGCGCGGACGACGACGCCGGCCGTGTCGCGGGGACGGCGACGCCCTCCGCGGCGGACCGGGGAGGGCGTCGGCACCCGGCTGCGGCAGTGCCTGCACCGGGCCGGGCCGGGAGCGGCAGCCCGGGCACCGCCGACCTCGCCCGGTGACCCGGGTGGCACTGGCGGCGACCGGTGCTGCTCGCTCCTGCGGGCGCTGACGGTAGGGGTCCGCGGGCGTGTCGACAACTCCCCACGGCGACGGCCGGTCGATCTCCCGTCCCACGTGTCCCGTGCGGCCCATCCGGACGGGGTCACCGGCCCGGGGGACGCTCCGGCCACTTCTGTCACAGGCCCGTCGTACCGTCGTCGGCGTGCGCGCATCCACCGACATTCGGCCCACCCAGGGGCGGTTCCGTGTCGTCAGCGAGTTCGAGCCCTCCGGCGACCAGCCCACGGCGATCAAGGCCCTCGCGGAGCGGGTCAATGCCGGTGACCAGGACACCGTCCTGCTCGGCGCCACCGGCACCGGGAAGTCGGCCACCACAGCCTGGCTGATCGAGCAGGTGCAGCGCCCCACCCTGGTGATGGCCCCGAACAAGACGCTGGCCGCGCAGTTGGCCAACGAGTTCAAGGAGCTGATGCCCGACGCCGCGGTCGAGTACTTCGTCTCCTACTACGACTACTACCAGCCCGAGGCCTACGTCCCGCAGACCGACACCTACATCGAGAAGGACTCCTCGGTCAACGAGGAGGTCGAGCGGTTGCGGCACTCGGCGACCAACAGCCTGCTCACCCGGCGCGACGTCATCGTCGTCTCGACCGTCTCCTGCATCTACGGCCTGGGCACGCCGCAGGAGTACGTGGAGCGCGCACTCAAGGTGAAGGTGGGGGAGCAGCGCTCCCAGGAGGAGCTGCTGCGCACCCTGGTCACCGAGCAGTACACCCGCAACGACCTGGCCTTCACCCGGGGCACGTTCCGGGTCCGCGGCGACACGATCGAGATCTTCCCGGTCTACGAGGAGCTCGCCTGCCGGATCGAGATGTTCGGCGACGAGATCGAGCGGCTGTACTACCTGCACCCGCTCACCGGCGAGGTCATCCGCGAGGTCGACGAGCTCTTCGTCTTCCCCGCCACCCACTACGTCGCCGGGCCCGAGCGCATGGAACGGGCGATCGGTGGCATCGAGGCGGAGTTGGAGCAGCGGCTCGCCGAGCTGGACAAGCAGGGCAAGTTGCTGGAGGCGCAGCGGTTGCGCATGCGCACCACCTACGACATCGAGATGATGCGCCAGGTCGGGTTCTGCTCGGGCATCGAGAACTACTCCCGGCACATCGACGGCCGGTCACCCGGCAGCGCCGGCGCCTGCCTGATCGACTACTTCCCCGACGACTTCCTGCTCGTCATCGACGAGTCGCACGTCACGGTGCCGCAGATCGGCGGCATGTACGAGGGCGACATGAGCCGCAAGCGCACGCTGGTCGAGCACGGCTTCCGGTTGCCCTCGGCGATGGACAACCGCCCGCTGCGCTGGGAGGAGTTCACCGACCGCATCCACCAGACCGTCTACCTGTCGGCGACCCCGGGTCACTACGAACTCGGCCGGGTCCAGGGTGACGTCGTGGAGCAGGTGATCCGCCCGACCGGGCTGATCGACCCGGAGGTCGTGGTCAAGCCGACCAAGGGCCAGATCGACGACCTGGTCCACGAGATCCGGCTGCGCACGGAGAAGGACGAGCGGGTCCTGGTCACCACGCTGACCAAGAAGATGTCCGAGGACCTCACCGACTACCTGCTCGAGCTCGGCATCAAGGTGCGCTACCTGCACTCGGAGGTCGACACCCTGCGTCGCGTCGAGCTGTTGCGGGAGCTGCGCCAGGGTGAGTACGACGTGCTGGTCGGCATCAACCTGCTGCGCGAGGGGCTCGACCTGCCCGAGGTGTCGCTGGTGGCGATCCTCGACGCGGACAAGGAGGGCTTCCTCCGCTCGGGCACCTCGCTGATCCAGACCATCGGCCGGGCGGCGCGCAACGTCTCCGGCCAGGTGCACATGTACGCCGACAAGATCACCCCGTCGATGGCCCAGGCGATCGAGGAGACCAACCGGCGGCGGGAGAAGCAGATCGCTTACAACACCGAGCACGGTGTCGACCCGCAACCGCTGCGCAAGAAGATCGTCGACATCCTCGACGGCATCTACAAGGCCGCCGAGGACACCGAGGAGGTCACCGGCGGGGCCACGACCGAGCTGCTGGGCGGCTCGGGGCGTCAGCAGTCACGCGGCAAGTCGCCGGTGCCCGGGCTGTCGTCGAAGAGTCGGGCGAAGGCCGGGTCGATCGACGTCCAGGGTCTGCCGCGCAACGAGCTCGCCGACATGATCACCTCGATGAACGAGCAGATGCTGGCGGCGGCCCGCGAGCTGCAGTTCGAGGTGGCGGCCCGGCTGCGCGACGAGCTGACCGAGCTGAAGAGGGAGCTGCGGCAGTTCGACGCCGCGCACGCCTGAGCCGGTTCGCAGGTCCTCGCCGTCCGCGGGCACAGGTCCTCGCGGTCCGCGGGAACTCTGCGGGGCGGTCGTTCGTAGGGGACCCTGGGACCTGGACCGCCGGGGTCGGTGCGTTGCCGCGCCGGACCGGGCAGGCCCCACGTGGAGGGGAGTATCCCGCCCGCGGCAGTGTCGTCAACACGGGATCCCACGGTCCCCGGCGCTGCCGGCCGACCTGCCTGGCGGGTCGGTGGGAGAGACCTCCGGTGCTGACATGAGCCAGACGACCGGAGGAAGTGCATGGACGTCCCCCTGTGGGTGTGGGGCATCACGGTGGCTGCGATCATCGGGATGCTCGTCTTCGACTTCTACGGCCACGTGCGGACACCGCACGCGCCGACCCTGAAGGAATCAGGCAAGTGGTCGGCGATCTACGTCGCCATCGCCGTGCTGTTCGGCCTGGTGGTGCTGGTGTTCTGGGGCGGTACCTACGCCGGTGAGTACTTCGCCGGGTGGGTGACCGAGAAGAGCCTCTCGGTCGACAACCTGTTCGTCTTCGTGCTGATCATGGCCAGCTTCGCCGTGCCTCGGGAGCTGCAGCAGAAGGTCCTGCTGTTCGGGATCGCCTTCGCGCTCGTGCTGCGGACGATCTTCATCTTCCTCGGGGCCGCGGCGATCGAGAACTTCAGCTGGGTCTTCTACATCTTCGGCGGCTTCCTGATCTGGACCGCGATCGCCCAGGCCCGCAGTGGCGGCCACGACGACGACGAGGAGTTCAAGGAGAACTCGGTCCTGCGGCTGACCCGCAAGGTGCTCCCGACGACCGAGGAGTACCACTCCGACCGCCTGACCACGAAGATCAACGGCAAGCGGTTCATCACCCCCCTGATGATCGCGCTGATCGCTATCGGCAGCGCCGACATCCTCTTCGCCGTCGACTCCATCCCGGCGATCTTCGGTCTCACCCAGGAGACCTACCTGGTCTTCAGCGCGAACGCGTTCGCGCTGCTCGGGCTCCGCCAGCTGTTCTTCCTCATCGACGGCCTGCTCGACCGGCTGGTGTACCTCGCCTACGGCCTGGCGATCATCCTCGGGTTCATCGGCATCAAACTGCTGATCCACGCGCTGCACGAGAACACGCTGCCGTTCATCAACGGCGGCGAGCACGTCACCCTGGTCCCGGAGATCCCGACCTGGCTGTCGCTGCTGGTCATCCTGGTGACCCTGCTGGTGACCACCTGGGCGAGCCTGCGGAAGAACAAGAAGGACGCCCAGCGGCGCGAGCAGCGTGGCGCCGGCGACCCGGCGGCCGACAGCACCGGGCGGCACATCGACGCACCGGGCGACCCGGACGCCGACACGGCCGAAGCGCCGGCCGACCCGCGCGAGGTGCCGGTGAGCCGGCCGGAGTCGCGCACCGACTGAGCGTCGCGGGGTCAGGGGTGACGAACGTCGCTCCTGGCCCCGCGCCACAGCGGTCGGGGACACGGGTCGTCAACCGATGCACGGGGCAACGAACCCGTAGAGTGCCGGAACGTGGAGCTCCCCGTCTGGTTCGAGATCTCGACGTTCGTGGGGCTCACCGTCCTGCTGCTCGCCGACCTCGCCCTCGTCGTCCGTCGTCCGCACGAGCCCTCCGTCAAGGAGGCGACGGCGTGGGTCGTCTTCTACGTGGCCCTGGCGCTGGCCTTCGGCGGGATCGTCCTGGCGGTGACCAACGGGCAGTTCGCGACCGAGTTCTACGCCGGCTGGTTGACCGAGTACTCGCTCTCGGTCGACAACCTGTTCGTCTTCGTGATCATCATGGCCCGCTTCCGGGTGCCCCGGAAGCTCCAGCAAGAGGTCCTGATGGTCGGGATCATCATCGCGCTGGTGCTGCGCGGCCTCTTCATCCTCGCCGGCGCTGCCGTCATCGAGCGGTTCATCTGGGTCTTCTTCCTCTTCGGTGCGTTCCTCGTCTACACCGCGATCAACCTGGTCCGGCACCGCGAGGAGGACGAGGACTACGAGGAGAACGGCCTCATCCGGCGGATGCGCAAGATCCTGCCGATGACCCAGGACTTCCACGAGAGCAAGATCCGCGTCGTCCAGGACGGCAAGAAGCTGTGGACGCCGATGATCGTGGTGTTCCTGGCACTGGGGACGACCGACCTGCTGTTCGCGCTGGACAGCATCCCGGCGATCTTCGGGCTGACCCGCGAGCCGTTCATCGTCTTCACCGCGAACATCTTCGCGCTGATGGGCCTGCGCCAGCTGTACTTCCTGCTCGGCGGCCTGCTCAAGCGCCTGGTCTACCTGTCCCTGGGGCTGGCCGTCATCCTGGCCTTCATCGGCGTCAAGCTGATCCTCGAGGCGCTGCACGAGAACCAGTACCCCTTCGCCGGCGAGCGTGAGCCGCTGGAGAGCATCCCGGCGATCCCGACCTGGCTGTCCCTGACGGTCATCCTGGTGGTCCTGCTGGTCGCCACCGTGGCCAGCCTGGTCAAGACCCGCGGCGAGGTGCCCGACACCGAGGGTGCCGCGATCGACCCGGCCGGCACCGACACCGGTGAGCCCGGCCGGCCCGCCGCGCTGACCGAGGACGAGCAGCGCGCCCGCGCCGCCACCGGCGAGGACCCGCACCGCACCAGCTGAGTGCGGCGGCGGCCCGGCCTCCCGGGCCGCCGCCGTGGAGTCAGCGAGGCGGGATCGTCCCCGGCTCGACGGTCGAGCCGCCGGCGGCGACCAGGACGCCGTCCCGCCACACCTCGCGCACCCGCCCGGCCAGGCCGGTGAGGTCGCCCGCGTCGCCGTCCAGGACCACCAGGTCGGCCCGCTTGCCGGGCTGCAGGCTGCCCAGCTCGCCGTCGACGCCCAGCAGCTCGGCGGCCGAGAGCGTCGCGGCGTGCCAGGCCTGGTCCGCGGTCATCCCGCAGCCGGCCATCAGGCCGAGCTCGGAGAGGTTGTCGCCGTGCGGGCCCACCCCGCTGTCGGTGCCCATCGCGACCTTCACCCCGGCCTCGACCGCCCGGCGGACGGACTCGTCGTGCACGGCCTGCACCGTCCGGGCCTTCTCGATCACGGCCTCGGGCAGCGACGCTCCCGCGGCGACCGAGGCGAGCACCGCCCGGGGGGCGGCGAGCGTGGGCACCAGCCAGGTCCCGTGCGCCAGCATCAGGTCGATGGCCTCGTCGTCGAGGTAGATGCCGTGCTCGATCGAGCGGATCCCGGCCCGGACGGCGGCCTTGATCCCCTCCGCGCCCTGCGCGTGGGCCATCACGTGCACCCGGGCCGCCGCCGCCTCCTCGACGAGCACGTCGAGCTCGGCCGGCCGGAAGTGCGGGTGCCGCGGGTCGTCCCGAGCGGAGAGGACGCCGCCACTCGTGGCCACCTTGAGCACGTCGGCGCCGGCGCGCAGCAGCTCGCGCACGGTGCGGCGCATCTCATCGGCGCCGTCCACGACCGTTCCCGGCCGACCGGGGTGCGGCCCCATCAGCGGCAGCTCGGCGCCGCAGACGTGCCAGCCGTCGCCGTGCCCGCCGGTCTGGGACAGCATGCTGATCGCGATCTGCATCCGCGGCCCGGCGATCAGCCCGTCGCGCACGGCCTGGGCCACCCCCAGGTCGGCGCCGCCGGCGTCCCGCACCGAGGTGATGCCCACGGCCAGGGTGCGGCGGAGGTTGAGCACCGCCTCGTAGAAACCGTAGCTGAACGGCGTCTGGAGCAGCCGCAGCATGTCCACGCCGCTGAGCATCACGTGCACGTGGCAGTCGAAGAGGCCCGGCAGCACGGTCGCGCCGGCGCAGTCGACGACCTCGTCGCCCTCCAGCCCCGTGCCGACGTCCAGGACGCGGCCGTCCTCCACGAGGACGTCGGCGAGGGCAGCGGGCCCGCCCGTGCCGTCGAACACCTGGCCACCGGCGAACACCCGTCGTGTCATCCGGGTCACACTAGCGATCCGTCAGTGGGCCGCAGGACCGTGCGGCCGGGGGAGGTCGGCCGGCGCGTGGTTGGCTCCCGGTCATGAGCCCCCCGACCGACGTCGGCCGCGTCGCCGGCCTGGTCGGGATCCTCTTCGGACTCGCCGGCATGGGCAGTGCTGCGGTCGCGGTCACGCTGCCGGCCATCGCCGCCGACCTCGACCTGACGACCGGTGGCGTCTCCTGGGTGATCAGCCTCTACGCGCTGATGCTGGCCGTGGCGACCGCCGTGTACGGCCGGATCGCCGACCTGGCCGGCATCCGGCTGCCGCTGGTCGTCGGCGTGGCCCTGATGACCGCCGGGGCGGTGCTCGGCGGTCTGGCCCCCAGCTACCCGGTGCTGCTGGGGGCCCGCATCCTCCAGGGCCTGGGTGCGGCTGCGGTCCCGGTGCTCGGCATGGCGATCGTCAGCGCGCGGTACGAGGGAGCGGTGCGCACCGCCGCGCTGGGCAAGGTCGCCGGCACCGCGGCGGCGGTCAGCGCGCTGGGGCCGTTGGTCGGTGGGCTGGTGGCCGACGTCGCCAGCTGGCGGGCGGTCGTGGTGCTGCCGGCGCTCGGGTTGCTGCTGGTGCCGGTGCTGTGGCGGTCGGTCCCCGCCGTGGGCACCGGTGCCCGGCTGGACGTGCTGGGCGCGGTCCTGGTCGCCGGCACCGCCGCCGGGCTGGTGCTGCTCGTGCAGTCCCCGGCCTCCGGGGTGGTGATCGCCGCCGTCGGTGCTGCGCTGCTGGGGCTGGGCGTCCCGGCGGTCGCCGCGCAGGTGCGCCGCCGGCCGGAGGGCTTCCTGCCCAGGGCCGTCGTGCGGGAGCCGGTGGTGGTCCGCAGCGCGCTGGCCGCCTCCGCCGTCCCGGCTGCCTGGTTCGCGCTGCTGATCGCCGTCCCCGCCGTGCTCGCGGGCGAGGGGTGGACGCCGCTGCACATCGGCCTGGCGCTGGTGCCCAGCGCGGTCACCGGCTTCCTCGCCCCGCGGCTGGCCGGCCCACTGCTGGCCCGGCTCGGCCCCGCCCGCTCGCTGGCCATCTCCGGGATCATCGCGACCGTCGCGCTGCTGGTCGCTGCTCTGGGCGCCACCGCTGGTTCCGCCCCCGGCCTGGTGACGGCCGTCGTCCTGGTGACGGTCGCCTTCGGGCTGGGCCAGCCGGCACTGATGGCCGCGGTGGGTGGTGCCGTTCCCGACGAGGTGCGCGGCGTCGCGCTGGGCATCGCCACGCTGGTCTTCCTGGTCGGCGGCGGGGTGGGGTCGGCGGTGGTCGGCGGTGCGGGCGAGGTGCTCGGGCTGGACCGCAGTCTGCTGCTGCTCGCCGTGCTGCCGCTGATCGGTGCGCTGGGCCTGGTCGGCAGCATCCGGGCGGAACGGCGCGACCCGGGAGCACTCACCCCTTAGCAGGGCTCATCTTCGCGCCGCCGTGCGCTGGGCTAGCGTGCCCCGCATGCGGCCGACCGACCTCTCCCTGCTGCGCGTGCCCGGTGTGCCGACGGTGTCCCCGGACGGGGCGACCGCCGTCGTCGCCGTCAGCCGGCTGGACCTGGACGCCGACGAGTACCGCGGCCAGCTGTGGACCGTCCCGACCGACGGCTCCGCGCCGGCCCGACCGCTCACCCACGGCCAGCACGACTCGGCACCCGTGTTCTCCCCGGACGGCCACTGGCTGGCCTACCTGTCGGCCGAGCCGAAGGGGCGGCCGCAGCTGCACGTGCTGCCCGCCGGCGGTGGCACGGCCCGCCGGCTGACCGACCACCACCTGGGCGCGGGCACCCCGGTGTGGTCGCCGGACTCCCGCCGGCTGGCCTACACGGCACGGGTGCCCGAGCAGGGGCGGTACGGCACCGACGAGGACGTGTCGCCGGGCGCGGAGCCTCCCCGGCTGATCACCACCCTGAAGTACCGGGCCGACGACATCGGTTTCACCAACGACCGCCGCAGTCACGTCTTCGTCGTCGACCTGCCCGCGGACACCGACGACGACGCCGTCGAGCAGCCCACGCCGTTCCAGGTCACCGGCGGCGACGTCGACGACACCGACGTGGCCTGGCGTCCGGACGGCGCCGAGCTCGCCTTCGTCTCCGCTCGGCACGAGGGCGCCGACCTGGACCTGGTCTCCGACGTGTACGTCGTCCGGCCCGACGGCAGCGGGCTGCGCCGGGTCACCGACTCCCGGTCCACGTGCAGCCACCCGGCCTACGACCCGGACGATCCCACCGGCAGCACCATCTACCTCACGGCGATCCCCGACCTGGGCCCGGTCGGCCGGGACTTCGTCGGCCGGAACACCACCCTGGCGCAGGTCAGCGCCGCGGGTGGCCGGGTGGTGCCGCTGCTCGACCCGGAGGAGCACGACCGCGGCGACGAGACGCCGGCGACCGTCGTGGCCGGTGGCGCCGCCCTCATCGGTGTCCAGCGCCGCGGCGCCGTCGAGCTGCTGCGGGTCCCGCTCGACGGAGGCGAGCCCGAGGTGCTGGTCGAGGGGCAGTACACGGTGCGGGGGATGGCCGTCGGGGGCGGCGTCGTCGTCGCCACCGTCGCGCACGACCGCTCGGCGGGCGAGCTCATCGCGGTCACGCCGGGACGGCGCCGGCTGATCACCGGCTTCGGTGCGCCGTTGCAGGCCACCGGCCGGCTGCACCGGATGCGGGAGACGACGGCGACCTCGCCGGACGGCTACCCGGTGCACGGCTGGGTCACCACGCCGCCCGGGCCGGGGCCGCACCCGGTGCTGCTGACCGTGCACGGCGGGCCGTTCAGCCAGTACGGCTGGACGCTGTTCGACGAGACCCAGGCCTACGTGGAGGCCGGCTACGCCGTGCTGATGTGCAACCCCCGCGGGTCGTCGGGCTACGGCCAGGCGCACGGCCGGGTGGTCAAGGAGCACATGGGTGAGCTGGACGCCGACGACGTGCTGGCCTTCCTCGACGAGGCGCTGACCGACCCAGGGCTGGACTCCTCCCGCGTCGGGCTGATGGGCGGCTCGTACGGCGGGTTCATGACCACGCTGCTGCTCGGCCGCACCGACCGGTTCGTCGCCGGCATCAGCGAGCGGGGGTTCAACGACCCGGTGAGCTTCGTCGGCTCCTCCGACATCGGGTTCTTCTTCCCCGACGAGTACGTGGGCACCGATCCCGAGCGCATCGTCGCGCAGTCGCCGATGGCCTCGGCGCATCGCATCACCACCCCCACGATGGTGATCCACTCCGAGGAGGACTGGCGCTGCCCGCTGGAGCAGGGCACCCGGCTCTACGTGGAGCTCAAGCGCCGCGGCGTCCCCACCGAGCTGCTGCTCTTCCCGGGGGAGGGGCACGAGCTGTCCCGGTCCGGCCGGCCGAAGCACCGCCGGGCGCGGCTCGAGCACGTGCTGCGCTGGTGGAGCCGCTGGCTGCCGACCCCGCAGAACAGCGCGGCGATGGGCGCGCTGCCGGCCGGGTCCGGCCCGGGCGGGCCGGACCCGGCCGAACCGCTGACCGTGCAGGCGACCCGGGTCGACTGAGGAGCGCGCTGGTCCACGCCCCCGCTCACCTGCGGCGGCGGACCACCGCGTAGCCGAGGACGAGCAGCGTCGCGCCCAGCACGGTCTCGACAGCCCGGGCCCGGACGCTGGCGCGGACGATGCCGACGGCGTCCGGGTGCGCCTGCCGGGTGCCCAGCAGCGCTCCACCGAGCGACGAGTCGACGCCCGCGCCGACGGTCACGATGTGCTGCGACGGTGAGTCGAGCCGGGCGGTGAGCCCGGCATCGGCCAGCGCGCCGGCCAGCTCGGCGAGATCGGCGCGGCCGGGCCGGGTCCCGGCGCGGGCGGTGGCCGCCGAGCGCAGGCCCAGCACGAACCCGCGGACGTCGTCGGCGACCACGTGGACGTCACCGCCGGCGGCGGTGACCTGCACGGGCGCGCCGTCGACCTCGATGGACAGGTCGCCCGTCACGTCGAGGCGGGCCACCTCCGGGTTCATCCCTTGCTGGCGTTCTCGGCGGTGGTGATGCGCAGCGTCCCGTTCAGCTTCCAGGTGGCGCGGGGGGCGTCGGGGCCGGTCTCCCGCGGGACCTCGACGGTCATGTCCACGAACTCGTAGTTGATCGCCGCGCCCTTGCCCGTCAGGTAGGCCCACATCTCCTTGCCCAGGTCGGCGAAGCTGGTCGTCTCGTGGGACTTGATGTCGCGCTTGCCGGTCGCAGTGTCGCTGTTCGACATGGTCATGGAGCTCTCCTCGCTCGGGCGGTGGCCGCACGGACGCGGCGCTGCCGGACGTGCCGCGGGCGCGCTCGTCCACGGCTCCGGTTGTGCACTACCCGGTATGGCGTCGACGAACCGGCGTCCGGAGCACGCGGCGGAGGAGGGCGGTCCGGGCCGCGGGCCGGTCTAGCGTGTCCGCATGGCGCTCATCTACCCCGTCCAGGCCGACCTCCCGGAGCCCGACGAGGACAGCGAGGCCGACTTCGCCGAGCTCGCGGCCGATCTCTCCGACAACTGGCTGGTCGAGATCGCGGTGGGGGAGGACGGGGACGACGCGTGCTTCGGCCCGCTCACCGCGAGGGCGGCCTGGGACCTCGCGGTCGACCTCGACGAGCGCCGCCCCGACTGGTCGATCTCGGTGGTGCCGCTGCACGTGGCCGGGACGGCGGAGGAGCTCGTCGAGCTCTTCGAGGACTAGAGCCCTCGAGGACCGGCCCCGGCGCCGCGCCGGTCACCAGCCGCGGGCGCGCCACTCCGGCAGGTTCGGGCGCTCGGCGCCGATCGTCGTGTCCGCGCCGTGGCCCGGGTAGACCCAGGTGTCGTCGGGCAGCTCGCCGAACAACCGGCTCTCCACGTCGTCGACCAGGCTGGTGAACCGGGCGGCGTCGGACTGGGTGTTGCCGACGCCGCCCGGGAACAGGCTGTCGCCGGTGAAGACGTGCGTGCCGGCGCCCTCGGGGCCGCGCCAGACCAGCGCGATGCTGCCCGGCGTGTGCCCGCGCAGGTGCACCACCGCGAGGGTCTGGTCGCCCACGGGGACGGTGTCGCCGTGGGAGACCGGCCGGGTGACCGGCACCGGCAGGTCGGCTGCGTCGGCCGGGTGCGCGACGGTCTCCGCGCCGGTCGCCTGCACCACCTCCAGGAGTGCGCGGTGGTGGTCCCAGTGGCCGTGCGTGGTCACCACCGTGCGGACGTCGGCGTCGCCGATCAGCTCCAGCAGCGCCGCCGGCTCGGCCGCCGCGTCGACCAGCAGCGACTCCCCGGTGGCCGTGCTGGTGAGCAGGTAGACGTTGTTCGCCATCTCGCTGACGGCCAGCTTCCGGATGGTCAGCCCCGGGAGCTCGCGGACGTCGGCGGGGCCACCGACCTGCACGTCACCGGTGTACGTCTGCCCGCTCATCCCGCTCCCGTCTGAGACTGTCGGTGCCGCCGTCTAGGTTCGTCGGCATGGACGCTAGTGCAGGTTCCAGGCCCTCCGGCGCGCCGGCCGCGGCGGGGTCCGGCGAGCCGACGCTCGACGGGGTGGTCGGGCTGCCGGCGACCGAGCTGGCCGCCAGGGTCCGCGCCGGTGAGCTCTCCGCAGTCGACGTCGTCCGTGCACATCTGCGGCACCTGGCCGCCGTGGAGGCGCGGATCGGGGCGTTCCGGGTCGTCCGCACCGAAGCCGCCCTGGCCGAGGCCGCCGCGGTCGACGCCCGCCCCGACCGGGCCCGGCTGCCGCTGGCCGGTGTCCCGATCGCGGTCAAGGACAACGTCGCGGTGGCCGGCGAGGTGGCCACCGACGGGTCGTCGGCCCACCTGCCGGCGCCGGCGAGCGCCGACCACCCGGTGGTGGCCCGGCTGCGGGCCGCGGGGGCGGTCGTCGTCGGCATCACCCGGGTGCCCGAGCTCTGTCTCTACTGCGCCACCGACGGTCCGGGCACGGTCACCCGCAACCCGTGGGACACCGCACGGTCGGCCGCCGGCTCCTCCGGGGGCAGCGCCGCCGCGGTGTCCGCCGGTGTCGTCCCGCTGGCCCAGGGGAACGACGGCATGGGCTCCCTCCGGCTGCCCGCCGCCGCCTGCGGGCTGGTCACGCTCAAGCCCGGCTCCGGCGTGGTCCCGGCCCTGATCGGTGCCGACAGCTGGTCCGGCATGGCGGAGAACGGTGTGCTGGCCACCACCGTCGCCGACCTGGCCGTCGGCTTCGCCGTGCTGGCCGGCACCGAGCCGGCCCCGCCGGCGGCTCCGGTCGGCCCGCTGCGGATCGCGGTGTCGACCCGGTCGCCCGTGCCCGGCGTCCGGCTGGACGCCGCCGGCCGCGCTGCGCTGGACGCCGTGGTGGCCGAACTGCGGGCCGCCGGGCACGTCGTGGTCGAGAAGGAGCCGCTGATCACCCCGGCTGCGGCGGTGGGCACCATCACCCGGTGGCTGGCCGGCGCCGACTCCGACGCCGAGGCCCTCGGGCTCGACCGCCAGGCCCTGGAACCGCGCAGTCGCACCCATGCCCGGCTGGGCCGCTGGGTGCGCCGGGCCGGCCTGGTCCGGCCCAAGACGGCGGCGGCGTTCCGGGCCCGGATGGCCGACTTCTTCTCCGACGTCGACGTCCTGCTCAGCCCGGTCGTCTCCGGTCCGCCGCTCGCCGCCCGGCCCTGGCACGAGCGGGGCTTCCTGGCCAACATCACGGCCAATGCCCGCTGGGCGCCGTGGACGTCGGCCTGGAACGTGGCCGGCCTGCCGGCGCTCGTCCTGCCCGCCGGTCCGGGCCGGGAGGGGCTCCCCAGCTCCGTCCAGTTCGTCGGCCCGGCCGGTGCCGAGACGCGGCTACTCTGGCTGGCCGGGGAGCTCGAGGGCCGGCTGCCCTGGCGCCGGCACGCGCCGGTCTTCGACCCGGCCGGACCGGTCGGCGGCCCCGCCGGCTGACCGGGCAGCGTCGCCTCGGCCCGCGGTGGGGGAGACCCAGCCGACACCCGGGCCGGGAAGCGCACCGTCCGGGCCACCGTTCCACGGTCCGATGCACCGCACCGGCCTCAGCACCGCACCACTGGTCCCCGCCGCCCCGCGACCGGACCAGCACCGAACCACTGCGACCGACAGGGATCACATGGACCGGCTCGTCGTCCGCGGCGCCCGAGAGCACAACCTCAAGGACGTCCACCTCGACCTGCCCCGCGACGCGATGATCGTGTTCACGGGGCTCTCCGGCTCGGGCAAGTCCAGCCTGGCCTTCGACACGATCTTCGCCGAGGGCCAGCGCCGCTACGTCGAGTCGCTGTCGGCCTACGCCCGCCAGTTCCTCGGCCAGATGGACAAGCCGGACGTCGACTTCATCGAGGGCCTGTCCCCGGCGGTGTCGATCGACCAGAAGTCGACCAACCGCAACCCGCGGTCGACGGTCGGCACGATCACCGAGGTCTACGACTACCTGCGGCTGCTGTACGCCCGGGCCGGTCAGCCGCACTGCCCCAACTGCGGGAAGCCGATCTCGCGGCAGACCCCGCAGCAGATCGTCGACCAGGTGCTGGCCATGGAGGAGGGCACCCGGTTCCAGGTGCTGGCGCCGGTCGTCCGGGCGCGCAAGGGCGAGTACGTCGACCTGTTCAGCTCGCTGCAGACCCAGGGCTTCTCCCGGGTGCGGGTCGACGGCACCATCCACCCGCTGACGGAGCCGCCGACGCTCAAGAAGCAGGAGAAGCACACGATCGAGGTGATCGTCGACCGGCTGACGGTCAAGGAGAACGCCAAGCGACGGCTGACCGACTCGGTCGAGACCGCGCTCGGGCTCGCCGGTGGCCTGGTGGTGCTCGACTTCGTCGACCTCCCCGAGGGCGACGCACACCGGGAGCGCACCTTCTCCGAGCACCTGGCCTGCATCGACGACGGGCTGTCCTTCGAGGCGCTCGAGCCGCGGTCGTTCTCGTTCAACTCGCCGTTCGGCGCCTGCCCCGAGTGCACCGGCATCGGCACCCGCAAGGAGGTCGACCCCGACCTCGTGGTCCCCGACCCCGGCAAGAGCCTCGGTGAGGGCGCCATCGCCCCGTGGGCCGGTTCGATGAGCAACCAGTACTTCCAGCGGTTGCTCGGCGGGCTCGCCGACATGATCGGCTTCTCCATGAACACGCCCTGGGAGGAGCTGCCGGCGAAGGTGCAGAAGGCGGTGCTGCACGGCTCCCCGGACCAGGTGCACGTCCGCTACAAGAACCGCTACGGCCGCGAACGCAGTTACTACGCCGCCTTCGAGGGCGTGCTGCCCTTCCTCGAGCGCCGGCACGAGGACACCGACAGCGAGTTCATGAAGGACAAGTACGAGGGCTACATGCGCGACGTGCCGTGCCCCGTCTGTCACGGCACCCGGCTGAAGCCGGAGATCCTCGCCGTCAAGTTGATGGGCCGCTCGATCGCCGAGGTCACCGGGCTGTCGATCGGCGAGGCCTCCGAGTGGCTCAACGCCCTGGAGCTCGGCGAGCGCGAGCGGGCGATCGCCGTCCAGGTGCTCCGGGAGATCCAGGCCCGGCTCTCCTTCCTCGTCTCCGTCGGGCTGGACTACCTGTCCCTGGACCGCCCGGCCGCCACGCTGGCCGGTGGGGAGGCGCAGCGCATCCGGCTGGCCACCCAGATCGGCTCCGGGCTGGTCGGCGTCCTCTACGTGCTCGACGAGCCCTCGATCGGCCTGCACCAGCGCGACAACGTCCGGCTGATCGAGACCCTCGTGCGGCTGCGGGACATGGGCAACACGCTGATCGTCGTCGAGCACGACGAGGACACCATCAAGCAGGCCGACTGGATCGTCGACATCGGTCCCGGCGCCGGCGAGCACGGTGGCGAGGTCGTGGTCAGCGGCACCTACGAGGACCTGCTGGCCAGCGAGCGGTCGATCACCGGCCAGTACCTGTCCGGCCGCCGGGAGATCACCATCCCGAAGATCCGTCGCGAGCGGACGCCGGGCCGGGAGCTGGTCGTCAAGGGCGCCCGGGAGAACACCCTGCGCGGCATCGACGTGGCGTTCCCGCTGGGCGTGCTGGTCGCCGTCACCGGCGTCTCCGGCTCGGGCAAGTCCAGCCTGGTCAACGACATCCTCTACACGACCCTGGCCAACGAGCTCAACCGCGCCCGGATGGTGCCGGGCCGGCACCGCACCATCACCGGCCTGGACCAGCTGGACAAGGTCGTCGGCGTCGACCAGTCGCCGATCGGCCGCACCCCGCGGTCCAACCCGGCCACCTACACGGGGGTCTGGGACCACGTCCGCAAGCTGTTCGCCAGCACCTCGGAGGCGAAGGTCCGCGGCTACCAGCCCGGCCGGTTCTCCTTCAACGTCAAGGGCGGCCGCTGCGAGGCGTGCTCCGGCGACGGGACGCTGAAGATCGAGATGAACTTCCTCCCGGACGTCTACGTGCCCTGCGAGGTCTGCAAGGGCGCCCGGTTCAACCGGGAGACCCTCGAGGTGCACTACAAGGGCAAGACCGTGGCCGAGGTGCTCAACATGCCGATCGAGGAGGCCGCCGACTTCTTCGCGGCCATCCCGGCGATCGCCCGCTACATGCGCACCCTCACCGACGTCGGTCTCGGCTACGTCCGGCTCGGCCAGCCGGCGACGACGCTGTCCGGTGGCGAGGCGCAGCGGGTCAAGCTCGCCAGCGAGCTGCAGAAGCGCTCCAACGGCCGCACCATCTACGTCCTCGACGAGCCCACGACCGGGCTGCACTTCGAGGACATCAACAAGCTGCTGCAGGTCATCCAGGGGCTGGTCGACAAGGGCAACTCGGTCATCGTCATCGAGCACAACCTCGACGTGATCAAGAGCGCCGACTGGTTGATCGACATGGGCCCGGAAGGTGGCTTCCGCGGCGGCATGGTCGTGGCCGAGGGGCCGCCGGAGCTCGTGGCCTCGGTCCCGGAGAGCCACACCGGCAGGTTCCTCGCCAACATCCTCGACCCGGAGGCCGTCGCCGCGGCGGCCGCCGGCCCGAAGAAGAAGGCCCGCAAGAAGGCCAGCTGACCGGTGCACGGGGCGGTTGCGGCCGCCTCGTGCGCCCCGGACGAGAGGACCCACCGTGACGACGACGTCCGGCGACCTGCCCGTGCTCCCGCGCCCCGACGGGGTGGACGTCCGCTACCGACGGTGGCTGCCCGCCGGCGAGGTCCGGGGCACCCTGCAGCTGGTCCACGGCGCCTCCGAGCACTCCGGCCGCTACGAGCGCCTGGCCGGTGCGCTCACCGGGCGCGGCCTGGCCGTCTACGCGATGGACCTGCGCGGGCACGGTCGCACCGCCGAGGTCACCGGCCCCGGTCGGTTCGGGGCGCCCGGCGCCGACGGCGTCCTCGACGACGTGGAGGCCCTGCACCGGCTCGCCGCCGAGGAGCACCCGGGCCTGCCACGGGTGCTCCTGGGCCACTCGATGGGCTCGATCATCGCGCTGGCCAGCGCCGAGCGGGACGGCGCCGGGCTGAGCGGGTTGGTGCTGTCCGGACCGATCGGGGTGTCGCCGGAGCTGGCCGAGACGGTGTCCGCCCTGGACGGTGCCGTGGCTGCCGGGCTGGGAGACCAGCCGCTGGACGCCCTCGGCGCCTTCAACGAGCCGTTCGAGCCGGCCCGCACCCCCTACGACTGGCTGTCGCGTGACCCGGCCGAGGTCGACGCCTACCTGGCCGACCCGCTCGCCGGCGACCAGGTGCCGCTGACCCACGGGTACGCGGCCGGCGTCTTCGGCATGTCGGTCCGTGCGGCCAGCCCGCAGGGGGTCGCTGCACTGCCCGGAGGGCTGCCGGTGCTGCTGCTGTCCGGGCAGCACGACCCGGTCGGCGGCCGGGACGCCGAGCAGGTCACCGCGCTGGCCGGGCTGCTCCGGGAACGCGGCCTGCCGGTCGACCAGCGGGTCTACCCCGAGGCGCGGCACGAGGTCTTCAACGAGACCAACCGCGACGAGGTCGTCGCCGACCTGCTCGGCTGGCTCGAGGCTCGCCTCGGCGGTTGACCGGGAGGCTCGCCTCGACGAACGACGCGGAGGCTCGGCGGCCGCCCCGGAGCGGCTGCCGCGCCGGTCGGCCTCCAGGGCGCCGGGCGCTCGTCCGGCGGGCGGCGTCCGGTGGACTCCGGGCGCCCCGCCCGGCCAGCGGCGTCCGGTGCTCCGGCGGTGGTCCGTGCGCGGCCCCCGCGGGGGCACGGGTCAGCTGCGACGGTCCTGCACGTCCAGGAGTCGACCGCCGCTCGGCGCGGGTGGCCGTCCGGCCTGCACCGCGCCGGTCACCTCGCCCACGGCCGCCTGCGCCGCATCGGGCCCCTCGACCAGCCAGACTGCCGACCGCGCGGGCCCGACGCAGGCCGTGAGCTCCACCAGCCACGGGTGCGTCCGCTCCGCCGCCGCCAGCTGCCTGATCCGGCGACCGCGCAGCAGCAGGACGAAGGCGGCGACCGACCCGAGCCCGGCCGTCAACGCGATCGGGCGGAGGGCGGAGACCTCCTCTCGCCACGGGTCCGCCCCGGCCCCGGGAGCGGCCCAGCCCTGCCAGCGGGCCGACCTCCCCAGCACCCAGCTGGCCCGGGGCGGAGGTGGGGGTGAGCCCGTGGGCGTGCCCCAGGGCAGCAGCAGCCGCCCGACCGCCGCGGCGTCCGGCCGGGCCACGGGGGCCGGCAACACCCCCGCGCGGAAGCAGCTGACCCGCCAGTTGCCGCCCCAGCGGTCGGTGACCACCACGCCGCCCCGTTCGCTGCTCGCCGTCCCGCGCATGCCCGTCCCGCCCTCCGCCCGTCGCTGAGAGGGCCACCCTGGCAGCCGCGGCCGGTGTGGTGCCGGCGTCGTCCACAGGCCGATCGCCGTGCACGACGAACCCGCTCCGCGGCACCCCGGTCCACCACCGGGACGTGCGGCCTCTCCCCGGCAGGACCGGGTACCTGCTGCTCAGGCGGCCGCCATCCGCCCGGTTGCCGCGCGCGTCGGCGGGGCTGCCAGGAGCGGGCGACGGGTTGTCGGTGGGCAGACCTAACCTGGGGGCATGCCCGACCCGTCCACGTACCGCCCAGCGGTCGGCAGCATCCCGGAGAGCCCCGGGGTCTACAAGTTCCGCGACCCGGCCGGCCGGGTCGTCTACGTCGGCAAGGCCAAGAGCCTCCGGCAGCGGCTGAACAGCTACTTCGCCGACGTCTGGGGCCTGCACCCGCGCACCCGGCAGATGGTCACCACCGCGGCGAGCGTCGAGTGGACCGTCGTCGGCACCGAGGTCGAGGCCCTCCAGCTCGAGTACAACTGGATCAAGGAGTTCGACCCCCGGTTCAACGTCCGGTACCGGGACGACAAGAGCTACCCCAGCCTCGCCGTGACGCTCAACGAGGAGTTCCCGCGGCTGCAGGTCATGCGCGGCCCCAAGCGGAAGGGCGTGCGGTACTTCGGCCCCTACGCACACGCCTGGGCGATCCGCGAGACGGTCGACACGCTCACCCGGGTCTTCCCGGCCCGCACCTGCTCCAACGGCGTCTTCAAGCGAGCCGCCCAGATCGGCCGGCCCTGCCTGCTCGGCTACATCGGCAAGTGCGCAGCGCCCTGCGTCGGCCGGGTCAGCGCCGAGGAGCACCGCGAGATCGTCGACGACTTCTGCGACTTCATGGGCGGCCGCACCGAGCAGATGATCCGCCGGCTCGAGCGGCAGATGACCGAGGCCGCCGAGGAGATGAACTACGAGCGGGCCGCCCGGCTGCGCGACGACCTCGGCGCGCTGCGCCGGGCCCTGGAGAAGCAGGCCGTCGTCCTCGGCGACGGCACGGACGCCGACGTCGTCGCCTTCGCGCAGGACGAGCTGGAGGCCGCCGTCCAGGTGTTCCACGTCCGCGGTGGCCGGGTGCGCGGGCAGCGCGGCTGGATCATCGACAAGGTCGAGGACGTCACCACCGGCCAGCTGGTCGAGCAGTTCCTGCTGCAGGTCTACGGCGGGGTGGACGAGGAGACCGGCACCGGCGACGTGGGGGAGTCCGTGCCCCGCGAGGTGCTCGTGCCCGAGCTGCCCGACGACGCGGAGGTCTACGCCGAGCTGCTCAGCGAGCTGCGCGGTTCCCGGGTGTCCCTGCGCGTCCCGCAGCGGGGGGACAAGCGCAGCCTGATGGAGACCGTCGAGCGCAACGCCAAGGAGTCCTTCGCCCGGCACCGGGTGAAGCGGGCCAGCGACCTGACCGCCCGGTCGCTGGCGCTGTCGGAGATCCAGGAGGCCCTGGACCTGCCCGCGGCGCCGCTGCGGATCGAGTGCATCGACATCTCGCACGTGCAGGGCACCAACGTCGTCGCCAGCATGGTGGTCTTCGAGGACGGCATGGCCAAGAAGTCCGACTACCGGCGCTTCTCCGTGGCCCAGGGCACCGACGACACCGCGGCGATGGCCGAGGTCGTGCGGCGTCGGTTCGCCCGGCACCTCAAGGAGGAGCAGGACCGCCGGGACGAGCAGGGCGTCGCCGCGGAGGAGGGCCGGCCGCGCCGGTTCGCCTACCCGCCCAACCTGCTGGTGGTCGACGGCGGAGCCCCGCAGGTGGCCGCGGCCAGCCGTTCGCTCGCCGAGCTGGGCATCGTCGACGTCGCCGTCTGCGGCCTGGCCAAGCGGATGGAGGAGGTCTGGCTGCCCGACGACCCCGACCCGGTCATCCTGCCGCGCACCTCCGAGGCCCTCTACCTGCTGCAGCGGGTGCGCGACGAGGCACACCGGTTCGCGATCACCTACCACCGGCAGAAGCGATCCAGCACCATGTTGGTCTCCCTCCTGGACGACGTCCCGGGGCTCGGCGACACCCGGCGGAAGGCACTGATGAAGCAGTTCGGATCCCTCAAGCGGCTGCGTGCGGCCTCGGTGGAGGAGCTCACGGCGGTGCCCGGCATCGGCCGGCGCACGGCCGAGGCGGTGCTCGCCGCGGTCGCCGAGCCGGTGGCCGCGGGCGCCTCGCCCGACGTGGTCGCCGAGGACGCGGTCGAGCTGGAGCCGCCGGTGGACACCGGGGCGCCGGCCCAGGGGCCGGACGCCGACCAGACCGCCGACACCGGCCGGGTCCACCCCGCCGCCGGGCAGCCGGCATGACCGCCGGTCGCGCAGCGCCGGCCGGGCCGCAGAGCGACGTCCCGCCGGCGGACGACGGGTCGAGCACCGAGCTCGCCCCGCTCGACGTCGTGGTCGTCACGGGTCTGTCCGGAGCGGGCAAGAACAGCGCCGGCCGGGTGCTGGAGGACCTCGGCTTCTTCGTGGTCGACAACCTGCCGCCGGCCCTGCTCCAACCGATGGTCGAGCTGGGCGCCCGCGGCGACCTGCGCCGGTTCGCCGCCGTCGTCGACGTGCGCAGCCGGGCCTTCTCCAGCGACCTGCAGGAGTCCATCCGGCAGCTCGCCGAGGCCGGGCACCGCCCGCGCGTCGTCTACGTGCACGCCCGCAACGAGGTGCTGATCCGGCGCTACGAGTCGGTCCGGCGCGAGCACCCGCTGCAGGGCAACGGCCGGTTGATCGACGGCATCGACACCGAGCGGGAGCTGCTCACCGGCATCGCCGGCGACGCCGACCTGTGGATCGACACCAGCGACCTCAACGTGCACCAGCTGCGCGCCACCCTGGAGGCGTCGTTCGTGCCGGACGGCGAACTGCCGGAGGTGGTGGCGACCGTGCTCAGCTTCGGCTTCAAGTACGGCCTGCCGCTGGACGCCGACCTCGTCGTCGACGCCCGGTTCCTGCCCAACCCGCACTGGGTCCCCGAGCTGCGCCCGATGACCGGCCGGGACGCCGAGGTGCGCGACTACGTGCTCGCCCAGGACGACGCCGGGGCGTTCCTGGACCGCTACGGCGAGGTGCTGCGGCTGCTGCTGCCCGGTTACCGGCGCGAGGGCAAGCGGTACCTGACCCTGGCGGTGGGGTGCACCGGCGGCAAGCACCGCAGCGTCGCCATCGCCGAGGAGTTCGCCCGTCGGCTCAACGCCGAGGGCGTCCCGGCGACCGCCCGCCACCGTGACCTGGGGCGCGAGTAGTGGAGACCCCCGGCCTGCGGGTCGTCGCCCTCGGCGGCGGGCACGGGCTGGCCGCTGCCCTGGCTGCCTGGCGACGGCTCACCGCGGAGCTGACCGCGGTGGTCACCGTCGCCGACGACGGCGGTTCCTCGGGGCGGATCCGGCGCGAGATGCCGGTGCTGCCACCCGGTGACCTGCGGATGGCGCTGGTCGCACTGGCCGGCGAGTCCCCGCGCACCCAGCAGATGGCCGACCTGCTCCAGCACCGCTTCGGTGGCACCGGGGTGCTCGCCGGGCACCCCGTCGGCAACCTGATGCTGACCGGCCTGACCGAGATGCACGGCGGCGACACGGTCCGGGCCCTCGGCGTGCTGGAGGAGCTGCTCGGGACGCGCGGCCGGGTGCTCCCGATGGCCGACGTCCCGCTGGACCTGGTGGCCACGGTGGCCAGCGTCGACCCCGACGACCCGCAGGAGACCCGCCGGATCCGGGGCCAGGTTGCGATCGCCTCCACCCCCGGGCACGTCGAGGACATCCGGGTCTCCCCGGCCGACCCCCCGGTGCCACCGGAGGTGCTGGCGGCGATAGCGGCGGCCGACGTGGTCAGCCTCGGGCCGGGCTCCTGGTACACCTCCGTGCTGCCCCACCTCCTGGTCCCGCGGCTGCGGACGGCGCTGGCGGAGACCGCGGCACGGGTGGTCGTGGTGCTGAACCTCGAGCCCCAGGCGGGGGAGACCGACGGCTTCTCGCCGGAGGAGCACCTGCGCGTCCTGCTGGCCCATCTGGGGGGCGTGTCGCTGCACACGGTGATCGCGGACACCGCTGCGGTTGTTGACCGGCGTGGTCTGCTGTCTGCTGTGCATGCATGTGGTGCAGAACTGGTGCTGGCACCGGTGGCTGCACCCGACGGGACACCACAGCACGATCCCTCCCGGCTCGCTGCCGCACTGGCCTCCGTGGTCGGTGCGCGGTGACCGGCAGGGCAGTGGCCGGACACGGGGACGACCGTGACACCGGCCGGCACACAGGGGGAAGGGAACACCGCTGATGGCGATGACGGCGATGGTGAAGGACGAGCTCTCCCGCGTGGAGTGCACGAAGACCTCGGAGCGCAAGGCCGAGGTGACCGCGCTGCTGCGCTTCTCCGGTGGCCTGCACATCGTGGGCGGCCGGGTGGTCATCGAGGCCGAGCTGGACACCGGCTCCGTGGCCCGGCGACTGCGCCGGGACATCAGCGAGGTGTACGGCTACACCAGTGGCGTGAGCGTGCTGGCCGGCGGCAACATCCGCCGGGGCGTGCGCTACCTGGTCCGGATCGCCAAGCACGGTGAGGGCCTGGCCCGGCAGACCGGGCTGGTCGACCAGCGGGGCCGGCCGGTGCGGGGCCTCCCGCCGTCGGTCGTCTCCGGCGGGATCGGTGACGCCGAGGCAGCCTGGCGGGGCGCCTTCCTGGCGCACGGGTCGCTGACCGAGCCGGGGCGTTCGTCGTCCCTGGAGGTCACCTGCCCCGGGCCCGAGGCAGCCATGGCGCTGGTCGGTGCGGCCCGCCGGTTGGGCATCGCGGCCAAGGCCCGTGAGGTGCGCGGCACCGACCGGGTGGTCGTGCGGGACGGCGACGCGATCGGCGCGCTGCTGACCCGGATGGGCGCCCACGACGCCGTCCTGGCCTGGGAGGAGCGGCGGATGCGCCGCGAGGTCCGGGCCACGGCCAACCGGCTGGCCAACTTCGACGACGCCAACCTGCGCCGCTCGGCGCGGGCCGCGGTCGCGGCGAGTGCCCGGGTCGAGCGGGCCCTGGAGATCCTGGCCGACGAGGCCCCCGAGCACCTGCTGGTCGCCGGGCGGCTGCGGCTGGAGTTCGGTCAGGCGTCGCTGGAGGAGCTCGGCCAGCGCGCCGACCCGCCGATGACCAAGGACGCTGTTGCCGGGCGCATACGGCGTCTGCTGGCGATGGCGGACAAGCGGGCCAAGGACCTCGGCATCCCGGACACCGAGTCCGTCGTGACCGACGACATGCTGGCCCAGTAGCCGGAGGACCACCCTGCTGAGTGGCGCGGCAGCACCGCGCCAGACGTCCGCGACGTCTCTCCCGGCCACCGGGGGAGACGTCGCGGACGTCTGTGCACGCCCCGTCCGGCGGGGCGGGTGCGCGGTCGGAGGCTGCTCGGCGGGCCGATAGGCTGTCGCCGGAATGTGGTCGTGCGCACGCACGGCCCACGGGCGCCGCTGGGCCGACCGGTCCGGCTGGGCAACACGGTCTGGGAGGTCCTCAGTGACGGTACGGGTCGGCATCAACGGGTTCGGTCGGATCGGCCGCAACTTCTATCGGGCGGTCGCCGCCAGCGGGGCCGACGTCGAGGTCGTGGCGGTCAACGACCTGACCACGCCCGAGACGCTCGCGCACCTGCTCAAGTACGACAGCATCCTGGGCAAGCTGGCCGAGGACGTCTCGGTCGTCGGTGACGGCATCAAGGTCGGCGGCGCCACCATCAAGGTGCTGGCCGAGCGCGACCCGGCCAACCTGCCCTGGGGCGAGCTGGGCGTCGACGTCGTCGTCGAGTCCACCGGTTTCTTCACCAAGGCCGACGACGCGCGCAAGCACGTCGACGCCGGTGGGGCCAAGAAGGTCATCATCTCCGCGCCGGCCACCGGCGACGACCTGACGATCGTCATGGGCGTCAACCACGAGCAGTACGACGGCTCGCAGACGATCATCAGCAACGCGTCCTGCACCACCAACTGCCTGGCCCCACTGGCCAAGGTGCTCAACGACGCCTTCGGCATCGAGCGTGGCCTGATGACCACGATCCACGCCTACACCGCCGACCAGAACCTGCAGGACGGCCCGCACAAGGACATGCGGCGCGCCCGCGCCGCCGCGCTGAACATCGTCCCCACCTCCACCGGTGCGGCCAAGGCGATCGGCCTGGTGCTGCCGGAGCTGAAGGGCAAGCTCGACGGCTACGCGCTCCGCGTCCCGGTGCCGACCGGCTCGGCCACCGACCTGACCGTCACGCTGTCCCGCGAGGTCACCGTCGAGGAGGTCGACGAGGCCTACAAGGCGGCCGCCGCCGGCCCGCTGGCGCCGTACCTGGTCTACACCGACGCGCCGATCGTCTCCTCCGACATCGTCACCGACCCGGCCTCGTGCATCTACGACTCCGGTCTGACCAAGGTGTTCGGCAACCAGGTCAAGGTCGTCGGCTGGTACGACAACGAGTGGGGCTACTCCAACCGCCTCGTCGACTCCGTCGTGCTGGTGGGCAGCAAGCTCTGATGCGGTCCGTCGACGAGCTCATCGCCGACGGGGTGTCGGGTCGGCGCGTGCTGCTGCGCGCCGACCTGAACGTCCCGTTGGACTCAGACACCGGCGCGATCACCGACGACGGCCGGATCCGGGCCAGCCTGCCCACGATCTCGGCGCTCCGCGAGGCCGGCGCCCGGGTCGTCGTCGCCGCGCACCTGGGCCGGCCCAAGGGCGAGCCCGACCCGCGGTACTCCCTGGCGCCGGTCGCCGCACGACTCGGTGAGCTGCTCGGCACCGAGGTGCCGCTGGCCGCCGACGTCGCCGGCCCCGACGCCACGGCGAAGGTCGCGGCGCTCGCCGACGGCCAGGTGCTCATGCTGGAGAACGTCCGCTTCGAGGCCGCCGAGACCAGCAAGGACGACGCCGCGCGCGGCGAGCTGGCCGACCGGCTGGCCGGGCTGGCCGACCTCTACGTCGACGACGCGTTCGGTGCCGTGCACCGCAAGCACGCGTCGGTCTACGACGTGGCCGAGCGGCTCCCTCACGCGGCCGGCCGGCTGGTCGCCCGCGAGCTGGAGGTGCTCACCCGGCTCACCGAGAGCCCGGAGCGGCCCTACGTCGTCGTGCTCGGCGGCTCCAAGGTCAGCGACAAGCTCGGCGTGATCGAGGCGCTGCTGCCCAAGGTCGACCGGCTGCTGGTCGGCGGGGGGATGACCTACACCTTCCTGGCCGCCCAGGGCCACGAGGTCGGGACGTCGCTGCTGGAGGCCGACCAGGTCGACAGCTGCCGGCGGCTGCTGGCCGAGGCCGGCGACCGGATCGTGCTGCCGGTCGACGTGGTCTGCACCCCGGAGTTCAGCGCCGATGCGCCGACCACCGTGCTGCCGGCCACCGAGATCCCGGCCGACCAGATGAGCCTGGACATCGGGCCGAAGAGCGTCGAGCTCTTCGCCGAGGCCCTGGCCGGCGCACGCACCGTGTTCTGGAACGGGCCGATGGGCGTGTTCGAGCTCGCTCCCTTCCAGGGCGGCACCCGGGGCGTGGCGCAGGCCGTCGGCGCGATCGACGGGCTCTCCGTGGTCGGTGGCGGCGACTCTGCGGCCTCCGTGCGCCAGCTCGGGCTGGACGAGGCGGCCTACGGTCACATCAGCACCGGCGGCGGCGCGTCGCTGGAGTACCTCGAGGGCCGGGAGCTCCCCGGGCTCGCGGTGCTCGCGGACTGAGGGGCGACGATGGCACGCACGAAGCCCAGGCCGCCCCGGGAGGGCCGGCGTCCGCTCATCGCGGGCAACTGGAAGATGCACCTGACCCACCTCGAGGCGATCGGGCTGGTGCAGAAGCTGGCCTTCTCGCTGACCGAGCCGCAGCTGGAGGACGCTGAGGTCGTCGTCGTCCCGCCGTTCACCGCGCTGCGCAGCGTGCAGACGCTGGTGGCCGGCGACAAGCTGGAGATCGGGTACGGCGCGCAGGACGTCTCGGCGCAGGACTCCGGCGCCTACACCGGGGAGGTCAGCGGGGCGATGCTCGCCGCACTGGCCTGCCGCTACGTCCTGGTCGGCCACTCCGAGCGGCGCACGCTGCACGGTGAGGACGACGCGGTCGTCGCGGCCAAGGTCCAGGCGGCGCTGCGGCACGGGCTGGTCCCGCTGCTGTGCGTGGGGGAGGGGCTCGACGTCCGCCGGGCGGGCACCCACGTCGCGCACTGCACCGACCAGCTGGACCGGGCACTGGACGGCGTCCCCACCGAGCAGCTCCAGGACCTGGTGGTCGCCTACGAGCCGGTGTGGGCGATCGGCACCGGCGAGGTGGCCACGCCGGATGATGCGCAAGAGGTCTGTGCGGCGCTGCGGGCGCGGCTCGCCGAGCGTCACGGCGCGGACACGGCCGCTGCGGTCCGTATCGTCTACGGCGGATCGGTCAAGGCCGCCAACACCGCCGGCATCCTCGCCGGGCCGGACGTCGACGGTGCACTCGTCGGTGGGGCCAGCCTGGACGCCGACGAGTTCGCACAGATCTGTCGTACCGCTGCCGGTGGGAGCTGACCGCCGCCGGCACTGACCGGGCGGAGCAGCACCCACGTTGACGCACAGCACCGAACGGCGACCGGCCGCCCAGCGCACCCCTCGGGGAGCAGGGCGGTCGGTCGTCGTCGTGGTCCTGGCCGCCACCCTGGCGGTGCTGACCGGCTGCGGCAGCGAGAACAGCGGGCTGGCCGGGGTACCGACCGTGGCGGCGGAGCCCGGCAGCGGGGTCGAGGGCGTGCGCGCACCCTCCGAGGAGCCCGGCGGGACGTTGCGGCTGGTCACCGGGGAGATCGACAGCCTGGACCCACAGCGCTCCTACATGCCGTCGGTGTGGAACCTGATGCGGCTGTACACCCGCACCCTGGTCACCTACTCCGCCGAGCCGGGCAGCACCGACGAGCTGGTCCCCGACCTCGCCACCGACCTCGGTACAGGCACCGACGGCGGCCGCACCTGGACGTTCACCCTGCGGGAGGGCGTGCGGTTCGAGAACGGCCGGCCGATCACCTCGCGTGACGTGAAGTACGGGATCCAGCGCTCCTTCGCCTCCGACGTGGTCGTCGGCGGCCCCACCTACGTCGTCGACCTGCTCGACGACGCGGCGGACCCCTACGCCGGGCCCTACCAGGACGAGACCGCCGACCGGCTCGGGCTGGCCTCGATCGAGACCCCCGACGACCGGACGATCGTCTTCCGGCTCACCAACCCGGCGCCGGACTTCCCCTTCGTCATGGCCCTGCCCTCGAGCAGCCCGGTGCCGGTGGAGAGCGACACCGGCGGCGACTATGGGGCCCGTCCGGTCAGCTCCGGCCCCTACCTGATCACCTCCGTGGACCCCGTGGCCGGGATCGTGCTGTCCCGCAACCCGGAGTGGGACCCGGCCACCGACGACGTCCGCACGGCCCTGCCGGACGAGGTGGTGGTGCGCACCGGGCTCTCCGGCGTGGCCCGCGACCAAGCCCTGCTGGCCGGGTCGGCCGACGCGGACCTCTCCGGGACAGGTGTGCAGCAGGCCACCACCAGCCGGCTGGACGACGAGGACCTGGCCGCGCGGATCGACGACGTCACCACCGGCACGGTCCGGCTGCTGGCCCTGCCCACGACGGTGGCCCCGATGGACGACCCGTCCTGCCGGGCTGCCGTGGCTGCCGCCGTCGACCGGTCGGCCGTGCAGCAGGCCCTGCTGGGGGCTGGCAACGCCGTGCGGACGTCGGTGCTCTGGCCGCGCGCGGTCGCCGGCGCCCCGGAGGAGTCCGACCCCCAACCGGATCTCGCCGCTGCCCGGGCGGCGCTGGCCGCCTGCGGTCAGCCCGACGGCTTCAGCACGGTGCTGGCCGTCCCCGACGTGCCGTCCAGCGTCGAGGTGGCCGAGGCCATCGCAGCAGACCTCGCGGAGGTGCAGATCGCCGTCGAGGTGCGCCCGCTGGACCCGGCCACCTACTACGCCACCGACGTCGGCAACCCCGATGCCGTGACCGCGGCGGGGTACGGGATGGTGCTCGCCACCTGGACCGCGGACTTCCCGACCTCGGCGTCCTTCCTGCTCCCACTGGTCGACGGGCGCTCGATCCGCAAGGTCGGCAACACCAACTACGCGTACCTGAACGACCCGACCGTCAACGGGCTGGTGGACGCCGCCCGGGCGGCGACCGAGCCGGCTGCGGCCGCCGACGCCTGGCGCCAGGTCGGGTACGCGGTGCAGGAGACGTCGGCCTACGTCCCGCTGGTGGAGAACCGGGTGCAGTTGCTGGCCGGCCAGCGGCTGCGCAACGGCGTGGTCATGCAGCCCTACGGGGGATACGACGTCGCGACGGCCGGAGTCCGCTGACCGGCCCAGGCTGAACCGGCGCCCCGGCCCCGTCGGTTAGGCTGGACCGTCGAGAGCCCCCGACCCGACGGGTGCGAGCCCACCCACCCCGTTGTGTACGGGACAGGAGACCAAGAACGATGGAGTTGTTCCTCAACGTCCTGCTGGTCCTCACCAGCCTGCTGCTGATCGTGCTCATCCTGCTGCACCGCGGCAAGGGCGGCGGTCTGTCCTCGATGTTCGGTGGTGCGGTGTCCTCACAGCTGTCCGGCAGCTCGGTGGTGGAGAAGAACCTCAACCGGCTGACCGTCTTCGCCGGGGTGCTGTGGGCCGTCTGCATCGTGGCGCTCGGGCTCCTGCTCAAGGTCTGAAGAAGGACCCTCTCTCCCCCCACGCCTCGCGAGCTCGCTGCGGGCCCCTAAGGGGGGCCGCGCGTGCGATCGTTCCCATCGGTGCGAGGGCGCGTGGCGGCACACAGGGTGTTCACATCGTGACCCTGAACCGGCTGGTCAGGCCCTAGACTGCCTCCGCGGTGATCAACTCAGTCACCGCGACGTGGCAGCGATCAGGGGGGCCGCTCGTGGCTGGTGGGAACGCGATCCGGGGGAGCCGGGTCGGTGCGGGACCGATGGGTGAGGCCGAACGGGGCGAGGCAGCGCCTCGGAACCGGATCGGCTTCTGGTGCGCGAACAACCACGAGTCGCGGGTCGCCTTCGCGACGGACGCCGACGTCCCGGAGACCTGGGACTGCCCGCGGTGCGGGCTCCCGGCCGGGACCGACCAGCAGAACCCGCCGCCGGCGCCGCGGACGGAGCCGTACAAGACGCACCTCGCCTACGTCCGGGAGCGCCGGTCGGACGCGGACGGTGACGCCCTCCTGGAAGAGGCCCTAAGCCGGCTGCGCGCCCGCCGCGGCGCCTGAAGTACCCCGCGCTGCCCCCGCCACTCGCGAGCTCGCGACGGGGCCCTGCAGCGGGGCTGTTGCAGCACGTCACCGGCCCGGTCACCCCATGAGCAGCTGGGGTGACCGGGCCGTCGGCTGTCCTGGGCTCAGGCGCGGGGGAGCTGGCTGGCCGCTGCGGTGTCCAGCAGCCAGCGGGTGGCCTGCTTGCCCCGCGCCCCGGCCGCCGGCAGCTGGACCGGGTCGGCGCCGGACAGTGCCCGGGCGACGGCCTCGGCCTTGCCCTCGCCGCTGACCAGCAGCCAGACCTCCTCCGCCGCGGTGATCGCCGCGAACCCGAGGCTCACCCGGGTCGGCGGCGGCTTCGGGCAGTCGCGGACCGCGACCACCGGACGGTCATCGGTGGCCGCCGGGGACTCCGGGAAGATCGAGGCGACGTGGCCCTCCGGCCCCATGCCCAGCAGCAGCACGTCGATCCGGGGCATCGTCCCGCCGTCACCGGCGGCTGCGGCGAGCTGCTCGGCGTACCAGGCCGCTGCCTCCTCCGGCTCGTCGAAGCCCGCGTCGGAGGAGGGGATCGGGTGCACCCGCTCCGGGTCCAGCGCCACCTTGGTCAGCAGCGACTCGCGGGCGCCGAGCTCGTTGCGGTCCGGGTGGTCGACCGGCACGAAGCGCTCGTCACCCCACCACACGTCCACCAGGCCCCAGTCGACGACGGCGTGCTCGGGCTCGGCGGCCAGTGCGGCGACCCGCTCGAGCACCGCCGTCCCGATGCCCCCGCCGGTGAGCACCACCGACGCCGTCCCGTGCACGGCCTGGGCGGCGGCCAGCCGGGCGACCAGCGCGGAGGCCACGGAGCGGGCCAGCTGGTCGGCGTCGGGCAGCACGACCACGTCGGGCGTCTGACTCTCCTGCTGGCTCATCGTGCGCGCGCCTTCCTGGTCGGTGCCTTGCCGCCTGCCGCCGAGGGTGCGTCGGGGGCCTGGACGGCCCGCTGCTCGGCGGAGTCGTCGGCGGGGGAGTCGTGCTCGCCGGCCTCGGCCACCTCGTCGGCGTCAGCCGAGTCCGCGGGCACCGTCGGCGCCGGCGTCGCAGCCGATGCCCCGTTGCCGTTGCCGTTGACCGGCTCGGAGGTCTGCTGCGGCCGCATGGGGTCGTACCAGACGTGGTCACGGCAGGCCGGCCGGTCGGAGAGACCAGCCGCCCCGGTCACCGCCTCCAGGGCCTCGCTGTAGGGCTCGTCGGAGTCCAGCCGGCGGAGCTCCTCACCGATCAGCTCACCGAGACTGCGGTCGGGCAGCGCGACGATCGCCTCCGGGCGGAACGGCTGGTTGATGACCGCGCCGCCCTTGCGGTCGTCCTGCACCCGGACCACCTCGTCCTGGTCCAGTCGCAGCTCGACGCTGTCGATCCCGGCGGACCCGGGCACCCGTGCGGTGGGGACCACCGGGATGTCGCAGCCGCACCGGGCAGACAGCCAGCCGGCGACCAGTTGGGCGGTCGCGCTCTCCGGGTCTCCCTCGACCTGCCCACCCCGGACGCGCACCGAGTCGCCACGGCGACCGGAGACCGAGTCCAGGGTCGAGGCCAGGGTCGCCCGCCACGGGGTGCTGCGGGTCCACGCCAGGTCGGTGTCACCGGGCGCGTAGTCGTGCGCCCGGATCCGCAGCGCGGCCACCGGGTCGGCGGCCATGGCGGAGTCGGTGATCCGGCGGTCGGCGATCACGCCGAGCGCGTCCCGGGCGATCTGCTCCGGCGGTGCCTCGTGCCACCAGGTGACGACGGGGGCGTCGGCGGCCAGCAGCGGCAGCACCACGGACTCCGCGTGCAGACCCAGCCGGCCGTACATCCGCATGACGACGGCCTCGCCCGGGCCCAGCCGGCCACCGATGAGCACCTCGGCGTCCAGCCGCGGGACCGGCGCCTCGACCTGGCGGCGGACCACGACCAGCAGTCGGCAGGGGTGCACCTCGGCCGCGGCGGACGCGGCCTGCTCGGCCTCCGCGACCCGGCCCTCGTCGGCGACGACCACCAGGGTGAGTGCCACCCCGCTCATCACGGCGCCGCCGGTGCGGCGCTGGGCGGCCAGTTCCTTGACCACCGCGGATCCGGTGGTGTCCCACAGCGTGGTCATGAGATCCCCTCCTGGGGAGTCGCGCGGGCGGTGGGTGGGCGGCCGCTCACGGTCGGCGCCACTGGCGGCCGTCGGCCTCGAGCATGGCGTCGGCGGCCCGCGGACCCCACTCGCCTGCCCGGTACGGGTGCGGCTCGGTGGACGCCCAGTACGCCTCGAGCGGGTCGATGACCGCCCAGGAGGCCTCCACCTCGGCGTTCCGGGGGAACAGCGTGGCGTCGCCGAGCAGCACGTCGAGCAGCAGGCGCTCGTAGGCCTCGGGGCTCGCCTCGGTGAACTGCTCGCCGTAGAGGAAGTCCATCGCGACGTCGCGGACCTCCATCACGCTGCCGGGCACCTTCGAGCCGAACTTCAGCGTCATGCCCTCGTCGGGCTGGACCCGGATGACGAGCTGGTTGTGGCCGAGCTCCTCGGTGTCGGTGGGCGCGAAGGGCAGGTGCGGCGCCCGCTTGAACACCAGGGCGATCTCGGTGACCCGGCGGGGCAGCCGCTTGCCGGTGCGCAGGTAGAACGGGACGCCGGCCCAGCGCCGGGTCTCCACGCCGAGCCGGACGGCGGCGTAGGTCTCGGTGGTGGAGTCGGTCGCCACGCCCTCCTCCTGGCGGTAGCCGTTCGCACGCTGGCCGGCCAGCCAGCCCTGCTCGTACTGGCCGCGGATGGCGAACTGGACCATGTCGTCGTCCGCCGGGACGGAGACCGCCCGGAGCACCTTCAGCTTCTCGGTGCGGATCTCCTCCGCGGAGAACTCCACCGGCTCCTCCATGGCGGTCAGCGCCAGGAGCTGGAGCAGGTGGTTCTGCAGGACGTCGCGGGCCGCACCGGTCTTCTCGTAGAACCCGGCCCGCCCGCCGATGCCGACGTCCTCGGCCATGGTGATCTGCACCGAGTCGACGTGGTGGCCGTTCCAGATCGGCTCGAACATCGAGTTGGCGAAGCGCAGGGCCAGGAGGTTCTGGACCGTCTCCTTGCCCAGGTAGTGGTCGATCCGGAAGACGTCGTCGGCGGTGAACACCGAGTCGACCAGCTCGTTCAGCTCGCGGCTGGAGGCCAGGTCGGTGCCGAAGGGCTTCTCCACCACGACGCGCCGCCAGCGGTCCATGCTGCTCTCGGCCATCCCGGTGCGCTGCATCTGCTTCAGCACGGTGGGGAACATCGCCGGCGGGATGGACAGGTAGAACGCGGCGTTGCCGCCGATGCCGTGGCTGCCCTCCAGCTCGGCCAGGTTGCTGGCCAGCTCGTCGAAGGCGTCGTCGTCGTCGAAGGAGCCCTGGACGAACCGGACGCTGTTCGCCAGCCGCTCCCACACCTCCTCGCGCCACGGGGTGCGGGCGTGCTCACGCGCGGCCGAACGCGCCAGCTCGGAGAACTCCACGTCGCCCCAGTCGCGGCGGGCGAAGCCCAGCAGCGCGAAGTTGGTGGGCAGCAGGCCCCGGTTCGCGAGGTCGTAGACGGCGGGGAGGAGCTTCTTGCGCGAGAGGTCCCCGGTGATCCCGAAGACGACCAGGGCGCAGGGCTCGGGGACCCGGGGCAGCCGCCGGTCCCGTGGGTCGCGCAACGGGTTGGTGGGCATCGTGTCCGTCCTCGATCAGCTCGCAGGGTGCCCGTCGTCCGGTGCGGCGCCGGAACGGACGACGGACGGTGTCCAGAGGGTGGTGCGCAGTCGGGACAGCGCGGGGCCCGGGGGCGGCAGGTGCACCGCCGCCCGGGCCCCGGCGGTCACGCCTTGTCCTGCAGCTGCTCCTGCACCGAGCCGGTCAGCTCGTCCCAGGAGTCGACGAACTTCTGCACGGCCTCGTCCTCGAGGACGCGGAACACGTCGTCGAGGTCGACGCCGGCGTCGGCCACCGCCTGCATGACCTTCTCGGCGTCCGCGTAGGCCGACTGCACCGGGGTGCCGGCCTGACCGTGGTCGGCGTAGGCCTGCATCGTCTTCTCCGGCATGGTGTTCACCGTGTCCGGGGCGATGAGCTCGGACAGGTACAGGGTGTCGGAGTAGTCGGGGTTCTTGACCCCGGTGGAGGCCCACAGCGGCCGCTGCTTGCTCGCACCCTTGGCCTCCAGCGCCTTCCAGCGGTCGGAGGAGAAGACCTCCTCGTAGGCCTGGTAGGCCAGCTGGGCGTTGGCGACGCCGGCCTTGCCCTTGAGCGAGGCGTCCGCGCCGCTGTCGTCCAGGCGCTTGTCGATCTCGGTGTCCACCCGGGACACGAAGAAGGACGCCACCGACTCGATGCCCTCGAAGGAGGCGTCCGGGTCCTCGGCCAGTCGCTGCTCGAGGCCGGCCAGGTAGGCGTCCATCACGGCGCGGTAGCGCTCGAGGCTGAAGATCAGCGTCACGTTCACGCTGATCCCAGCCGCGATCGTGCTGGTGATCGCGGGCAGGCCCTCGACCGTCGCCGGGATCTTGATGAACAGGTTGGGCCGGTCGACGAGCCACCACAGGTGGGCGGCCTCGGCGGCGGTCGCGTCGGTGTCCCGAGCCAGCCCGGGGGCCACCTCGAGCGACACCCGGCCGTCGCGGCCGGTGCGGGCGGCGACCGGCGCGAGCAGGTCGCAGGCGTCCCGGACGTCGGCGGCGGTGATGGTGCGCAGCGCCTCCTCGACGCTCACCTTCCGGACGGCCATGGCGTGCAGCTGGTCGTCGTAGGAGTCCGAGCCGCTGATCGCCGCGGCGAAGATGCTCGGGTTGGTGGTGACGCCGACGACGCTCTGCTCGTCGACCAGCGACTGCAGGTTGCCGCTGCGGATGCGGTCCCGGGAGAGGTCGTCGAGCCAGACGGCGACCCCCGCCTTCGACAGCTGTGCCAGGTTCTCGTTCTGGGCCATCTCATGCCCTCCTGTCGGTGTGGTCAGCCCCGCTGTGGGGGGCCGCTACGAGTTCTCGAGTGTTCTCTGTGGCCCCGCTGCAGGGCCCCGCCGCGTGCGCGCGAGTGGTGGGGGGCAGCGGGGTCCTCCATCAGTGGTCGCCGGTGGCGTCGGAGCTGAAGACCCCGCCGCGGGAGACGCCGGCACCGCTCGGCGGGTTGGCGCCGGAGGCAGCGGCCTGGATGCTCTCCCGTGCAGCCGCGACGACGGCGTCCTCGGTCAGCCCGAACTCCTCGTACAGCTTGGAGTAGGACGCGCTGGCGCCGTAGTGGTTGAGCCCGACGATCCGCCCGGCGTCGCCGACGAACTCCCGCCAGCCCATCGGCACCCCGGCCTCGACGCTGACCCGCGCCTTGACCGACGGGGGCAGCACCTGCTCGCGGTAGGCCTGGTCCTGCTCGGCGAACCACTCCCAGCAGGGCAGGGAGACGACCCGGGTGGGCACGCCCTGGGCCTCGAGCTGCTCCCGGGCGGCCACCGCGATCTGCACCTCGGAGCCGGTGCCCATGAGCACCACCTCGGGCTGGCCGTTGGACGCCTCGGCCAGCACGTAGCCGCCCTTGGCGGTGCCCTCCGCCGAGGCGAACTGGGTGCGGTCGAACACCGGCAGGTTCTGCCGGGACAGCGCCAGACCGGCGGGCCGGTCGTTGTGCTCGAGGATCGTGCGCCAGGCCACTGCGGTCTCGTTGGCGTCGGCCGGGCGGACGAAGTCCAGCCCCGGGATGGCGCGCAGCGCGGCGTAGTGCTCGATCGGCTGGTGGGTCGGGCCGTCCTCGCCCAGGCCGATCGAGTCGTGGGTCCACACGTAGGTGACCGGCAGCTGCATGAGAGCGGCGAGCCGCACCGCGCCACGCATGTAGTCGGAGAACGTGAGGAAGGTGCCGCCGTAGACGCGGGTGCCGCCGTGCAGCGCGATGCCGTTCATGACCGCGCCCATGGCGTGCTCACGGACACCGAAGTGCAGCGTGCGGCCGTAGGGGCCACCGGACCACATCTTGGTCTGGCGGCTGGCCGGCAGGAACGAGGGCTCGCCCTTGACCGCGGTGTTGTTGCTCTCGGCGAGGTCGGCCGACCCGCCCCACAGCTCGGGGAGCTCGGGGTAGAGGGCGGCGAGGACCTCGCCGGAGGCCTTGCGGGTGGCGACGCCCTTGGGGTCGGCGTCCCAGGACGGGAGCTTCTCCGCCCAGCCCTCGGGGAGCGTGCGGCTGCTCATCCGCTCCATCAGGGCGGCGCCCTCGGGGTTGGCGGCGGTCCAGGCGTCGAACCGGTGCTGCCACTCGGCGTGCGCCTGCTGGCCGCGGGTGACGGCCTTGCGGGTGTGCTCGATGACCTCGGGGGCGACCTCGAAGGTCTTCTCCGGGTCGAACCCGAGGATCTCCTTGGTCGCCTTGACCTCGTCGTCGCCGAGCGCCGAGCCGTGCACGGCGCCGGTGTTCTGCTTGTTCGGCGACGGCCAGCCGATGACCGTGCGCAGCACGATGATCGACGGGCGGGTGGTCTCGGCCTTGGCGGCGGCGAAGGCAGCGTCCACGGCGGCCAGGTCCTCGCCGTCGTCGACGTGCTGGACGTGCCAGCCGTAGGCGGCGTAGCGGGCGCCGACGTCCTCGGTGAAGGCGACGGTGGTGTCGTCCTCGATCGAGATCTGGTTGTCGTCGTAGACCAGGACGAGGTTGCCGAGCTCCTGGGTGCCGGCCAGCGAGGACGCCTCGCCGCTGACGCCCTCCTCCAGGTCACCGTCGGAGGCGAAGGCCCAGATGGTGTGGTCGAACAGGCTCTCGCCCTCGGGGGCGTCGGGGTCCAGCATGCCGCGCTCGCGGCGGGCGGCCATGGCCATGCCGACCGCGTTGCCGACGCCCTGGCCCAGCGGGCCGGTGGTGGTCTCGACGCCGGCGGTGTGCCCGACCTCGGGGTGGCCCGGGGTCTTGGAGCCCCAGGTGCGCAGCGCCTGCAGGTCCTCCAGCTCCAGGCCGTAACCGGCGAGGTAGAGCTGGACGTACAGGGTCAGGCTGGAGTGCCCCATGGAGAGCACGAAGCGGTCGCGGGCAGCCCAGTTCGGGTCGCTCGGGTCGTGCTTGAGCCACTTCTGGAACAGCAGGTAGGCGACCGGGGCCATGCTCATCGCGGTGCCGGGGTGGCCGTTGCCGACCTTCTGCACCGCGTCCATGGCCAGGACGCGCGCGGTGTCGATGGCCGCGCGGTCCAGGTCGCCGAGGCCCTCGGGGAGGGTCGGGCTGGGCTGGCGGGGCGAGCCGGTCGAGGAGTCGGTGGCGGCCTCGGCGGGGGCCTCGGCTGCGGTGCTCTTGGTTCCGTTGTCGCTGGTCATGTGGCGCTCGGAGCTCCCTCGGGGATCGGTCGGTGTCGGACCCGCCCGGGGGCGCGGGGGCAGTTCACCCCGGGCGGACGACGATGCGCACCACGGCCGCCCCGGTCGGCGCGGTCGGAGGTCGTGAGCGTGGGCGCGCCGTCGTCCTCGACGTCCGCCCTACCCGCATCACGCGCAGAGTCAACGTGATCAAACCCTAGTGGTGTCCGGCCATTCCCCGTAGGTGGGCCGGGCTACAGTGGGCGGGCTACCCCATCCCCGGCGGAGAAGGACCTCGTGGTGCCCTGCTGCCCGCGCGACGCTGCGCTCCTGGGCCCCCGGTGACGGCGATCGCCGACCGTTCCGTCGGTCGGGCCCGGCCGGTGCGTTCCGCCCGCGCGACGGTGGCCGCCTACGTGTCGCTGACCAAGCCGAAGCTGGTCGAGCTGCTGCTGGTCACCACGCTGCCGGCGATGATGCTCGCGGCCGGGGGTTGGCCGGGCACCGGCCTGGTCGTGGCCACCCTGGTCGGCGGCATGCTCGCCGCCGGGGCCGCCAACACGATCAACTGCTGGTACGACCGGGACATCGACCGGCTGATGTCGCGCACCCGCGACCGGCCGATCCCCAGCGGGGTGATCGCGCCCCGCAACGCGCTGGTCTTCGGTGTGCTGCTGGCGTGGGTCTCGCTGGTCCTGCTCGGCCTGTTCACCACGCCGCTGGCCACCGCCCTCGCTGCTGCCGCGGTGCTGGCCTACTCGGTGCTCTACACGATGGTGCTGAAGCGTCGGACCAGGCACAACACCGTGTTCGGTGGCTTGCCGGGTGCCGCCCCGGTGCTGATCGGCTGGGCCGCGGTCACCGGTTCGCTGGACTGGCCCGCCTTCGTCTTCTTCGGCATCGTCTTCTGCTGGCAGATGCCGCACTTCTGGGCGCTGGCCAGCCGGTTCCGCTTCGACTACTTCCGGGCCGGGGTGCCGATGCTCTCGGTGGTCGCCGGGCCGGTCACCGTCGGGCGCCAGTCCGTCGCCTGGGCCTGGGGCACGCTGGGCACCTCGCTGCTCATGGTGCCGGCGACGCCGCAGCTGGGCTGGGTCACCGGGATCGCCACCCTGGGCCTGGGCGCCTGGTACGTCGCCGAGTCGCACGCCTGGCTGCGGCGGATCAAGGCGGGCGTCCCCGACCGTCCGATGCGGCTGTTCTCGGTGTCGATCACCTACATGACGCTGCTGTCGATCGCCTTGGTGGCCGACGTCCTCGTCTGACGGGGGACGCACTCACCCACCGCGCGGCGGTGAGCGGGTGAGGTGATGTGCACCCGCGGCCGGTCCTGACCTCTGGACCAGCCGCAGCTGCACATCACCGGAGCCGGGGGCCGAGCCACGCACGGGGTGCGGCAGCTCTCCGTCGAGCGGGCTCGTCGCCTGGCCGGCGCCGAGCGGCCCCGTCAGTGGGTGGCGGCGGCGCGCTCCGGCGAGGCCTCGACCGGCAGCTCGGTGGCCGGACCACGCACCGACCACACCAGCCGGGCGGCGTAGGCGGTGGTCAGCACCGCGCCGGCCATGTGCAGCAGCACCAGCAGGATGGGCAACCCGGTGAAGTACTGCACGTAGCCGACCACGCCCTGGGCCAGCAGGACGACCAGCAGGTCGCGGGCGGCCCGGCGGACCCGGCCGGGGGAGTCGGTGGCGTACAGCGCCACCAGCAGCGCGATCGTCAGTCCGAGCAGCAGGAAGACGGCGTCGGCGTGCAGCTGGCTCATCAGCGCCGGGTCGAAGCCGGTGCGGCCGGCCTCGGGGTCGCCGCTGTGCGGGCCGCTGCCGGTGACCACGGTGCCGAGCACCAGGACCACCGCAGTGGTGGCCGCGATGCCGTACACCAGCAGGGCGAAGGGGCGGCGCACCACCAGCTGGCCCACCCCCGGCTCCCGGGACCGCAGCCACATGACGGTCGTCAGGGCCACGAGGGCGGTGGAGACCAGGAAGTGCGCGGCGACCGTGTACGGGTTGAGGCCGGTGAGCACGGTGATCCCGCCCACCACGCCCTGTGCGGGGATGCCCAGGAACGCCAGCACGGCCAGCCGGCGGAGGTCGCGGCGGGCGGACCGGAGGACCGCGATCAGCGTGGCCGCGGCGATCGCCACCAGGACGAAGGTCAGCAGCCGGTTGCCGAACTCGATGACGCCGTGGGCGGCGAGCTCCGGCGTCGTGGTGAAGCTGTCCTCGGTGCAGCGGGGCCAGGTCGGGCAGCCCAGCCCTGAGTCGGTGAGCCGGACGAACCCGCCGGTGAGGACGATCAGGCCGTTGGCGACGACGCTGGCCAGCGCCAGCCGGGAGACCGTCGAGTTGCGCACCCGCGAGGGAAGGACCGACACGGCACCGATGCTACTGACCGCGGGGCTCCCCGCCGTCGGTCCGATCGATCCGGCAGCGGCCCACCTGGGCGGTTCCGCGCGCCGTGTGACGCGCCTCTCCAGGAGGCCGCAGGTAAGGCCGACCTTCCTTGCAAGCTCGCCGATTAAGCACACAATCGTGTTGTGGAATCCGCTGCGGCCCGAGCCGCCGTCCCCTCCGCCGGTGCGCCGGCCGAGGACGGGCGCACCCGTGACCGGGTGAGCAGCCTCCTCCTCGAGCACGGCCCGCAGACGGCCGCAGAGCTCGCCGGTCGGCTGGGCATCTCCCCGGCCGCGGTGCGCCGACACCTCGACGGTCTGGTCGCCGCCGGACACGTGGCTGAGCTTGCGAAGCCACGCAGCGGACAGAGCACCTTCGGTGTCGCCGCGGCCGAGCGCCAGCGAGGACGCCGTGACACCGAGCGCGAGGCACCCGGCGGTCAGCGGGGGAGGGGTCGGCCTGCCCGCCGGTTCGCCCTCACCGACGCCGGCCGGGAGTCCTTCCCGCACGCCTACGACGACCTGGCGCTCACGGCCCTGCGGTTCGTCGCCGAGCACGGTGGGCCGGACGCCGTCCGCGCCGTCGCCGAGCAGCAGCTCTCCGGGCTGGCACAGCGGTGCTCCACCGCCGTCGAGTCCGCGCTGGAGGAGGCCGAATCGGGCGCCGGTGAGGTCGACCGGGCGCAGGTGCTCGCCGTCGCGCTGACCGCCGAGGGCTACGCCGCGACCGCCTCGGCGATCTCCAGCGGCGGGCAGCTGTGCCAGCACCACTGCCCGGTCGCCCACGTCGCTGCCGAGTTCCCGCAGCTGTGCGAGGCTGAGACGGCGGTGATCAGCCGGCTGGTCGGCACGCACGTCCAGCGGCTGGCCACGATCGCCCACGGCGACGGGATCTGCACCACCCACATCCCCGCGCAGCTCGCCCTCCGGGCCGGACTCCGCGCCGGGAACAAAGCCACCCCTGCACGCCCTGTACCTGCTGGTCGCGCTGCGCCCTCCGGCGCCGGCGCCAGCACTCGCACCACCCCCTCGATCGATCGGGAGAGGACCCCCGCATGACCACCACGCAGCCGGTGCCCAGCGCGCCGATGACGCAGGACGAGACGATCGACGCGCTCGGCCGCTACAAGTACGGCTGGTCGGACACCGACGCCGCCGGCGCCTCGGCCACCCGCGGCATCAACGAGGACGTCGTCCGCGACATCTCGCGCCGCAAGAACGAGCCCGAGTGGATGCTCGAGCGCCGGCTGAAGGCGCTGAAGATCTTCGGGAAGAAGCCCATGCCCGACTGGGGTTCCGACCTCTCCGGCATCGACTTCCAGAACATCAAGTACTTCGTGCGGTCGACCGAGGCGCAGGCCACCTCGTGGGAGGACCTGCCCGACGACATCAAGAACACCTACGACAAGCTGGGCATCCCGGAGGCGGAGAAGCAGCGGCTGGTCTCCGGTGTGGCGGCCCAGTACGAGTCCGAGGTCGTCTACCACAAGATCCGTGAGGACCTGGAGGAGCAGGGCGTCCTGTTCCTGGACACCGACACCGCGCTGCGCGAGCAGCCCGAGCTGTTCCGCGAGTACTTCGGCTCGGTCATCCCGGCCGGGGACAACAAGTTCTCCGCGCTGAACACCGCGGTGTGGTCCGGTGGCTCGTTCATCTACGTGCCCAAGGGCGTCCACGTGGAGATCCCGCTGCAGGCCTACTTCCGGATTAACACCGAGAACATGGGCCAGTTCGAGCGCACCCTGATGATCATCGACGAGGGCGCCTACGTGCACTACGTCGAGGGCTGCACCGCGCCGATCTACAAGACCGACTCGCTGCACTCCGCGGTCGTCGAGATCATCGTCAAGAAGAACGCGCGCTGCCGGTACACGACCATCCAGAACTGGTCGAACAACGTCTACAACCTGGTCACCAAGCGGGCCGTGGCCCACGAGGGCGCGACCATGGAGTGGGTCGACGGCAACATCGGCTCCAAGGTGACGATGAAGTACCCGGCCGTGTGGATGACCGGTGAGCACGCCAAGGGCGAGGTCATGTCCATCGCCTTCGCCGGTGAGGGTCAGCACCAGGACGCCGGCGCCAAGATGGTGCACGCCGCCCCGCACACCTCCTCGACGATCGTGTCGAAGTCGGTGGCGCGCGGTGGTGGCCGCACCTCCTACCGCGGGCTGGTCCAGGTCGACGAGGGTGCCTACGGCTCGAAGTCGACGGTGAAGTGCGACGCGCTGCTGGTCGACACCATCAGCCGCTCGGACACCTACCCCTACGTCGACGTCCGCGAGGACGACGTGTCGATGGGCCACGAGGCGACCGTCTCGCGGGTCAGCGACGACCAGCTGTTCTACCTGATGAGCCGAGGGCTCTCCGAGGACGAGGCGATGGCGATGGTCGTGCGCGGCTTCGTCGAGCCCATCGCCCGGGAGCTGCCGATGGAGTACGCCCTCGAGCTCAACCGCCTGATCGAGCTCCAGATGGAAGGTGCCGTCGGCTGATGTCGGCAACTGACGACCAGACCACCCTGACCACCGACTCGGCCACCCTCGCTGGGGAGCTCTTCGCTCCCGGCGTGGGTGCCCAGGCCGGCCCCCCGACCACCCCGGCGGCCGGCACCGGCACCGCCGGCGACACGCCCCCCGGGTCGCACTCGCACGGCGGGCCGGCGCCCACCGGCTCGCCGGCCGAGCGGTTCACCTCCACCGACCCGGAGGCGTTCGGCGCACCGACCGGTCGCGAGGAGGAGTGGCGCTTCACCCCGATGCGCCGCGTCCGCGCACTGCTGGACGGCGCACCGTCGGACGCCCACCTGACGTGGGAGTCCGACCTGCCCGAGGGGGCTGAGCTGACCTCGGTCGAAGCCGGCGACCCGCTGCTCAAGGGCCTGCCCGAGCCGGTCGACCGGCTGGCCGCGCTGACCCGTCAGCGCAGCGGTGGCGCAGCCGTGCTCCGGATCGCCAAGGAGGCCGTGCTCGACCGCCCGGTCACCCTGGGTCTCGCCGGCACCGGCAGTGATGACGTCGTCTGGGGCCAGCTGGTCGTCGAGGTCGGGGCGTTCGCGCAGGCGACTGTCGTCCTCGACCACTCGGGGCTGGCCCGCTACTCCGGCGGGGTCGCCTTCCTTCTCGGCGACGGTGCGCAGCTGACCGTCGTCTCGGTGCAGGACTGGGCACCGGGCACGGTGCACGGCGGGCAGTTCGACGCCGTCGTCGGCCGGGACGCCTCGTTCAAGCAGGTCGTGGTCACCCTCGGCGGCGACCTGGTGCGGCTGGTCAGCAACGTGCAGTACGCCGGTCCCGGCGGCTCCGCGGACCTCTACGGCGTGTACTTCGCCGACGAGACCCAGCACCAGGAGCACCGGCTCTGGGTGGACCACGGCACGCCGAACTGCCGCAGCAACGTCGTCTACAAGGGCGCGCTGCAGGGGGAGAAGGCGCACACCGTCTGGGTCGGCGACGTGCGGATCCGCCCGGCGGCGACCGGCACGGACACCTACGAGCTGAACCGCAACCTGGTGCTCACCGACGGCGCCCGCGCCGACTCGGTGCCGAACCTGGAGATCGAGACCGGCGAGATCGTCGGCGCCGGTCACGCCAGCGCCACCGGCCGGTTCGACGACGAGCAGCTGTTCTACCTCTGCTCTCGTGGGATCGACGCCGAGACGGCCCGCCGCCTCGTGGTGCGCGGCTTCTTCGCCGACGTCGTGCAGCACATCGGCGTCCCCGCCCTGCAGGACCGGCTGATGGGCACCATCGAGGCTCGCCTCGGTGCCCTTCCGGACCTCGAGGAGCAGCCGGTCGAGGTCGGCGCGTGACGTACGAGCGGGTCTGCGCGCTGTCCGAGGTGCCCGAGGAGGGCTCCCTGCGGATCGAGCTCGCCGACATCGACGTCGCCGTCGTCCAGCTCGACGGTGAGGTCTACGCGATCCAGGACGTCTGCTCGCACGCCGACGTCCCGCTGACCGACGGCGACGTCGACGACGTCGACGGGGCGCCCACCATCGAGTGCGCCCTGCACGGCTCGTGCTTCGACCTGCGCACCGGTCAGCCCACGAACCTCCCGGCCACCGAGCCGGTCCCCGTCTACCCGGTCCGGGTGGAGGGTGACGACGTCCTGGTGGACGTCGACGCCCCCCTCGCCGCGGCCAGCCACTGAGGAGCGAGAACCCCGTGACCAGCCCCACCGCCACTCCCACCGCCACCGGCCTCTCGGCCGGGAGCGTGCTGGAGATCCGCAACCTGCACGTCACCGTCGGTGACGGGGACGAGACCAAGGAGATCCTCCGCGGTGTCGACCTGACCGTCCGCGCAGGCGAGACCCACGCGATCATGGGCCCCAACGGGTCGGGCAAGTCGACCCTGGCCTACTCGATCGCCGGGCACCCCAAGTACACGATCACCGGCGGCACCGTGACCCTCGACGGCGAGGACGTCCTCGCGATGACCGTCGACGAGCGCGCCCGGGCCGGCCTGTTCCTGGCCATGCAGTACCCGGTCGAGGTCCCCGGCGTCTCGGTGTCGAACTTCCTGCGCACCGCGGCCACCGCGATCACCGGCGAGGCGCCGAAGCTGCGCACCTGGGTCAAGGACGTGCGCACCGAGATGACCGCGCTCGAGATGGACAGCGCGTTCGCCGAGCGCAACGTCAACGAGGGCTTCTCCGGTGGTGAGAAGAAGCGCCACGAGATCCTGCAGATGCGCCTCCTCAAGCCGAAGATGGCGATCCTCGACGAGACCGACTCCGGCCTGGACGTCGACGCGCTCCGCGTCGTCTCCGAGGGCGTGAACCGGGCCAAGGCAGACAGCCCGGTCGGCGTCCTGCTGATCACGCACTACACGCGGATCCTCAAGTACATCAAGCCCGACTTCGTGCACGTCTTCGTCGCCGGCCGGGTCGTCGACGAGGGCGGCCCGGAGCTCGCGCAGAAGCTCGAGGACGACGGCTACGCCGCCTACGTCAAGGACTCCAACGAGCAGGCTGCCAGCGAGGCTGCATCCGCATGACCGAGACCGTCTCGCGTCCCGTGGGGGCGCGCCAGGTGCCGCTCCCGCTGGACGTCGAGGCGATCCGGGCGGACTTCCCGATCCTGTCCCGCACCGTCCGGGACGGGAAGCGGCTGGTCTACCTCGACTCGGGCGCGACCTCGCAGAAGCCGACCAGCGTCCTGGACGCCGAGCGGTGGTTCTACGAGAACGTCAACGCCGCTCCGCACCGGGGTGCGCACCAGCTCGCCGAGGAGGCCACCGCGGCCTACGAGGCGGCGCGCACCACCATCGGGGCCTTCATCGGGGCACCGGAGAACGAGGTCGTCTTCACCCGGAACAGCACCGAGGCGATCAACCTGGTCGCGTACGCGCTGTCCAACGCAGCGACCGCCAAGGAGCCGGAGTTCCGCCGGTACGCCGTCGGTCAGGGCGACGAGATCGTCGTGACCGAGATGGAGCACCACGCGAACCTGCTGCCCTGGCAGCAGTTGTGCGAGCGGACGGGGGCGACCCTGCGCTGGCTCGGGCTCACCGACGACGGCCGGCTCGACCTGTCGGACCTGGCCACCGTGGTGAACGAGCGCACCAAGCTCGTCGCGGTGACGCAGCAGTCGAACATCCTGGGCACGATCAACCCGCTGGGCGACATCGTCGCCCGGGCCCGGGAGGTCGGCGCCCTGGTGCTGGTGGACGGCGCCCAGTCGGTGCCGCACCAGCGGGTCGACGTCACCGAGCTCGGTGCGGACTTCCTGGTGTTCTCCGGGCACAAGATGCTCGGCCCGACCGGGGTCGGCGTGCTGTGGGGCCGCTACGACGTGCTCGACGCGCTGCCGCCCTTCCTCACCGGCGGCTCGATGATCGAGGTCGTCCGGATGGAGGGCAGCACGTTCATGCCCCCGCCGCAGCGCTTCGAGGCCGGCGTGCCGATGACCGCGCAGGTCATCGGGCTCGCCGCCGCCGTGGAGTACCTGCAGCGACTCGGCATGGACGCGGTGCAGGCCCACGAGGAGGCGCTCACGGAGTACGCGCTGGCGCAGCTGCAGGCCATCCCCGGCGTCACCGTGATCGGCCCGCCGGACACCGTGGCCCGCGGGGGAGCGATCAGCTTCACCGTCGAGGGCGTCCACCCGCACGACGTCGGCCAGGTCCTCGACGACCTCGGCATCGCCGTCCGGGTCGGGCACCACTGCGCCTGGCCGGTCGTGCGTCGCTACGGCGTGCCGGCCACCACCCGGGCGACGTTCTACGTGCACACCGGTTACGACGACGTCGACGCACTCGTCGAGGGCGTGCGGGAAGCCCAGCGCTTCTTCGGTGTTGCACCCAGCGAGGTGAAGTGATGCAGCTGCAGTCGATGTACCAGGACATCATCCTGGATCACTACCGGAACCCCCACGGGCGCGGACTCCGCGACCCGTTCGAGGCCGAGGTGCACCACGTCAACCCGACGTGTGGTGACGAGGTCACCCTGCGGGTGCACCTGGAGGGCGAGACCATCGCCGACGTCTCCTACGAGGGCATGGGCTGCTCGATCAGCCAGGCCTCGGTCTCGGCGATGTACGACCTGGTGATCGGCAAGAGCGTGACCGAGGCGATGCACACCGGCGAGCAGTTCATGACGCTGATGCAGAGCAAGGGCAACGCGACCGTGGCCGAGGAGCTCGAGGACGACCTGGAGGACGCCGTGGCGTTCGCCGGCGTCTCGAAGTACCCGGCGCGGGTCAAGTGCGCACTGATGAGCTGGATGGCGCTGAAGGACGCGAGCGCCCGCGCCCTCTCCACGACGAATGAGGCGAACTGAGATGACCGAGCCCACCACCCCCGACGCCGGCCTGTACGGCGGCAAGTCCGCCCTGATCGAGGACCTCGAGGAGGCCATGCGCGACGTCGTCGACCCCGAGCTGGGCGTCAACGTCGTCGACCTCGGTCTCGTCTACGGGCTGGACGTCGACACCGACGCCAACGTGGCGATCATCGACATGACGCTGACGTCGGCGGCCTGCCCGCTGACCGACGTGATCGAGGACCAGGCCCGCCAGGCCCTCACCGGCGGCCCCGGCCCCGGCCTGGTCGGCGACATCCGGATCAACTGGGTCTGGATGCCGCCGTGGGGCCCGGACAAGATCACCGATGACGGCCGCGAGCAGCTGCGGGCCCTCGGCTTCCGGGTCTAGTCCTGCAGTTGCGCACGTTGCTCGACCAGCTGGCCGTGGGGGAGACCCCGCCGGCTGCTGCGAGTGTCACGACCGTGCCGGCGCCTGCCCTCCTCGACGGACGGCGGGCGCCGGCACTCGTCGTCGGGGGGACCGGCTGGCACGTCGTGGCCGCAGACGTCGACCCGGACTGGGTCGCCGCGCAGGTCGCGCGCGAGCCGATCGAGGCGCCGCTGGGGGCCCGCTTCCTGTCGGCGCTGGCCGACCAGGTCGGCGCGGAGCCCGGCGTGCTGGACGGGCTGCTGATCGCCCCGCCGGCTCCGGTGCGCCCGAGCCTGGAGCTCGCGGAGGTCGCGCCCGGCGAGCACCCGAGGGTGCGGCGGGCGCTGCGGCACCGCTCCGGCGTCCGGGTGTGGACGACGCCGGACAGCGCCGCCCTGCTGGTCCTGGGCCGTGGTGTCGGCGGCCGGTGGGAGGCCAGTGTGGAGGTCCACCCGTCGGCCCGGGGTCGTGGTCTGGGCACCGCGCTGGCCGCTGCGGCCCCGGCGCTGGTGCCCGGCGGCGAGCCGCTGTGGGCGCAGGTCGCCCCGGCCAACACCGCCTCGCTGCGGTCGTTCCTGGCGGCGGGCTGGCGCCCGGTCGGCGCCGAGGTCCTCTTCAGCTCCTGACCCGTGGCCTCATCGAGTTCAGGTCCGGGACTGTGCCGCGTCCAGGCCTGTGGTCACCGATTACAGCTGCTGTAACGGTGGCGTCAGCGCAGGTCCGTGACGCGGGCGAGGGCTGCGCGGGCGCGCGTCCGACGCTGCTCGTAGACCGCCCCCGCGGCGAGCAGGACAGCTCCGGCCGCCCCGACCGCGAGCAGGCCGGTCAGGGGCAGGTGGACGACCAGTCGCCCCAGGGCCACCGCGGTCAACGACGCGGCACCGACCACCAGCGGGGCCTGCACCTGCCAGCGGCTGCCCGCGGTCGCGGAGAGCGTGGCGGCGAGGACGACCAGCACCAGCCGCAGCAGGTCCGGCTCGGTGGCCGCCAGCCAGACCGACGGGACGAAGGCGACCACCAGTCCCGGGCCCCAGGCCGGCCAGGACGCGCCGCGGGTCAGTCGTCGTCCTGAGTACAGCCACAGCACCATGGCGGCCGGGAGCGTGTAGGCCTCCGGCACGCCGATCCCGGCGCTGCCGGCGGCCAGCCAGGCGGCCAGGACCAGCGCGGTGCACCCACCGGCCCGGACGGGTGCCCGGTCGGTGACCGTGCCGGAGGCGATGAAGCCCACGCCGACGACGGCCAGGGCGAGGGCCAGGCCGGGCAGGTGCCCGGTGCCGGCCAGGTGCGCCAGCCCGGCAGCGGCGACCGCCGCGGCCGTCCAGGTCAACGGCAGCTCCGCGGGCTGCCCGCGCAGGGCGGTCGCGGCGCCGAGGGCCAGCAGGCACCACAGCACCAGCAGCTGACCGGCCGGCGCCGACCCGAGACTGCCGTCGGCCTCGGCCAGCAGCACGGCGGCGGCCAGGCAGCCCACCACGACCGGCAGCGCCCACCGGCGGTCGCTGGGCCGCCGGGCGGCGACCACCAGCGCGGGGACGGCGGCGACCGCGACCAGGGCAGCCAGCGCCGTCCAGCGTCCCGACCCGAGCAGCTGCACGACGGCCAGCCCGGTGAGCACCGCGGCGGCGGCGAGACCCGACGGGCGGAGCAGGCGGGACGGTCCCGGGGAGGCCACCGCACCGACCACCGTCGCGAGCGCCAGGCCGAGGTAGCCGCTGGTCAGCACCCCGACCGGCCCCGCGGCCTGCAGTAGCCCGGCGACGGCGGCCCCGGCCACCAGCCCGGCCACCAGCCCGGCCGCCACCGGGACGGCGGCCGGGGGACCCAGCACGGGCCGCAGGTCTGCTCGTCGAGGCAGCGCGAGCAGCGCACCGGCCGCCAGCAGCATCAGAGCGGAGGGCACCAGCGCGGCGGCGACCGACTCCGTCGTCCACACGTGGGCGGTGGCCTCCACGACCCCCGTCACCCACCAGGCGGCCGCGGTGACCAGGGTGACCACCGCGACGGCCCGGCGGACGGTCAGCGTGATCACCAGCCCGGCGACGGCGGTGGCCAGCACGGCGGAGGCGTGCGGGGCCAGCGACAGCCCGGAGCCGGTCAGCGCGCTCAGCACCGCCCCCTGCCCGGCTCCCCAGGCGGCGATCGGCCAGGTGAGCGTCGTCCGCGCGATCAGGCCGAGGACGACGAAGACCGCGGCGAGCAGGGACAGCAGCACCGCGCTCGGGCCGCCGGGGCCGTCCCCGGCCGACCACGCGGCCACCGCGGCGAGCACCACGGCGGCGGAGGCGAGGGCCTCCTCGCTGCTGCGGAGGCCCCGGCGCCCCGCGCGCAGCGACCCCAGGGTCGCGGCGACGGTGAGCAGGGCGACCACGAGGAGGCCCGGGACGGAACCGGCGTCCGTGAGCGTGGCCGCGCCTGCGGCGACCACGGCGACCGCGCCGGCGCCGAGGAGCACCTGCTGGGGTGCGACGTCGCCGGTGCCGGTGTCGGTCGGCGCCGCGTCCGTCGGCGCCGTGGTCGACGGGGGACGGCCCAGCGGCGGTGGGTAGACCACCTCAGGGCTGCCGGGCACCGCTCACCTCCGCTGTCTGGACCGTCGCCTGCGACCACGGCTGGTGCCCTGCGTACCCCAGGTGACGTGGAGGTCACCTGGCAATCCGGTCGGCCGATGGCGGTCGAGCGCCTATCATGGGGTCAGTGATCACGACGACCGGCCTCGAGCTGCGTGCCGGCGCCCGGATCCTCATCAGCGAAGCCGATCTGCGGGTCCAGCCCGGTGACCGAATCGGGCTGGTCGGGCGCAACGGTGCTGGCAAGACGACGACCCTGACCACCCTCGCCGGGGAGCGCGTGCCGCACGCCGGCAAGGTCGACGTGACCGGTGAGCTCGGCTACCTCCCGCAGGACCCGCGCAGCGGCGACCTCGACATCACCGCCAGCGACCGCGTGCTGTCCGGCCGCGGCCTGGACGTGCTGAAGGCGCAGCTGACCAAGGCGCAGGTGGCGATGGCCGAGCCCGCCGACGACGCCGAGATGGACCGCGCCGTCCGGCAGTACGGGCGGCTGGAGGACCAGTTCGCCGCGCTCGGTGGATACGCCGCGGAGAGCGACGCGGCCCGGATCTGCACCAACCTCGGCCTGCCCGACCGGGTGCTCCAGCAGCCGCTGCGCACGCTCTCCGGCGGCCAGCGCCGCCGCGTCGAGCTGGCCCGGATCCTCTTCTCCGACGCCGACACGCTGCTGCTCGACGAGCCCACCAACCACCTGGACGCCGACTCCATCGTCTGGCTCAAGGGCTACCTGGCCAGCCACCGCGCCGGGCTGATCGTCATCAGCCACGACGTCGAGCTGCTGGCCGCCGTCGTCAACAAGGTGTGGCACCTCGACGCCAACCGCGCCACGGTCGACGTCTACAACCTCGGCTGGAAGCGGTACCTGGACGCCCGGGAGACCGACGAGCGACGCCGCCGGTCCGAGCGCGCCAACGCCGAGAAGAAGATCGACGCACTCTCCGCCCAGGCGGACAAGATGCGGGCCAAGGCCACCAAGGCCAAGGCCGCGCAGAGCATGGACAAGCGCGCCCAGCGACTGGCCGCGGGCCTGGAGCAGGTCCGGGTGCAGGACAAGGTCGCGAAGCTGCGCTTCCCGACGCCGGCCCCGTGCGGCAGGACGCCGCTCACCGCCGAGCACCTCAGCAAGAGCTATGGCTCGCTGGAGATCTTCACCGGCGTCGACCTGGCCATCGACAAGGGCACCCGGGTCGTCGTCCTGGGCTTCAACGGCGCGGGCAAGACCACCCTGCTGCGCATGCTGGCCGGCACCGAGCAGCCGGACACCGGTGAGGTGAAGGCCGGGCACGGGCTGCGGGTCGGGTACTACGCGCAGGAGCACGAGACGATCGACATGGACCGCACGCTGCTGGAGAACATGCGGTCCTCGGCTCCGGGGAGCACCGACACCGAGCTGCGGAAGATCCTCGGCGCCTTCCTCTTCTCCGGCGACGCCGTCGACCAGCGGACCGGCACGCTGTCCGGTGGTGAGCGCACCCGGCTGGCGATGGCCACGCTGGTGGTCTCCGGCGCCAACGTGCTGCTGCTGGACGAGCCGACCAACAACCTGGACCCGGCCAGCCGCGAGCAGGTGCTCGAGGCGCTGCGCACCTACCAGGGCGCGATCGTGCTGGTGACCCACGACGAGGGCGCGGTGCACGCACTGAACCCCGACAAGGTGATCATCCTGCCCGACGGCACCGAGGACACCTGGAGCGCCGACTTCGCCGATCTGGTCTCGCTCGCGTAACGACAGGATCCGGTCGCCCCGCGGTGACCTGCTGATTCGGCGGTGCGCGTTCTTGTTGCGGTGGCCGACCCTCCCGGCCTGGGTGATCATGGCCAGTGGGACGCCGAGGTCACCGGGACATCGGCGCCGGGGGATCAGCGGGATGTCGTCGGCAGGAGTCGGCAGCACCCCTGACACGGAGGGGAGTCATGGCCGACTCGAGCACTGCGGACCTGAGCAAGGGCAAGAGGATCACCGGGGACGACCGGACGTCGCTGGCCGGCGAGCTCCGGGAGCGTTACGACGGCGGGGAGAGCATCCGCTCGCTGGCCACCTCCACCAACCGCTCCTACGGTTTCGTGCACCGTCTGCTGTCGGAGTCGGGCGCCACCCTCCGCGGTCGGGGTGGGGCGAACCGGAACGCCAAGAAGTCTGCGTGAGTGAGCAGCCCGACGGCTGGGTGAGGACGGCGCGCGAGGGCGCCGTCCTCACCGTGACCCTCGATCGGGCCGACCAGCTCAACGCGCAGACCCCGGCCACCTGGGCGGCGCTGCGCGCGGTCGGGGAGTCACTGGACGACGGCGTGCGCGTGGTCGTCGTCCGCGGCGCGGGCCGGGCGTTCTCCGCCGGCCTGGACCGCACGCTCTTCAGCGCCGACCCCGGGGTGCCCGGTGGGCTGGCCGAGCTGGGCTCGCTGCCCACCGAGGCGGCCCAGGAGCGCATCCGGGGGTACCAGGCGGCGTTCCGCTGGCTGCGCTCGCCCGGCGTCGTCTCGGTGGCGGCGGTGCAGGGGCACGCCATCGGCGCGGGCGCCCAGCTGGCGCTCGCCTGCGACCTCCGGGTGTTCACCGAGGACGCCCAGCTGCGGCTGCCCGAGGCCGGCCTCGGGCTGGTCCCCGACCTCACCGGTACCAGCACGCTGGTCGAGCTGGTCGGCTACAGCCGCGCCGTGGAGATCTGCCTGACCGGCCGGGCGGTGGGCGCGGCCGAGGCCGTGACCACCGGGCTGGCGAACCTCGCCGTCCCGACCGCCGAGCTCGACGGGGCGGTGGCCGACCTGGTCGCCGCGCTGCTGGGGCCGGACGCCGACGCCGCCCGGGAGACGCTGGCGCTGGTGCGCTCGGCCGTCCGCAACGGGCCCGACGAGCAGGACGCCGCCGAGCGGGCGGCCCAGGTGCGCCGGCTGCGGAGACTGGCCGGGCGGGACTGACCGGACGGAACACGGCGGCCGCCCCGGCTGTTCGGCTCGGTGATCAACCGGATCCAGCAACAGGGGGCGTGTCGTGGACTCACCGATGACGTCCATGGCGGCGATGCGGTCGTTCAGCACCGACCGCTCGGTCACGTCCCACGGCGTCCCCAAGGGGACGGTGCGCCGGATCCTGGGCATCGCGGGTCCCTACCGGCGCGAGCTCATCGGCTTCCTGGCGCTGGTCGTCTTCTCCGCGGTGATCGGGGTCGTCACCCCGCTGCTGGCCGGCGACATCGTCAACCGGATCGCCAACCTGACCGGCACGGCCGGCGACATCGTCCGGATCGCGCTGTTCATCGCCGGGCTGGCCGTGCTCGACGCTGCCAGCTCGCTCGTGCAGCGCTGGTACTCCGCCCGGATCGGCGAGGGCGTCATCTACGACCTGCGCACCCGGGTCTTCGAGCACGTCCAGCGGATGCCGGTCGCGTTCTTCACCCGGACCCAGACCGGTGCGCTGGTCAGCCGGCTGAACAACGACGTCATCGGCGCCCAGCGGGCCTTCACCTCCACGCTGTCCGGGGTCGTCTCCAACGTGATCGCCCTGGTGCTGACCGCCGGGGTCATGTTGAGCCTCTCCTGGCGGATCACCCTGCTGTCGATCGTGATGGTGCCGCTGTTCGTGGTGCCGGCCCAGCGGATCGGCAAGAAGCTGCAGACGATCACCCGGGAGTCCTACGGGCTCAACGCCTCGATGAACGCCACGATGACCGAGCGGTTCAACGTCGCCGGGGCGCTGCTGGTCAAGCTGTTCGGCCGGCCCGAGGTCGAGGCGGACTCCTTCCGCGGCAGGGCGTCGCGGGTGCGCGACATCGGTGTGCTCTCGGCGATGTACGGCCGCACCTTCTTCACCGCCCTCACCCTGGTCGCCGCGCTGGCCACCGCCCTGGTCTACGGGCTCGGTGGCTGGCTGGCGTTCACCGGGCAGCTGTCCGCCGGTGACGTCGTCGCCCTGGCGCTGCTGCTGGCGCGGCTCTACGGGCCGCTGACCGCGCTGGCCAACGTGCGGGTCGACGTGATGAGCGCGTTGGTCAGCTTCGACCGGGTGTTCGAGGTGCTCGACCTGGCGCCGATGATCGCCGAGGCCCCCGACGCGGTGCCGGTACCGGCCGAGGACCGGTCCCTGGAGTTCGAGTCGGTCTCCTTCCGCTACCCGTCGGCGGCGGAGGTGTCGCTGGCGTCGCTGGAGGACGTCGCCGTCCCCGAGCACGGGCAGCCGGCCGAGGTGCTGCACGACGTCTCCTTCCGGGCCGAACCGGGCCAGCTGGTCGCCCTGGTCGGCACCTCGGGCGCCGGGAAGTCGACGATCGCCGCGCTGGTGTCCCGGCTCTACGACGTCACCGAGGGCACGGTGCGGGTCGGTGGGGTCGACGTCCGGCAGGCCACCACCGCCTCGCTGCGCGACGCGATCGGCGTGGTCAGCCAGGACGCCCACCTGTTCCACGACACGATCCGGGCCAACCTCCGCTACGCCAAGCCCGACGCCACCGAGGACGAGCTGTGGTCGGCGCTCACCGGGGCCCGGATCGCCGCGCTGGTGCACTCCCTGCCCGACGGGCTGGACACCGTGGTCGGCGACCGCGGGCACCGGATGTCCGGCGGGGAGAAGCAGCGGCTGGCGATCGCCCGGGTGCTGCTGAAGGCACCGGGCATCGTGATCCTGGACGAGGCGACCGCCCACCTGGACAGCGAGTCCGAGGTGGCGGTGCAGCACGCGCTGGACGCGGCGCTGGCCGGACGGACCTCGCTGGTGATCGCGCACCGGCTGTCCACCATCCGCGGAGCCCACCAGATCCTGGTGGTCGACGCCGGCCGGATCGTCGAGCGCGGCACCCACGACGAGCTGCTCGCCGCCGGCGGCCACTACGCAGACCTCTACCGGACCCAGTTCGCCCCGGCCGGAGAGGACCGGGCCGTCCAGGTCGGATGAGCGGAGCGTCCGGAGCGGTATACCCACCGTGGTGGCCGTGCCGGAGGGCAGTGGCGAGCACTGCGCACCGGCCGCGCCCGTGGCACGTTCCCCCCGACGGCGCCCGTCACCCGAGCCATGGGAGGCCCACCTTGACCATCCAGCCGCCGCCATCCGTCGCCTCCGGCCGGCCGTGCCCGGTGACCGTGCCGCCGGCCGGCGACGTCCCGTCCCTGGAGCTGTTCCTCGGGGACGCCGAGTTCACCGTCGACAGCGGCGGGCCGCTGCTGGTCCGCGGCCACGGCGTGCCGCTCGACGAGCGGGTCCGCTTCCACGAGAAGGACGAGATCGGCGGCAAGGACGTCCGCGTCTGGCACGTGTCACAGCGGGACGGTGGGTTCGTCGCCGAACCCCTCGCCGCCTTCTGAGCGGCACCTCCGGACCCAGGTCGGACCACGGCTCGAGGGCACGGGGTCGGCCCCGGCGGGGCGGGCACACTACGGTCACTCCTGACCCACTCGTACCACCCGCAGGAGCACTCCCTTGAGCGCAGGTCATCCGCAGGACACCCAGATCCGGGCGCTGTACGCGCGGTACCTGGCGGGATGGAACCAGCGCAGCGGCGTGACGGTGTCCTCGGTCTTCGCTGACGACGGCGAGCTCATCGACCTCGACGGCACCCTGCGCAGCGGCCGGCTCAGCATCGCCGCCGACATGCGCCGGATGTTCACCGAGCACGCCACACCCACCTTCGTCGGCGTCGTGCGCTCGGTGCGCAGGCTGACCGACGGCGTGGTCGTGCTGCACGCGGTGGCCGGGATGGTGCCGCCCGGGGGCGACGCCGTCGACCCGTCCCGGCACACCGTCCACGCGCTCACCGCCGTCGAGGACGGGGGGCGCTGGAAGGTCGCCCTGCTGCAGAGCACCCCGGCCCGCTACGGCGGCCGGGCCGGCGCCCTGAACGCGCTGACCGAGGAACTGGAGGCAGCGCGGCACGAGGCAGCACGGTGACCGTGTTGATCGCGGCCGAGGAGCTGCTCGGCCGCACCGGCGACGTCGTCCTGCTCGACGTCCGCTGGGCGCTCGGGAGGTCGGACGGCCGGGAGCAGCACCGGGCCGGTCACCTGCCGGGCGCCGTCTACGTCGACCTGCCCACCGAGCTCGCCGCCGACGCGTCACCGGAGGCGGGGCGGCACCCGCTGCCCTCGGTACAGGCACTGCAATCAGCGGCCCGTCGGTGGGGGATCTCCACCGGCTCGCGGGTCGTCGTCCACGACGCGACGGGCGGCCTGGCGGCGGCCCGGGCCTGGTGGCTGCTCCGCTGGGGCGGCCACACCGACGTATCGATCCTCGACGGCGGGCTGGCGGCCTGGACCGCGGCCGGTGGCGAGCTGGAGGCCGGCGACGTCGTCCCCGAGCCCGGCGACGTGGTGCTGACCGGCGGGGGGATGCCCGTGCTCACCGCGGACGAGGCGGCTGCGCTGCCCGCAACGGGCGGGGTGCTGCTGGACGCCCGGGCCGGTGAGCGCTATCGCGGCCAGGTCGAACCGGTCGACCCGCGGGCCGGCCATGTGCCCGGTGCGGTCAGCGCCCCTACCACGGAGAACCTGGCCACCGACGGTCGCTTCGCTACAGCCGCTGTACTGACCGAGCGGTTCGCCGCGCTGGGCGTCCGGCCGGGGACGACGGTGGGCGTCTACTGCGGCTCCGGCGTCACCGCCGCACACGAGGTGGCTGCGCTCGCCGAGGCCGGCATCGAGGCGGCCCTGTGGCCCGGTTCGTGGTCGCAGTGGTCCGCCGACCCCGACCGCCCGGTCGCCACCGGCCCCTGAGGGCCGAAGTCGCGATCTTGGCCCTGCGGGGGCGAACAGAACCGCGGGAGATCCTCCCGGGTCGGTAGCCTGCGCCGCGTGATCATGATCGTCGCGGTCGTGGGTGTCGTGGTGCTGGGCTGCCTGGCCGTCTTCCAGGTGTCGCTGATCGCCGGTGCGCCGCTGGGCCGGTTCGCGTGGGGCGGGCAGCACGTCGTCCTGCCGGCGGCGCTGCGGATCGGCAGCGCGGTGTCCCTCGTGCTCTACGGGCTGTTCGCCGCGCTCATCCTGCAGGTGGCCGGTGCGCTGGACGTCCTCCCGCGCGGTGTGGCCGACGTGGCCATCTGGGTGCTCACGGCGTACTTCGCGGTCGGGGTGCTGATGAACGCCGCCTCACGCAGCCGTCGGGAGCGCCTGGTGATGACGCCCGTCGCGCTGGTGCTGGCCGTCGTCTGCCTGGTGCTGGCGCTGCAGTGAGCGGGATCAGGCCGGGGTGAGGGCTGCGTCGTAGCGGTCGAGCAGGACGGCGGCGATCCGCTCGTCGGGCAGCAATGGCGCCGTGACGCAATCCGCGCCGGCGCCCTGGAGCTTGTCGTGGAAGTGTCCGGGCGCGAGCAGGTAGGCGGCGACGACGACCCGCTGGGCGCCGGCCGCGCGCGCGGCGGCGACCGCGTCGGGCACGGGGGGCTGGGCGGCCGAACCGTAGCCGGTGGTGACCGGGCCGGCCCAGTCGCGCTGGAGCAGCGCGGCGGTGTCCTCGACGTCCTGCACCGAGCGCTTGTCGCTGGAGCCGGCGGCGGCCAGGACGATCGCGGTGGCCGGGTCGGCGCGGTCCGCGCTGGCGGCGACCAGCCGGTCGGTGAGCACGCCCACCAGCCGGGCGTCGGGTCCCAGCGGCCGGGCTGCCACCGCCGACGGGTGGTCGGCGACGGCACCGGCGATGTCGACGTGCACGTGGTACCCGCCAGACAGCAGCAGCGGGACGACGACAGCCGGGGTCGCCGACTCGCCCAGCCCGCGGACGACGTCGACGACGGTGGGCGGCTGCACGTCGACGAAGGCCGCGGTGGTGGTGAGCCCCGGCCGCAGGGCGCGGGCGGCGAGCGCCAGCTGACCGATCAGCCGCCGGCCGGTGGGGTTGCGGGTGCCGTGCGCGCAGGCGACCAACACGGGCTGGCCCCCTCGTAGGGGCCCGCCGCGAGCTTGCGAGTCGTGGGGGATGAGGGGGTCCTTTCTCACAGTGCGCGGGTGATGCCGCCGTCGACGGCGAGCATGGTGCCGGTGACGTAGGAGGCGGCGGGGGAGAGGGCGAAGGCGGCGACCGCGCCGAACTCCTCCGGGCGGCCCACCCGGCGCAGCGGGATGGACGCCTCGGTGCGGGTGCGGGCGGCAGCCGGGTCGCCGGAGGCCGCCTCGATCTCGGTGACCCGGTCGGTGGCGATCGTGCCGGGCAGCAGCCCGAAGACCCGGATGCCGCGGGGCCCGAGCTCGTCGGCGAGCGCCTTGGTGGTCATCGCCAGCCCGGGCCGCAGGCCGTTGGAGATGGCCAGGTGCCCGATCGGCTGGCGCACCGAGGTGGAGAGCACCAGCCCGATCGCGGCGTCGGGGGACAGGTGCGGCACGAGCGCCCGGATCAGCCGGAGCGGCCCGAGCAGCACGCTCTCGACCCCGGCCCGCCAGGCGTCCTCCGGGACATCCAGCACGCTGCCCGGTGCGGGCCCGCCGACGGAGATCAGTGCGCCGTCGACCCGGCCCAGCCGGTCGACCGCCGCGCCGACCAGATCCTCGGCGGCCGCGGGGTCGGCCAGGTCGGAGGCCAGCCCGGACGCCGCCGGCGCCCCGCCGAGCGAGGCGACGGCGGCGTCGACCGACTCGGGGGACCGGGAGCTGATCAGCACCCGGGCCCCGTCGTCGACGAGGGCCCGGGCGGTCGCGAACCCCAGCCCCCGGCTGGCGCCGGTGAGCAGGAGCCCGCGGCCGCCCAGGCCCAGGTCCATCAGGCGGAGACGGTGCCGCGGAGCGAGCGCAGCACGTACTGCATGATCCCGCCGTTGCGGTAGTAGTTCGCCTCGCCGGGGGTGTCGATCCGGACGCGGGCGTCGAACTCCACGTCGCCCGCCTTGACCTTCACCGTGCGGGGGATCGTGCCGTCGTTCAGCGCGGTGACCCCGGTGATGGTGAACTCCTCGTCCCCGGTCAGGCCGAGCGACTCGGCCGACTCGCCCTCGGGGAACTGCAGCGGCAGGACGCCCATGCCGATCAGGTTCGACCGGTGGATGCGCTCGTAGCTCTGCGCGACGACCGCCTTGACGCCGAGCAGCGCCGTCCCCTTGGCCGCCCAGTCACGGGAGGACCCGGAGCCGTACTCCTTGCCGGCCAGCACCACCAGCGGCACGCCGGCCTCGGCGTAGGCCCGCGAGGCGTCGTAGATCGACGTGGTCTCGCCGGTCAGGTGGTTCTTGGTGACACCGCCCTCGGTGCCGGGCACCAGCAGGTTGCGCAGCCGGATGTTGGCGAAGGTGCCGCGGATCATCACCTCGTGGTTCCCGCGCCGGGAGCCGTAGGAGTTGAAGTCGCGGCGCTCGATGCCGTGCTCCTGCAGGTACTTCCCGGCGGGGCTGTCGGCCTTGATGGAGCCGGCCGGCGAGATGTGGTCGGTGGTCACCGAGTCACCCAGCACCGCCAGGGTGCGCGCCCCGGAGATGTCCTCGACGGGGGACGGCTCGGCCGGCATCCCGTCGAAGTACGGGGGCTTGCGGACGTAGGTGCTCTGCGCGTCCCACTCGAAGGTGTCGCCCTCCGGGGTGGGCAGCGCCTGCCACTGCTCGGTGCCGGCGAACACGTCCTGGTAGCTGCGGCCGAACTGCTCCGCGGAGACGGCGTGGTCGATGACCCGCTGGACCTCCTGCGGCGAGGGCCAGATGTCGCGCAGGTACACGTCGTTGCCGTCGGTGTCCTTGCCCAGCGAGTCGTTGTTCAGGTCGACGTCCATCGACCCGGCCAGCGCGTAGGCGATGACCAGCGGGGGGCTGGCCAGGTAGTTCATCTTGACGTCGGGGTTGATCCGGCCCTCGAAGTTCCGGTTGCCCGACAGGACCGAGACGACGGCGAGGTCGGCCTCGTTGACGGCGGCCGAGACCGGCTCGGGGAGCGGGCCGGAGTTGCCGATGCACGTGGTGCAGCCGTAGCCGACCAGGTAGAAGCCGAGCTTCTCCAGGTAGGGGGTGAGCTCGGCCTTCTCGTAGTAGTCCATGACGACCTTGGACCCCGGCGCCAGCGTCGTCTTCACCCACGGCTTGCTGGTGAGGCCCCGCTCGACGGCGTTCTTCGCCAGCAGCGCGGCGCCGATCATGACCTGCGGGTTGGAGGTGTTGGTGCAGGAGGTGATGGCGGCGATCACCACGTGACCGTGGTCGACGTAGGTCTCGGTGCCGTCCTCCATCACGACCTTGGTCGGCTTGTTCGGCCGGTCGGGGAGCACGTGGTCGGACACGAACGGGTGCGGCTTGCCGGCCTCGCCGTTGCCGTGCCCGAACGGGCTCACCGGGTCCGACGCCGGGAAGGACTCCGCGGACGCCTCGTCGGCGGCGGACTCGACGCCGTAGGGCTGCTCGTTGGACGGGACGCCGGGCTTCCGGTCCTCCCCGCCGGTCTCGCCGTCGGCGACGTAGGCCGGCAGCGCCTCGCGCCAGGCCTCCTTGGCGTCGGTGATCGCGACCCGGTCCTGCGGGCGCTTCGGGCCGGCGATCGAGGGGACGACGGTGGCCAGGTCCAGCTCCAGGTACTCGGAGAAGACCGGCTCGCGGGACGCGTCGTGCCAGAGGCCCTGCTCCTTGGCGTAGGTCTCGACCAGCTTGACCTGCTCGGCGCTGCGGCCGGTCAGCTCCAGGTAGGTGATGGTCTCCTCGTCGATCGGGAACATCGCCGCGGTGGAGCCGAACTCCGGGCTCATGTTGCCGATGGTGGCGCGGTTGGCCAGCGGGACCGCCGAGACGCCGGCGCCATAGAACTCGACGAACTTCCCGACCACGCCGTGCTGGCGCAGCATCTCGGTGATCGTGAGGACCAGGTCGGTCGCGGTCGCGCCGTCGGGCAGCTGGCCGGACAGCTTGAAGCCGACGACCCGGGGGATGAGCATCGACACGGGCTGGCCGAGCATCGCGGCCTCGGCCTCGATGCCGCCGACGCCCCAGCCCAGCACGCCCAGGCCGTTGACCATGGTGGTGTGGCTGTCGGTGCCCACGCAGGTGTCGGGGTAGGCGAGGGTGCGGTCACCCTCCTGCCGCGGGAAGACCACGCGGGCCAGGTGCTCGATGTTGACCTGGTGCACGATGCCGGTGCCCGGGGGGACGACCTTGAAGTCGTCGAAGGCGCCCTGGCCCCAGCGCAGGAACTGGTAGCGCTCGCCGTTGCGCTGGTACTCGATCTCGACGTTGCGCTCGAAGGACTCCGGCGTGCCGAAGACGTCGGCGATGACCGAGTGGTCGATGACCAGCTCGGCCGGGGCCAGCGGGTTGATCTTCTGCGGGTCGCCGCCGAGGTCGGCCATCGCCTCGCGCATGGTGGCCAGGTCGACGATGCACGGGACGCCGGTGAAGTCCTGCATCACCACACGGGCCGGGGTGAACTGGATCTCCTGGTCCGGCTCCGCGGACGGGTCCCAGTTCGCCAGGGCGCGGATGTGGTCGGCGGTGATGTCCGCGCCGTCCTCGGTGCGGAGGAGGTTCTCCAGCAGGACCTTCAAGCTGAAGGGCAGCTTGTCGGCGCCCTCCACCGCGTCGAGCCGGAAGATGTCGTACTCGGTCCCGTCGACGTCGAGCGTCGCCCGGGCTCCGAAGCTGTTCTTGCTGGCTGCCACTCTTGCGCCTCACCCTCGCTGGTCCTGCGCGCGTCCTGCGCCTCGATGTGCCACCCCCGATCATCCCAGCCCTCGGCCGGTTGTGTGGAGCAAGGCCACCCTTCCTCACCCTCGGTGAGCATCCTCACGACGGACGGCGCTCGGGCCCGGGTGCCGTTCCCGACCCCACGTGCCCGGCCAGTCACCGCAGTCACGGGGGACGCGCGCCCACGGCGTGCCGTGCGCCGGCGGCCGCCACACGTGCGCTGGGTCACCTAGCGTGCCGCGCCATGACCCTCGCGGAGACCACGGGAACGACGACGTCCCCGGTCGGGCAGCCGGACCTCCCGGCGGCCCGCCACCGCGGTGCGCGCGCGCTGGGGACCGGCGGGCTGCTGGCCGCCTTCGTCGCCACCTGTCTCGTCACCGGCCTGCCGACCGATCGCCTGGTGCTGCTGGGCTGGGTGCTGGCGGTGCTGGCGGTGCAGTCCCTGGGCCGGGGATGGCCGGTGCTGCTGCGGCTGTTCGCCGACTGGCTGCCGCTGGCCGGGGTCCTGCTTCTCTACGACCTCAGCCGCGGGTTCGCCGACGGGCTGGGCGTGCCGGTTGCCGTCGGTGAGCTCGCGGCCGCCGACCGCTGGCTCGCCGGTGGCGTGCTGCCCACAGTCTGGCTGCAGGAGCACTGGGGCAGCGAGGCGTGGGCGGTGTTCGCGTCGCTGGTCTACAGCAGCCACTTCGTGGTGACGCCGGTGGTGCTCGGGGTCCTCTGGCTGCGCGACCGGAGCCGCTGGACGGCGTTCGCCCGGTTGGTCGTGGGGCTGTCGGCGGCCGGGCTGGTCACCTACGTGCTGTACCCGGCCGCCCCGCCGTGGCTGGCCGCGAAGGACGGCGTCATCGAGCACGTGGACCGGCTGAGCAACTCCGGCTGGGCCGTGCTGGGGCTGCAGAAGGCAGGTGCACTGCTGTCGGCCGGGCAGGGGCAGGTGAACCAGGTGGCGGCGGTGCCCTCGCTGCACACCGCCTTCGCCGTCCTGACCGCGCTGGTGCTGCTGCCGGTCGCGCACCGGGTCTGGCAGCGGGTGGCGCTGGTCGGCTACGCGGTGGCGATGCCGGTCGTGCTGGTGTGGTCCGGGGAGCACTACGTGGTGGACACGCTGCTCGGGGCGGTCTACGCCGGGGCGGTGTGGCTGCTGGTGCCGCGGCTGGTCGCGGCGGCGTCCCGCGCGGTCCGGCGCCCGGCGCTGCCGCCCGTGGTCGCCGGGCCGCTGCGGTCGGAGGTCGGGGAGCCGCTGCCGGAGGCGGTGGCTGCCTAGCCTGGGGAGGTGACCCCTCCCGCCTGGCTCGCCGAGGCACGCCGGATCTGCGTGCTCACCGGGGCCGGCATCTCCACCGACAGCGGCATCCCCGACTACCGCGGCCCCAACGGCGTCTGGACCCGCGACCCGGACGCGGAGAAGCTGGTGACCCTCTCGTACTACGTCGCCGACCCGGAGATCCGCCGCCGGGCCTGGTTGATGCGCCGGGACACCGCCCCCGATGCGCGCCCCAACGCCGGCCACGCCGCGCTGGTCGAGCTGGAGCGGCAGGGCCGGCTGCGGGCGCTGCTCACCCAGAACGTCGACGGGCTGCACACCGCCGCCGGCAGCAGCGCGGTGCTGGAGCTGCACGGCACGGTCCGCGAGGTCGAGTGCCTGGCCTGCGGTGCGCGCACGCCCATGGCGGAGGCACTGGCCCGGGTGGACGCGGGCGAGGCCGACCCCGCCTGCGTCGACTGCGGCGGCGTCCTCAAGTCGGCGACGATCAGCTTCGGCCAGGCACTGGACGCCGACGTGCTCGACGCCGCCGCGCAGGCCGCCGCCGACTGCGACGTCCTCCTGGCCGTCGGCACCTCCCTGGGCGTGCACCCGGCGGCCGGGCTGGTCGAGGTGGCCTCCGCCTCCGGCGCCCGGGTGGTCATCGTCAACGCCGAGCCGACCCCCTACGACGGGCTCGCCGACCTGGTCGTGCGGGAGCCGATCAGCGAGGCGCTGCCCCGGTTGCTGGCCGCCGCGGACTGAGCGGCTCGTGGTCGCGCGCCGTGGCCGTTAGCGTGACGGCGACCACGTTCGGACAGCGGCCGGCACCGCAGCCGGCCTCGGCCCCGGGGAGCCCGGCATGCGCGTGCCCTTGACCACCCGTGACTTCCTCGACCGGGCGGAGCTGGTCTACGGCGACCGGCTCGGCGTCGTCGACGAGCCGACCCAGCCGGCGGCCTCGCTGGGGGAGCTGAGCTACCGCGACGTGGCCCGACGGGCCCGGGCGATCGCCGCCGGGCTGGACGCGCTGGGCATCGGCGAGGGGGAGCGGGTGGCGGTGGTCAGCCACAACTCGGCCCGGCTGCTCGAGCTGCTCTACGCCGTCCCCTCGTTCGGCCGGGTGCTCGTGCCGGTCAACTTCCGGCTGGCGCCGGCGGACTTCGCCTACATCGTCGAGCACTGCGGCGCGCGCGTGCTGCTGGCCGACCCGGAGGTGGAGTCGCAGCTGTCCGGCATCGACGTCCCGCACCGCTTCCTGCTGGGCGAGGAGTACGAGTCCGGGCTGCTCCGGCACGACGCGGAGCCGCGGCCGTGGTCCGCGCCGGACGAGGACGCCACCGCGACGATCAACTACACCAGCGGGACGACGGCGCGGCCCAAGGGCGTGCAGATGACCCACCGCAACCTCTGGGTCAACGCCACCACGTTCGGCCTGCACATGCAGGTCAGCGACCGTGACGTCTACCTGCACACGCTGCCGATGTTCCACTGCAACGGCTGGGGGCTGCCCTACACGGCGGCCGGCGTGGGGGCCACGCAGATCGCGTTGCGCAAGGTCGACGGCGCCGAGATCCTCCGCCGGGTGGAGCAGCACGGCGTCACGCTGATGGCCGGTGCACCCGCCGTCTGGAACGCCGTGCTCGACGCGGCCGCCGACTGGGACGGCGAGGTGCCCGGGCGGGACCGGGTGCGGATCATCGTCGCCGGGGCGCCGCCGCCCTCGCGCACGATCGCCCGGGTGGAGGAGGAGCTGGGCTGGGAGTTCAACCAGATCTACGGGCTCACCGAGACCGCGCCGCTGCTGACGATCAACCGGCCCCGGGCCGAGTACGACGAGATGGACGTGCAGACCCGGGCGAAGGCGCTGTCCCGGGCCGGGTCGCCGGCGCTGGGCACCCGGATCAGCACCAGCGAGTCCGGTGAGGTGCTGGCGCAGGGCAACACCGTGCTGGCCGGCTACTGGGAGAACCCGGAGGCCTCCGCCGACGCCCTCGACGGCGGCTGGTTCCACACCGGCGACGGCGGCTCCGTCGACGACGCCGGCTTCCTCACCATCTCCGACCGGAAGAAGGACGTGATCATCTCCGGCGGGGAGAACGTCTCCTCCATCGAGGTGGAGGACGCCGTCTTCAGCCACCCCGCCGTCGCCGAGGTCGCGGTGATCGGCGTGCCCGACGACCGGTGGGGGGAGATGGTGACCGCGCTGGTCGTGCTGGCCGAGGGCGCCACCGCCTCCGAGGCGGACATCATCGCGCACTGCCGGACGACGCTGGCCGGCTATAAGGCCCCCAAGCGGGTGGAGTTCCGCGACGGCATCCCGCGCACCGCCACCGGCAAGATCCAGAAGTTCAAGCTGCGGGAGTCCTTCTGGGCGGACTCCGAGCGCCAGGTCAACTGAGGGCCTGCCGGCCCGGTCCCTTGGGCTGGGCCGGTGCTCACCGTGCGTGCTGATCCACCTCACCCCGACGGGGGAGGTCCCTCCGACGGCGCTCAGCCGTTCACCCGATCCGGTCGATGACCCCGCGAGAGCACACCCCGAGGGGTGTGCCGGGACTGGTCGAGACCGGCGTCGTCGAACACCCTGGCGCCGGGCAACGGAGGAGTCGGGTTCGTGCACGCACAGGTCGGTACGCAGGTCAGCACAGGACGACGAGCAGGTGCCCGCTGGGTGCAGCGTGCGCTCGCCGCCGGCACCGTCGTCGCCGCGTGTCTGGTGGTCGCCCCCGGGACGGCCGCGGCGGCACCGAGCGACAGCGAGATCTCCGCCGCCCAGCAGGCCCGCGAGGAGGCCGCCGCCCGGGTCGGGGCGATCACCGGTCAGCTCGCCGGGGCGCAGGCCGCGGTCGACGAGGCCCGCATCGGGTCGCAGATCGCGCTGCAGGACTACGAAGAGCGTCAGGGCGCCTACGACGAGGCGCGCGCCGCCGCCGACGCGGCGCAGGCCGCTGCCGGCCAGGCTGCCGCCGACGTCGCGGTGGGCAAGGGCGAGGTCGCCGCCTTCGCCCGGGACAGCTACAAGCAGGGCAGCACCAACCCCGGTGCCCGGGCGCTGATGACCGCCGGTGGACCGGGGGAGCTGATCGAGCGCGCTGCGCTGCTCGGCGCCGTGGGGGAGCACCGGGTCGACGTCGTCGCCGAGCTCACCGTGCTGCAGGAGCAGGCGACCGTCGCCGAGCAGGCCGCCCAGCAGGCGGTCGGCGAGGCCGAGACGCTGAAGACCGAGGCCGCCGAGCTGCTGGCCGCCGCGCAGGTGCAGGAGGTCGCCGCCCGCGGCCAGGCTGCTGCCCTGGCCACCCAGCAGGTCGAGGTGGAGCAGGAGCTCGTGCAGGCGCAGCAGACGCTGTTCGGCCTGGAGGGTGCGCGGCAGGCGGCCGAGGAGCGCGCGGCCGCCCAGCGGGCCGCGGCCCCGGCTCCCTCGCCGTCCCCGGCCGCTCCGTCGCCGTCCTCGGGGAGCGGCCGCTCGGCGCCGGCTCCGGCACCGGCGCCCGCGCCGGCTCCGGCTCCGGCTCCCGCGCCCGCTCCCGTGCCGGTCCCGGTGGCACCCAGGCCCGCCCCGGCGCCGGCCCCGGTGCCGAACAACGCCGGTGCCCCGTCCGGGTCGGCCGTGCAGACCGCCATCGCGGCGGCGAAGACCCAGCAGGGCCTGCCCTATTCGTGGGGTGGTGGCGGCAGCCGCGGTCCCAGCTACGGCATCCCGCCGGACACCCACATCTGGGGCTTCGACTGCTCGGGGCTGACCGAGTACGCCTACGCCCAGGCCGGCATCGCCATCGGTGGCACCAGCCGGGCGCAGTGGGCCCGCTTCAGCGACCGGACGGTGGGCCGCAACGACCTGCAGGCCGGCGACCTGGTGTTCTGGGGGAGCGGCAGCAACTACAGCTCGATCTACCACGTGGCCCTGTACATCGGCGGCAACAAGGTCATCCAGGCTCCGCAGAGCGGGGACGTGGTGCGGATCAGCACCATGTGGTTCGGCAGCGACTACTTCGGTGCGGTGCGCCCCACCGCCTGAGGCCGGCCCGGCACGCGTGTGAGGCGTCGGGCAGCCACGGGGGGAGCTGCCCGACGCGAGCGTCAGGCTAGCAGTCCAGCCGGTCTCCGGGCAGGGGACGACGACGCCCCGAACGGGTGTCGTCGTCCCCCGCACGACGCAGCCGCGGTCGCCCGCACAGGCAGGTGTAGGACACTCGACGCGTGACCGCCGCAGGCAGCTCGCCCGCCCCCGAACAGCCCACCCCGCCCTCGGTCGACGCCGCCCGCCTGGAGCGTGCGCTGTTCGAGATCAAGCGGGTCATCGTCGGCCAGGACCGGCTGGTCGAGCGGATGCTCGTGGGGCTGCTGGCTCGGGGGCACGTGCTCCTCGAGGGCGTGCCCGGCGTCGCGAAGACCCTTGCCGTGGAGACCCTCGCGACCGTCGTCGGCGGCAAGTTCTCCCGGCTGCAGTTCACCCCGGACCTGGTGCCGGCCGACATCATCGGCACCCGGATCTACAAGTCCGGCCAGGACACCTTCGCCACCGAGCTCGGCCCGGTGTTCGCCAACTTCCTGCTCGCCGACGAGATCAACCGTGCGCCGGCCAAGGTGCAGTCGGCGCTGCTGGAGGTCATGGCCGAGCGGCAGGTGTCCATCGGCGGGGTCACCCACCCGCTGCCCGACCCCTTCCTGGTGCTCGCCACCCAGAACCCGATCGAGAACGAGGGCGTCTACCCGCTCCCTGAGGCCCAGCGCGACCGCTTCCTGCTCAAGGTGCTCGTCGACTACCCGAGCCCGGAGGAGGAGCGCGAGATCATCTACCGGATGGGGTCGACCCCGCCGGAGGCGCAGCCGGTGCTGGGGCCCGAGGACGTGCGCCGGCTGCAGCGCACCGCCTCGGAGGTGTTCGTGCACCACGCGCTGGTCGACTACGTCGTCCGACTCGTGGTGGCGACCCGGGCGCCGCACGAGCACGGGATGCCCGACGTCGCCAGCTGGGTCTCCTACGGCGCCAGCCCGCGCGCCTCGCTGGGCCTGATCGCCTCCAGCCGGGCGCTGGCGCTGATCCGCGGCCGCGACTACGTGCTGCCCCAGGACGTGCTCGACGTGACCGGTGACGTGCTGCGGCACCGCCTGGTGCTCTCCTACGACGCGCTGGCCGACGGCGTACCGGCCGACCACATCGTCAAGCGGGTGGTGCAGAGCGTGCCGCTGCCGCAGGTCACCCCGCGGCAGCGCGCCGCCGGCTACGGGCCCGGTTCCCCCGGTGGCCCGTCGGTGCCCGGCTTCGGCGGCCCGTCGTTCGGCCCGCCGCAGGGCGGCCCGAACGGTGCCCCGCAGGGCAGCCCGAACGGTGCCCCGCAGGGTGGCGGTCGTCCCGACGGCGGCTTCGGGCCGCAGTCGGTGTGACCGGTCCGGACGACACCGGCCGGGCGGCGGGGAACGGCGCGCCGCCGCACTTCGGCCCCGGCAGCAACTCGGCGGTGCTGCTGCGCCGCCTGGAGCTGACCGTCCGCCATCGGCTGGACGGGCTGCTGCAGGGCGACCACCTCGGGCTGGTGCCCGGCTCGGGCAGCGAGGCCGGTGACTCGCGGACCTACCACCCCGGGGACGACGTCCGGCGGATGGACTGGCCGGTGACCGCGCGCACCCAGGTGCCGCACGTCCGGGAGACCATCGCCGACCGCGAGCTGGAGACGTGGGTCGTCCTCGACCTGTCGGCGAGCCTGGACTTCGGCACGGCCGAGTGCGAGAAGCGGGACCTGGCGATCGCCGGGCTCGCGGCGGTGAGCCACCTGACCGTGCACGGCGGCAACCGGCTGGGCGCCGTCGTCACCACCGGCGAGCGGGTCGACCGGTACCCGGCCAGCCCCGGGCGGCTGGCCGCCGACCGGCTGCTGCGGTCCGTCGTCGCGACCCCGCGGGCCGGCGCCGGCCGGCGCGGCGACCTGGCCGAGGCGCTGGAGTCGTTGCGCCGCCCGCCGCGGCGCCGCGGACTGGTGGTGGTGATCTCGGACTTCCTCGGATCGGATGCGCAGGGCACCGCCGACTGGGAGCGCCCGCTGCGGGGGCTGTCGGCCCGGCACGACCTGCTGGCCATCGAGGTGGTCGACCCGCGGGAGCTGGAGCTGGCCGACGTGGGGCTGCTGACCGTCGTCGACCCGGAGACCGGCCAGACGCTCGAGGTGCCCACCGGCAACGCAGAGGTCCGCCGCCGCTTCGCCGAGGGCGCCGCCGCGCAGCGCCGTGAGATCGCCGCCGCCCTGCGCCGGGCCGGTGCCGGGCACCTGAGACTGCAGACCGACCGCGACTGGCTGGCCGACGTCGTCCGCTACGTCGCCGACCGCCGGCGCGCCGGCAGCGGAGGGGCCTCCCGATGACCTTCCAGTCCCCGTGGTGGCTGACCGCGCTGCTGGCGGTGGTGGCCCTCGTCGGCCTCTACGTGGTGCTGCAGCGCCGCCGGGCCAAGTACGCCGCCCGGTTCACGAACGTGGCGCTGCTCGGTTCGCTGGTGCCGAAGCGGGCGGGCTGGCGCCGGCACGTCGCCTTCGGGCTCGTCGCCCTGGGCCTCGCGGTGCTGGTCACCTCGCTGGCGCAGCCGAGCACAGAGGTCCGGGTGCCGCGGGAGCGCGCCACGGTGATCATGGCCGTCGACGTCTCGCTGTCGATGCGGGCGACCGACGTCGAGCCCGACCGCTTCCAGGCCATGCAGCTGGCGGCCGAGGAGTTCGTCGAGGTGCTGCCGGAGCGGATCAACCTGGGCCTGGTCGCCTTCGCCGGGACGGCGGCCACCCTCGTCACGCCGACCACGGACCGGGACGAGGTGCTCACCGCGATCGACAACCTGGAGCTGGCCGAGGCGACGGCGATCGGGGACGCGATCTTCACCTCGCTGACCGCCATCACCAACTACCAGGCGACGCTGGCCTCGGAGGGCATGGAGGCGCCGCCGGCGCGGATCGTGCTGCTGTCCGACGGGTACAGCACCGTGGGGCGGGAGGCGACCCAGGCGATCGACGCGGCCAACGCCGCCTCGGTCCCGGTCTCCACGATCGCGTTCGGCACCGACTACGGCACGCTGGACATCAACGGGGAGCGGGTGCCGGTGCCGGTCGACCGGGCCACGCTGGAGCAGATCGCCGAGGAGACCGACGGCAGCTACAGCGAGGCGGCCAGCGCCGAGGAGCTGTCGGAGGTGTTCGAGGACCTGGGCAGCCAGATCGGCTACACCACCGAGCCGCAGGACATCAGCCCGTGGTTCGTCCGCGGCGGCCTGCTGTTCGCGTTCCTCGGCGTCGTCGCGTCCCTGCTCTGGACCAACCGGCTGCTGTAGCCCCTCCCCGGGTGCGCCGGGGAGGGGCAGGTGCTCAGCGGGTCGGGTCGAGGACGAGCTTGCCGGTGGTGCGGCGGGCGAGCAGGTCCTGGTGGGCCTCGCGGACGGCGGTCAGCGGGTAGCGGCCGCCGGAGACCGGCTTCAGGCTGCCGTCGGCGACCATCGACAGCAGGTCGGTCATCGCGGCGTCCATCATCTCCGGCCGGGTCATGCAGTGCGCCAGCCAGAAGCCGATGACCGCCCGGCTGGTGCCCATGAGCGCGGGCACGGCGACCGTGGCGGGGGCCTCGCGCCCGGCCATGCCGTAGGCGACCAGCCGGCCGAACGGGGCCAGCGCCGACAGCGACCCGTTGAACACGTTGCCGCCGGTCATCTCCAGCACGATGTCGACCCGCTTGCCGCCGTTGGCCTCGCGGAGTGCCGCGGTGAAGGACTTCGGGTCGTCGTTGGCCAGCGCCGGGTCGACCGTGGCGTCGGCGCCGAGGGACTCGGCGAGTTCACGCTTCTCCGGGCTGGAGGCGGTCGCGATGACCCGGCCGGCGCCCCAGCGCTTGGCCAGCTGGATCGCCAGCGTGCCGACCCCGCCGGCGCCGGCGATGACGACGACGGACTCGCCCTCGGCCAGGTGGGCGGAGGTGCGCAGCAGGTGCCAGGCGGTGGCGCCCTGCAGGACGACGGCGAGCGCCTGCTCGTCGGTCACCCCGTCCGGCACCGGCCAGGTCAGCCGCGGGTGCGCGGCCACCTTCTCCGCGTAGCCGCCGCCGGGCAGCAGCCCCACCACGCGCTGGCCGCCACCGGCCGGGGTGCCGACGAACTCGGCCCCCGGGATCAGCGGCAGCTGCTGCTTGGCGAGGTAGCTGTCCTCGGTCTGATGTGTGTCGGCATAATTGATGCCGGCGGTCGAGACGTCGAAGAGCTGCTCGCCGTCTCCCGGGGTGGGGTCGGGCAGGTCGACGACGTTGAGGACCTCGGGGCCACCGAACTCGGTGATCTGCACGGCTCGCATGACGGAGAGGCTATGACCTGGCCCAGCCCGTCACCGGCCGAGGTCGCGGGGAGGGGCAAGCAGGCGCCCCTCCGCGTGTCTGGGCGCTGCCCTTCCTCCTGTCGCGCCATGTCTTCTGCGGCAGGGCGGAGAACGACTCCATGGCGGCCGTCCGACACCGTGGTCCCGGGCTCGGCCCCGTCTTCGACGTCGGCGACCTCCATCCGGTTCGTCAGGCCGACTCGCTGATCCCGAAGTCGGCCGCGATCTGCTCCAGGTGCTGGCCCGGCTCACGGTTGCGGGCGAGGTCCACGACGTCGTCGCGGAACCCCGTGCACGGCGAGCGCGTGGCGGCCCGCGCGAGTCCTCGACGACGCCAACTGCCGGCCGATCCCGCCCAGCTCGGCGGCGGAGGGTGTGCGGTCCGCGCCGGCGATGCCCTCCCGCAGGTGCGCCGTCGACGACGTCCGGGGAAAACAGCCGGGCCAGGACGACGGGGATCGGTCGGTCCGGCCGGGAGGCTCCGGTCGGGTACGCCGAGGGTGTGGCGCCTACCCGCCGAAGGGGCCGTTGGGCGCGAAGACGTGCTCGGCGAAGCGCCGGGCGATGAGTCGGTGGGTGGCCGCGTCGGGGTGCAACTTGTCCGGGAGCGGCAACGCGCCGCCGTCGGCCTCGCCGTAGAGCTCCAACCCGTCCAGGTAGTGCAGGTTGAGGTCCGCCTCCGCCCGGCTGGCGACGATCCGCGCCAGCTCCTCGCGGATGACCCGCAGGGTCAGCTTCCCCGCCGCCACCTCCGCCGGATTCCCCGTGGCCATGAACTGGACCTGTGCGGTGCCGTAGGTCGCCGGGTCAATGGTGATCGGGCCGGGCGTGTCCTCCTGCATCGGGCAGTGGATCGCCGAGACCACCAGCAGCGGCGTCGTCGGATGGCCGTCCCGGATGGTGTCCAGGAAGCCGTGCACCGCGGGGGTGAGCGCCCGGAGGCGCATCAGGTCGGTGTTCACCAGGTTGATCCCGATGGCCACGCTGATCAGGTCGGCCGGCTGGTCGCGCATCGTGCGCGCGGTGAACGGGTCCAGCAGGGCGCTCCCGCCGAAGCCGAGGTTGACCAGGTCCACGCCGGCGGCCGAAGCGGCGATCGCGGGCCACGTGGTGGACGGGCTGGCCGCGTTCGAGCCCTGGCTGATGGAGCTGCCGTGGTGCAGCCACACCGGACGGGTGTCGCCGGTGACGGCCTCGACGGGTGCGTCGGTCCGGAGCTCGACCAGCACGGTGGTCTCATTGTGCGGCAACCAGATCTCGACGTCCTTGGCCTGCGCCGGGAGACCGGTGAAGGCGACGGTCCCTCCGGGCCCGGGGCGGTGCTCGACCGACCCGCTGGTCAGGTCGAACGACAGGACGTCGCCCCCGGACACGGTGGCCTGGTCGGTCAGCTGACCGTCGACCACCAGGTCGTACAGCCCGTCGGGACGCACCGGAGCGCCCGCGTAGGCGACCTTCGTCCCGATCGTGTCGAGCTCGATCGTGGTGGCGGCGGTCCGGAAGACCAGCCGGACTCCTGAGGGCTGGGACTCGGCCATCGCGAGCTGCCCGTCGGCGTACTGCGCGCGCGCCCAGGCGGGGAGCCGGTGCGGGACGAGACCTCGGTCGGTGTGCTCGAGATCGATCGCACCGCGCAGGAGTGATGCGGTGAGGGGGGTGCTGCTGAGGAACTGCGGGGACATGGTGGACCTCGGGAAAGAGCGGGGGCGGGGGATCAGCTGCGGGGCGGGGGGCCGGCTGTCGCCGTCCAGCCGCGCAGCAGCGTGTCGAGGGAGTCGAGGACGCGCGACCAGCTCACCTGTGGGTCAGGGGAGCTGTGGTCGAAGCTCCCACCCAGCTCCAGGGTCACGTAGCCGTGGAAGACGCTGCCCAGCAGCCGGACGGCGTGCGTCTGGTCGTCGCCGGTGAGCTCGTATCCGCGCAGGATCGCTCGCATCATCTCGGCGTGCCGGACACCGGCGCTGTTCGTCGCGGTCTTCGCGTCGAGCCGGAGGTGCGCGGCGGCATATCGGCCGGGGTGTTCGCTCGCGTAGCTGCGGTAGACGTCGGCGAAGGCGGTCAGGGCGTCCCTGCCCGCCCGGCCGGCCAGCGCCGAGGCGGCGAGGTCGGCCATCTCCTCGAGGGCGAGCAGAGCGACGCGGGTGCGCAGCTCACCGGAGCTCGGCACGTGGGCGTAGAGGCTCGCCACCTTCACGTCGAACTGGCGGGCCAGTGCCGAGAGGGTGACCTCGGCGAACCCGACCTCGTCGGCCAGATCGGCGGCGGCCAGGGTCAGCCGCTCTGCGGTGAGTCCGACGCGTGCCATCCGCCCCTCACGCCCGGTGCCTGTGGTCATTAGGTTACATCCTAAACCCTATAGGCTAGGCCGTGACTCCGACGTCTCCTACTCGATCCCCACGCGCGATCGCCTGGAGCAGGTCATGGCGGATACGCCGGTGTCCGGGAAGCCGTCGACGAACAGCACCGGTACGGCTCGAGCCGAGCCCTGAGGCGTACCGCCCGCGCTCGGTGTCGACAGTGGTCGAGGATCGCTCCGAGGTCAGTCGGACGACAGGCGGTGGTGGGTGTCTGCAAAGTTGACTCCTGCTGCGGAGACGTCGTGCAGGGTCGTCCCCGGCCCCGCCTCCGGCTCTGGGACGTCGACGACATCGAGGACCTCGGGACCGCCGAAGCGGGTGATCTGCACAGCACGCATGCGGGTGAGGCTATGACCTGATCACGCCCGAACATCCTTCCGGCCAGTCCCGCCGGTCGCCGGCGACGCCGGCCGCCGGGTGCTCGGCCGCGGCGTGGTGGTGAGCCGCCGGACCCAGAGGTGGACGTGGTCGTGCCACGGCGTGTCTCCGGACCGCTCGAGCCAGAGGGTGACCGCGCGCAGGACTGCTGCGGCCCGGTCGACGACGGTGAGCTCGTCGTAGCGGGCGGACAGGGGCGCCCGCAGCCCCACCGCTGGTGGCGGGCTTCCCATCGCTCGCGCGGGCGGCTGCCGGGCCGCCGGTCAGCCGCCCGCGAGCCGCTGCAGCCGGGTGGTCAGTGCGGTCCGCCGGTCGGCGTTCCCGTGCAGTTCCACGTACCGCTGCCCGAAGCCGGCCAGCAGCGTGTCGTCCAGCCGACGCACGGCACCCGGGGGATAGCGGTAGTCCATCCGGGCCGGGATGCCGCTGTCGTCGGCGCCGCGCAGCACCTCGCCCAGCTCCACCAGGCTGGTCACGCCCAGTTCCAGTAGCAGGCCTGAGATCCAGGTGTAGTGGTCCGGGCGCGACCAGCCGGCGTCGGCGTACTGCCCGGCCAGGAACGCAGCCAGCTCGCGGGGCGCGATCCGAGGGTCGTCGGGGTCGGTGTCGTCGGCCTCGTCGACGGGAACTGGTGCCCGAAGGCGCTCGCGGATCGCGGTGAACTCCTGGTCGGCCAGCTCCAGCAACCCGGCGGCCAGGGTGAACCGGCGGTCGAACTCGGAGGCGTGCTCGGCCGGCACCGTGCCCTTGTAGCGGATGTCGTGCTCGAACTCAGCCCAAGCGTGCTGCAGCACCGTGCGCACCTGCACCTGCACCACGCGCCCGGCCAGCTCCGGCAGCTCGGGCGCCCGGCCCGGGTCCACGCCGATCAGCAGGTGCCGGCTGGAGTAACCGAACCGGCCCTGCTGCGCGGTCCGCCGACCCATGTCGCGGTCGTCGATCACCCGTACCTGCGCAGCCAGCAGCTCGGCCACCGCCTCCACGTCGCTCTGCACGTAGGTGATCACCCGCAGGCCGATCTGGTCGGTGATCTCCCGCGCCGGGTCCGGATAGGCAGGCACGCCGTCGACCGTGCGGGCCGCCTTCTCCGCGAACGAGGCGATGGTCTTCGTCCGCCCGGTCACCGACAGGTAGTTGATCCCGGCGTCGTCGAGCACCCCGGTGATGAGCGCGAGCGCCTGCGCCCCGGCGACCAGGGTCTCGGGCCGGCCGTCGGCGTACGCCTGGATGGCCTGCTGCACCGGGTCGGCCGCGGGTGCGGCGACCCGGGGGCCGGGCCGCAGGTCCGGCGGCAGGGTCGGGGTCACAATGGCGCCGCCGGCCGCGTCGCCGTAGGTGGTCACCTCGTCCGGGCGCCGGACGGCGATCCATCCCACGTAGGCACACACCACGGCGTCGACCTGGTCCTCCGCCACCCGGAGCTCGCTCTTGCGGGTAGCGGCCTGCACCTGCTGGCGCAGCCCGGCGAACGGTGCACCGAGGTCGAGCTCGACCACCGCGCCCAGCAGGTCGATGAGCAGCAGCAGCTCCGCACGCATCTGCTCGAGCACCCGGCCCGGCTTGTTCTTGTACTTCAGCGTGCGGCCCAGCCGGAACAGCGCCACCGTCGCCGCGTGCGGGTAGACCTCGATCGCCCGGCGGTTGCGGCCCGAGCGGGGGTCGAGGTCCAGCCGCAGGCGCCGGCCGATCCGCCCGCCGCGGGTGTCACCATCGGTGAACTCGGGTTTGCCGGTGTTCGTCGGGTGCGCCCCGGCCTGGAACCTCGCGAAGTCGGCGTTGAGCGCCCGCTCGGCGGCCCGGTTGCCGGTGGCGTTGGTGACCACCAGCGGGGCGTCGATCGCCACGATGCACGGGCCGGCGGTGAACGGGGCCAGCGCGGCCTCGATCTGCTCGTCGGTGCGCACCGCGCTGACGTGCACCAGCCGGCCGGCGTCGTCCAGCACGGCGAGGCCGGTGGGTCGCTTGAGGCCCCAGGCGAGGTCGATCCCGATGTGCTGCACGGGGTCAGCCTGCCCTGCCCCTACACCTCGACCTCTGACTGGTTCGAGCGGCGCGGTCAGCGCGGTCTGGGTCTGCAGCTGACATCGCGTGGGCCCAACCGCTGGATCCACGGCGTGACGACCCAGCGGCCACTGCCGCCCGGCGAGCGCTGGCCTGCCCGGCGATGTCCGCAGGGACCGTTCAACAGGCGGCAGGACAGCGGCCACCGTCGATACCGGCTGATCATCACGGCTGCCGTCCGCGAGACGTGGCGGCGCGACCATCGCCTCTGGCCTGGTGATCGGCCTGTCCGATCTCCGCTGATCTGCCGGCGGTCGCCTATGGTTCCCCGTTGTGACTGTGCCCCCGGTGAGTGTCGCGGAGGCTTCGCTGCGTGCCTCGGAGATCGCGGAGGCGGTCGCGCGGCCACTGGTCGACCGCACCGACTCCGGCGTCTGGCCGGTCGAGCCGCTGCGCGCCCTGCAGAGAGCCGGATTGGGTGGGCTGGCGGCCCCGCGGTCCCTCGGCGGAGCGGGGCTCGGCCTCAGCGGCGTCGCGGCGGTGGGCGAGGCGCTCGGCCGGGTGTGCGCCTCCACCGCGTTGTGCTTCGGCATGCACTCCGTGGGCACCGCGGTGATTGCAGCCAAGCCGACCGGCCGGCAGCGCACGGACTTCCTGGACGCCATCGTGGCGGGGGAGCACTTCACGACCCTGGCGCTGTCCGAGCCCGGAACCGGTGCGGCCTTCTGGCTGCCGCAGACCCGGATGACGCAGACCGGAACGGGGATGCGGATCGACGGAGAGAAGTCGTTCGTCACCAACGGCTCACAGGCCGACTCCTACGTCGTCAGCACCGTCGCCGCCGACCCGGATGCGCCCGTGGGCGACTTCTCCTGCGTCCTCGTCCCCGGCGACTCCGACGGTCTGACGTGGATCGACGCGTGGAACGGCGTCGGCATGCGCGGCAACTCGTCGCGCCGGGCCCGCCTGGACGGCGTCCGTGTCGGTGCCGACCACCTGCTGGGGGCCGAGGGCGACCAGATCTGGTACGTGTTCGAGGTCGTCGCCCCGTACTTCCTCATGGCCATGGCGGGGAGCTACCTCGGGGTCGCGCAGGCATCCCTGGACGAGGCGACGGCGCACCTGGGCCGTCGGGCTCACGCGCACACAGGCCGCCGGCTGTCGACCGAGCCGATCCTCCAGCACCGCCTGGGCGAGCTGTGGGCGCAGGTCGAGCGGACGCGCCGGCTCGTCTACTGGGCCGCCGAGGAGGGCGACGCCGGCGGACCGAAGGCGCTGCTCGGCCTCACCGCCGCGAAGGCAGAGGTGGCCAGGTGCGCCGTGGACGTCACTAACGAAGCCATGACGCTGGTCGGCGGTGTCGGTTACCGGGACCGCTCACCCCTGGAGCGGCACCTGCGGGATGCCCGGGCCGCCGACGTGATGAGCCCGACGACCGACATCCTGCGCACCTGGACGGGGCGAGCGGCGCTGGGGCTACCGCTGCTCGGCGATTGACCGGGGCAGGTGGTCCGGGCCGCTGCGTCCTCATCGACGTCGCGGTCGCCGAGGTCTCCCTCGTGGAGGATCTCCCCGGAACGGAGCGCATCTCCTCGTCGGACCTCGCAGGCCGGCCGATCTCGGTGGGCGGGCCGGTGGACCTCGTGGTCATCGGGTCGCTGGCCCGCTCAGCCTTGTCGACGGTGCAGCGGGCTCATCGGTTGTGGCCGGACGCGAGCGTCGCCGTCCTCACCGGCACCCCCGACGCCGTCCGGCGAGAGGCATCATTCGCTCCGGGTGTGCCGCTGGACCTGCTCGTCGCGGGGGTCGATGACGACGGCCTGCTGTCCCGATTGCAGGAGCTGCGCTCCGCCAGCATCGCGCGGCGTCGGCACAGCGCCGTCCTCGCTGCGGTGATGCTCGACGCGAGCGCAGCCGACACCGCGTCGCCGTCACGGATCACCTCGGTGGGGGCCCTGTTGGAGCACGCGCCTCTGGCGGTGCTCGTCGCCAGTGGTGAGGGAGAGGTGCTCGGGTGGAACCGCCGCGCGGAGAGACTCTTCCTGCTGCAGCCGGCCATGTACGGCCGGCCGGTGGACGAGGTCGTTCCCGGGGCACTGTCGATGGTGACCTCCGCCCCGCCGCCACCCGGTCACGGCGGTGCTCCTGATGTCGTCCGGCCGCCGCTGCAGCTGCGGCTCGCCGACCGGGTGGAGGTCGAGCTCAGCGCGGTCAGCAGCCAGACCGACCTCGGCCGTCCGGTGGTCCTGCTGCTGGCCGTGGACGTCACCGAACAGCGGCGGGCGGAACGGGAACGCGACCGGCTCGCCGCCCAGGTCGATCTGCTCGGCCGCGTCTCCCAGTCGCTCCTGGCGTCGCTCGACGTCGCCGAGTCCCGGTCCCGGCTGGCCGCGACCCTGGTGCCGGCTCTCGCGGACTGGCTCAGCATCCATCTCCTGGACGACCACGACCACGACCACGACCACGACCACCCGTCCGACGTCCTGGTCCGGCATCGAGCTCCCGCGCTGGCCGCGGTGGTGGGCGAAGTGGAGCGACTGGAGTCCCGCGGCGGCGTGGTCACCGAACCCAGTCGGCGGGCAGCCGGAGGGGAGGAGGTGCTGCTCCGGGACCTGGATGCCGACGGCCTCGTCGCTCAGGTGCCCGATGCCGCCCTGCGCTCGCTCGTGCGACAGCTTGGCGCGGACAGCCTGATCGCCGTTCCCATCCCGGGTCGGAACGGCGTCCTCGGCTCTCTGCTCCTGGGAAGGGGCTCAGCTCGCGCCCGCTTCGGGGAGGCTGATCTGGCGGTGGCCATCGAGATCGGCCGACGAGCAGGCATGGCGTTGGACAATGCCCGGCTCTACTCCGGGCAGCGTCATCTCGCGACGGAACTGCAGCAGAGCCTGCTCACGGCCCCGCCGGTCGTCGCCTTCGCCGACATCGCCGTCCGCTATGTCGCCGCCGCGCAGCAGGCGCAGGTCGGAGGTGACTGGTACGACGCCTTCCGGCAGCGCAGCGGGGACCTCGTTCTCGTCATCGGCGACGTGGTCGGCCACGACACACGCGCCGCGGCCGCGATGGGACAGGTCCGCGGGCTGCTGCGCGGGATCTGCTTCAACTCCGCCGACGTGCCGAGCCGGTTGCTGTCGTCGGTGGACGAGGCGATCGTGGGGCTGGAGCTGACCACGATGGCCACCGCCGTCCTGGCTCAGCTGTCCCCGCCCACGGGGTGCGACCGACGGAACGGCGTCCGCATGCAGTGGTCCAACGCCGGGCACCCCCCGCCGCTGTTGCTGGACGCGTCCGGCCGTGCCCGGCTGCTGGAGCCCGGCACCGGCAAGGCCGATCTCCTGCTCGGCGTCGACTCACTGGCCTGGCGGAGCACCGAGGCGACGACGCTACCTGCCGGCTCGACCCTGCTCTTCTACACCGACGGACTGGTCGAACGTCGTGGGCAGGATCTCGACCAGGGTCTCCAGCGGCTGCTGGACGTCGTCGAGCGGCACGCGGACGAGGAGATCGAGAAGCTCTGCGACGCCGTCCTCGGCGTGATGGTCCCGCGCGCGGGGGAGGACGACGTCGCCATGGTCGCCGTCCGGCCGCGATCGTCCGAGGACGACGAGGTGCTCGGGTCGTGAACCAGGAGACCCCGGGGACCGGACTCCCGGACGGCCCGGCCTCTGCGACGATCGAGGCCGTCCGGACCTCCTGGCGACGCGTGAGCCCGGTTCCTGACGTGCCGCCCGCTGACGTCGTGGAGCTGACCTCGCTGCGGCAGCTCGGGGCTGTCCGTCGTCACGTCCGGGCTTTCCTGACCGCGTCGCTGCAGACCGACGGCATCCGGACCGAGGACGATGTCGAAGAGATCGTGGACCGGGCCATCCTCGTGATCGACGAGCTGGCCTCGAACGCCCTGCGCCACGGCACTCTTCCGGCCCGCCTCGATCTGAGGGAGGCCGGCGATCACTGGGTCGTCGTCGCCACCGACTCGGCCCGGGACGAGCTCCCGCTGCCCGCGGTCGATCGCCCGGCCGGCCAGGGGGGATACGGGCTCTACGTCATCGCAGACCTGACGTCAGCGCACGGTGTCGACGTCGATGGCGTCACGAAGCGCGTGTGGGCGCTGCTGCCCAAGCACGGGTCGCCCCGTCCCGAGCAGCGGCCCTGATCGCCGCCGTGGCAGCCACGACGGGACGACGACCTGCCGGTCCGGTGACCGCGTGGTCGTCGTCGAGGGACGCGTCCCAGCCGAGGTCGTCACCGGGCGCGGGGATGTAGCCGTCCAGGCTCAGGTCCATGCCGTAACTCAGTTCCCGCATCGCGTCGCCTGCCGGTGGTCGGTGTGCGACGTACAGACCCGCTCCGCACGGAGAACCGATCGGTCGGACCGCACCGGGGGTCGGTTGCCGTACCGGTGCGATCGACAGGTCGCTGCCGCCGGTCGACCAGCGCATCCGCCGCTGGGCGAGCGGGTTAACCGACGCGAAACACCAGAGGCTGAACGGCGAAACGACCCGCTCCTAGCTTCAGCCCGACCCCATGCCGGGACGGCACCCCCACCCCGCCGAGGGTGTGGCTGAGATACGGAGCACCTCATGACCTTCCGCCACCGCACCGTGCGCACCGGAGCACTGCTGACCGCCGCCGCCCTCGTTCTCACCGCATGCGGGTCCGACGACGGCGAGTCCGCAGCCGCCAGCGGCGGGGAGGGTGACCTCGGCGACCTCACGCTCCAGTTGTCGTGGATCAGGAACGCCGAGTTCGCCGGTGAGTTCTTCGCCGACAGCCAGGGCTACTACCAGGACGCCGGGTTCGGCTCGGTGACGATGGACCCCGGTCCGGGTGCCATCGAGACGCTCGTCGCCACCGAGGACGCCGACTTCGGCCTCAGCAACGCCGTCTCCACCGCCCAGGTCATCGCCGAGGAGGACGCGCCGCTCAAGATCGTCGGCACCAAGTTCCAGAAGAACCCGTTCACGATCCTCTCGCGCGCGGACGGTGGGAACATCGCGACGCCCCAGGACCTGGTCGGCAAGACGATCGGCGTGCAGGCCGGCGGCAACGAGACGCTCTTCGACGCACTGCTCGAGGTGAACGGCATCGACCCGGCCGACGTGCAGAAGGTCCCCGTCGAGTACGACCCGGCGCCACTCGTCGACGGCGAGGTCGACGGCTTCCTGGCCTACCTGACCAACGAGTCCATCACCGTCCAGTCGCTGGGCATCGAGGTGACCAACCTGCCCTTCGCCGACAACGGGCTGCCCTTCGTCGCCGAGTCGGTCATCACCACCGACCGCATGATCGCGGAGGAGCCGGAGAAGGTGAAGGCGTTCCTCGAGGCGGAGATCCTCGGCTGGCAGGACGCGCTCGCCGACCCCGCCGAGGGCGCGCGGATGGCGGTCGAGGAGTACGGCAGTGACCTGCAGCTGGACATGGAGAAGGAGCTCGAGCAGTCGGCGGTGCAGGCCGGCCTGATCGTCACACCCGACGTCGAGGCGAACGGCCTGTTCACCATCTCCGACGAGCTGATCGAGCAGAACATGACCACGCTCGAGGCGGCCGGCATCGACCTCGAGGCCGCCGACCTCTTCGACCTGTCGCTGCTCGAGGAGCTGCTCGAGGAGAAGCCCGAGCTCACCGAGCTGCCCTCCTGACCCGGCCGGACGCGACGGAGAGGTTCGACATGGCCCAGGTCGCAGAGGCGTCGACGAGTGCCGGTGCCGGGGGAGCAGCTCCCTCGATCGGCACCGGCGTGCGGATCGACCACCTGAGCAAGACCTTCCGGGTCGGTCGCCGGACGGTGGCCGCCCTGGAGGACGCCACCTTGTGGACGGACAAGGGCAGCTTCCTGTCGCTGCTCGGCCCGTCCGGCTGCGGCAAGTCCACGATCCTGCGGATCCTCGCGGGGTTGGAGGAGCCGACGTCCGGCTCGGCGCTCGTGGAGGGCCGGACGCCGCTGCAGCTCCGCCGCGGGAACGAGCTGGGGATCGCCTTCCAGGACTCCGCCCTGCTGCCGTGGCGGTCGGTGCTGTCCAACATCCGGCTGCCCTTCGAGGTCTCGGGGCAGAAGCCGGACGACGCGCTGGTGGCCGAGCTGATCGAGCTGGTCGGCCTCGGGGGCTTCGAGAAGGCGAAGCCGGCCCAGCTGTCGGGCGGCATGCGCCAGCGCGTGTCGATCGCCCGGGCCCTCGTCGTCACCCCGTCGGTCCTGCTGCTCGACGAGCCGTTCGGCGCGCTGGACGACATGACACGCCAGCGGCTCAACGTGGAGCTGCTGCGGATCTGGACGGAGAAGCCGGCGACCACGCTGATGGTCACCCACAGCATCTCGGAGGCGGTCTTCCTCTCCGACGAGGTCGCCGTGATGAGCGCGCGCCCCGGGCGGGTGCAGGAGGTCCTGCAGGTCGACCTGCCCCGACCGCGGACCCCCGACCTGATGCGGACACCGGAGTTCCACGCCCTGCACGACCGGGCCTCGGAGCTGCTGTTCGGCGGGGCGTCCGCCGTGCCGGGTGAGGACTGAGCGTGCACCTCTCGCGTGAGTCCATCCGCTCCCTGCGCACGGGCGCGGTCGGCATCCTCGCGTTGGTCGCCGTGTGGTGGCTGGCCGCGCTCACCGTGCTGTCCGGCGCCCGGGTGCCGACCCCGGACGGCGTGCTCACCACCGCGGTCGAGGCCGGCTGGGGCTTCTGGTCGCTGCACTTCGGGATGACGCTCCAGGAGGCCTCGGTCGGCTTCCTCTACGGCACCCTGGCCGGCCTCGTCGTCGCCTCCCTGGTGCTGCTGTTCCCCGTCGCCGAGCCGGTCCTGATGCAGGTGGCGGTGATGAGCTACTGCGTGCCTCTGGTCGCCATCGCCCCGGTGCTGTTCATCGTCATCGGCAACCCGGACGAGGGCGAGCGCTCCGGCACCGCCACCGCCCTCGCCGCCCTGGCGGTCTTCTTCACCACCGTCGTCGGCACCGTGCTCGGGCTCCGCTCCGCCGATCGGGCCAGCCTTGACGTGGTGCGGGTCTTCGGTGGCGGCCGGGTCCGGCAGCTGCAGAAGGTGCAGCTGATCTCGGCCCTGCCCTCGATCCTCGCCGCCATGCGGATCGGCGCGCCGGCTGCGTTCCTCGGCGCGATCCTCGGCGAGTACGTCGGCGGAGTGCAGCGCGGCGTGGCGCTCATCCTCAAGATCGCCCAGCAGAACGTCGACGTCGAGCAGGCGTGGGCGGTGGGGATCGGCTGCGCGCTGATGGCCGGGACGGTCTACGCCGTCCTGGGTCTGGTCGGCCGGGTGGTCACGCCGTGGTCGAAGGGAGCGGCGTCGTGAGCACGATGCTGCCCGGTACCGACCGGGTCACCGGCGGGACCGGGTCGCTGCTGCGCGCCGTGTTCCGCCAGGTGGCCACCACCGTGCTCGTACTGGGTGTGGTGGTGCTCCTCTGGATCGCCGCGCTGCGGGTCTGGGACGTCTCGACGTACGTCGGCAAGACCCCGGCGGAGGTGTGGACCAGTCTCTTCGGGGACGCGGACTCGGCAGAGCTGCGCGCGGAGATCGGGACGCTGTTGCAGCAGACGCTGATCGACGCCGCCGTCGGGTTCGCCGCCGGCATGCTGACCGCGATCGTGCTGGCGGCGGTCGTCGTCCGGTACAAGCTGCTCGAGGGGGCGGTGATGCCGGCCGCGGTGGTGCTGCAGACCGTCCCGCTCATCGCGCTGGCGCCCATCCTGATCCTGCTCGTCGGCCGCGGCTACGCCGTCGTCGCGCTGATGAGCGCGATCGTCGTCCTCTTCCCAGCCCTGGTGAACATCGTGGCGGGGCTGCGCTCGGTCACCCCGCAGATGCGGGACCTGGTGCTCGTCTACGGCGGGTCGCCGTCGACCGTGCTGCTCAAGGTGGGGTTCCCGTCCGCGCTGCCCGCGCTCTTCGCCTCCGTGCGGATCGCGGTGCCCGGTGCCCTGACCGGCGCGCTCCTCGCCGAGTGGCTGGCGACCGGGAAGGGCATCGGTTACGCCGTCGTGTCCGCCGCCAACCGTTCGCAGAACACCCGCGTCTGGGCGCTGGTCGTGGCCATCACCCTGACCGCGCTGCTGCTCTACCTCCTCGCCCAACTGCTGGAGACGGCGGTGCTCAGCCGGTTCGGGCGCGCGGTGGGTCAGCGGTGAGCCTCGCGACCAGGGTGCACTCCACGCCCGTACCGGCCGACCCGGCCATCGACGCGATGGTCGCCGCCCTGCCGAAGATCAGCCTGCACTGCCATCTCATCGGCAGCGTGGCCCCGCAGACGGTGATCGACCTCGCCCGGAAGCACGGCGTCGCCCTCGGCCGGTCCGCCGAGGAGCTGTACGACCACCACAGCTACGCCGACCTCGGTGAGTTCCTCCGCGTGCTGGACGTGGTCGGCTCGCTGATCCGCGACGTCGACGACTTCCGCAGGGTCACCTACGAGTCCCTGACCGCCGGTGGCGCAGACCACGGAGTGCTCTACCGGGAGGTGCACCTGAGCCCGCCGGGCCACCCCGGGGTGGCGTACCGCCGGATCCTGGAGGGCGTCCTCGCCGGAGCCCGGGACGCGGAGACCGACACCGGCGTCCGGGCCGCCTTCCTGGTCGGCCTCTGCCGGGAGCGCAGCGGCGCCGCCGCCGTCGAGCTGGTCGAGCAGGTGGTGGAGCACCGCGCCGACGAGGTGCTCGGCATCGGGCTCGACTACGCAGAGGTCAACGGGCCGCCGGGCCGTTTCGTCGAGGCCTACCGGCTGGCGGCGCGGCACGGCCTGCAGCGGACGGCGCACTCGGAGTCCGGGCCGCCGCAGCACGTCGAGGTCCTGCTCGACCAGCTCGGCTGCAGCCGGGTCGACCACGGCTACCACGTGGTGGACGACCCGGTCCTCACCGCGCGGTGCGCGGCGGAGCGGGTGCCGTTCACCTGCACTCCGGTCAGCTCCGACATCGGTCGCTACTCCGGCAGCGGGGACGGCAGCCACCGCCGGATCGCGGAGATGGTCGACGCCGGGCTCTGCGTGACCATCGACAGCGACGACCCACCGATGTTCGGCACCGACCCGACCCACGACTACCGCGTGCTCGCGCACGCTCTCGGCTACCGCCGCGACCAGCTCGCCGCGTTCACCCGCAACGCCGTCGAGGCTTGCTGGCTCGACGAGACGGACAAGGCCGGCCTGCTCGCGCGGGTCGAGGCCGTCGTGTCCACCACCCCCGATGCACCCCCACCCGTCCCGAAGGGCCGAGCATGACCACCGCGTTCCACGTCCCGACCGTCGACATCTCGCCGTACGTCGGCGCCGGCACCCCGGAGGAGCGCGCAGCCACGGCGGCGGCCTTCGACGAGGCGGCCCGCACCGTGGGCTTCGTCCAGGTGCTCGGTCACGGCATCCCGACCGCCGTCACCGACGCGTTCGAGGCCGCCCTCGACGAGTTCTTCCTCCTCCCGCTGGAGGTCAAGGAGCAGTACCGGACGCCGCCGGAGATCAACCGGGGCTACGCCCCTCCCAAGACGGAGTCGCTCAGCCTCAGCCTCGGGCTCGCGCCGTCCAACCGCATGCACGACTTCTTCGAGGCGTTCAACGTCGGGGCTGCGGTGTCGGACTTCCCGGGACTCGACCTGCCCGAGGCCGACTACCCGGAGAACGTCTGGCCGGCCGAGGCCTCGTCGTTCCGCGGTGCCGTCTCCGCCTACTCCGACGAGGCCTCCCGGGTGGCGCGGACCCTGACGACGATGTTCGCCGACGCGCTCGGCCTGCCGGACGGCTTCTTCGAGCGCTACACCGACCACAGCCTCGACGTGCTGAGGATGAACAACTACGCCCTGGAGCCCGGCGCGCTCGAACTCGACGGCGATCTGACCGGCATGGGGGAGCACACGGACTACGGCATCGTCACTGTGCTCTGGGCCGACCAGGTCGCGGGGCTGCAGGTGCTGGGGCGCGACGGGGCCTGGCACGACGTCCAGCCGGCCGACGGTGCGCTGCTGATCAACCTGGGTGACCTGATGGCGCGGTGGACGAACGAGCGCTGGATGTCGACCCTGCACCGGGTCAAGCCGCCGATCGTGGACGGCAGCATCCAGCGGCGGCGCAGCGCGGCGTTCTTCCACGACGGCAACATCGACGCCGTCATCGAGACGCTGCCGACCTGCGTGGGCGACGGGTCGCCGTACTCGCCGATCACCGTGGGGGAGCACATCCGCGCCAAGCTCGCCGGCTCCCGGGCGGGGGTGGCCAACACCGAGGCCGAACGCGAGGCCGCCCGGGTGTTGGCAGCGCAGGGCAGCGCCTGAGGGCCGGACCATCTCCCTCCGCGACGCGTGGTCCACGCGGTGCGGTGGTTGCGCTCGTAGGCCCATGTGGTGGCGTCCCGCCATCGTGCGGCGGCCGGCCCCCGCTGGCGCCGGTGCTGAGGTGCCACCGGTGCCAGAACGATGAACGACCTCATTCGCTGCCTCGAGGACCGCGAGGAGTCGGAGTCCATCAGGCTCGAGGCCTCGCGGCATAGGGTCCCGGCGAGATGGGGGTCGGGGTCAGGTCCATGGGCGTCGGCGCCACCCGAGCCTTCCGCACCGGCAAGGTCGTCACGATCGAGCGCATCACCGCTCTCGACCCTCCCCGGCGTTTCGCCTACGAGGGAGCGCGCAATGCCTTCATCTCCGACTACGCCGCGGTGATCGAACTGGACGAGACGTCCTCCGGGGGAACGGTCATCCGGTGGTCAGGCAGCTACACCGCTCGCTGGGGCACCCGGTGGCTGATGCGTCGCATCATGCGCGCGGTGATGCAGAAGATGGCGGACGGTCTGGCGTCCTACTCGTCCGCGCAGTGAACCCGGTCGGGCATGGGGTCGCCGGCCCGACAGCGGCAACCTCGCCCAGGGCCGTCCGGTCACGGACCGGTCGGCCCCGTTCTCGCTGCCGGAGTGCGGCGGCACTGGGGATCCAGCCTCCGGCGTTGGCCGCGAGTCCGCTCAGCTCGGTCGGGTCAGGGAGAAGGGGTCTTCATCCCGGCGGCGAGGACCTCGGCGTAGAGCGGCGCGAGGGCGGCGATCTGGCCCGTCTCGCGGGCGGAGAGCATCGCGCCGTACAGCATGGTCACGAACTGCTCGGTGCTGATCGCCGGCCTGAGCCAGCCGGACGCGTGAGCGGTGTCGACCAGGGTGTGCGTTGAGCGCTGGAACCGTTCCATGAAGCCTTGCCCATCGGCGCTCGGGCGTGTCCCCGAGATCAGCAGGCGAGTCAGGCCCGGGTCGCATCTCAGGTGCAGGATCTCGAGCAGGAAGCTTCGTACCGCCTGATCGGGATCGGCTGCGGCCGTGGCCGCCGCACGCTCGGCGATGCCCACGATCTCCGCGAACTGGTCCATGGCCAGCGCCTCGAGAAGATCGTCGCGGGTGGGGAAGTGGCGGTACATGGTGCCCACACCCACTCCAGCCTGACGTGCGATCGCGTGCATGCGCAGGGTGCCGTCTCCCTTGTCGTACTCGTCCCGCGCTGCCCGGAGCAGCGCCTCGCGGTTGCGGGCGGCGTCGGCTCGTACCGCGGGTGTCGGGGCGGTCATGACGTCAGCTTAGCAATTTCGCGATCGAAGTGGACGCAGCGTCCGGTTGTGTCGTACCTTGACTCTGCAAGCGGACGCAGCGTCCGCTTCACCTCCGAAAGGGGAGAGAGATGAGAACTGACGCGAGGATCAGGACCGACTTCGATGCGGCGAGCACCGCGGACGACGTGGTTGCTGGTCGCGATCTGACCGGCACGGCGGCGATCGTGACGGGAGCATCCTCGGGACTCGGGATCGAGACGGCACGTTCGTTGGCCCGTGCCGGCAGTGCGGTGACTCTCGCTGTCCGCGACAGCGCCAGGGGACGAGTCGCAGCCGAGGACATCATCAGGACCACCGGCAACCGGGACGTCACCGTTGCCGTGGTCGAACTGACCGACGGCGCTTCCATCCAGCGGTTCGTCGACAACTGGAACCGGCCGCTGCACTACCTGATCAACAACGCCGCGGTGATGGGCTCTCCGCTGGCGCGGACAACGGAGGGGTGGGAGATGCACTTCGGCACCAACCACCTCGGACACTTCCGTCTCGCGCTACAACTCCGCGATGCACTGGCTCGCGGAGCCAGCGCGCACGGAGAGTCGCGGATCGTGGCGCTGACGTCCACCGCACACGTGATGTCGCCGGTCGTCTTCGACGACGTGCACTACGGAGCTCGGCCGTACGACCCGATGGCCGCATACGGCCAATCGAAGACCGCGAACGCGCTCTTCGCCGTCGAGGCGACCCGGCGTTGGCGAGATGACGGCATCGTCGCGAACTCGGTCAACCCTGGCGCCATCAGCACCGGGCTCCAGCGACATCTGACCCACGAGCAGGCCGCGGAGTTCGACCGCCTCGAAGAGGCAGGCACCTTCTCGTACAAGACCGCCCAGCAGGGCGCCGCCTCCACGCTGGTAGCTGCACTGGCTCCCGAGTTCGGCGTGCACGGCGGCCACTACGTCGAGGACGGGCAGGAAGCGACCGATCTGCCGGATGACGACACGACCGCACCGCCTGGTCAGGGAGTTCGTCGTTGGGCAACCGACCCCGATGCCGCGGCGCGGCTGTGGGACCTCTCACTGAACCAGATTGCCGGGGTGTCCTGATCATGAACGACCACGATCTGCTCGAGGGCTTCGAGTCGAGCACACTGACCCACTTCCCTCACGAGTACCACGTCCGCGTGGTGTACCTGCTCATCCTCGAGTACGGACCCGAGGAGGCGAAGGACAGGATGCTCGCGGGCATCCGCGGCCTCGCGTCGAACTTCGGGCTGAGTGGGAGCTTCGTCCACATCACCCGGACGGTCGCCTGGACGAAGATCGTCGCCAGCCAGATCGAACAGCCGATGTCGTCCGAGGAGTTCGTCCGGGCTCATCCGGCGCTTCTGCGCAAGGACCTGCTCGATGACTACTACGGCTGGGGACGCCTGTTCACCCCGAGTGCCCGACGGAGGTTCGTCGAGCCGAGCCGCCCCTTCCCCACCGCGCCCGGCGAGTTGGCGTCAGCCGCATAGGTCGACTGGCACGTCGTCGATCACGAGAGTGCGGTGTGGCCAGTCGGGTGGCGACGACCGCATGGCGCGTTGGGAGAACAGGGAGGACCGGGTGGCTGCAGAGATCGGCGCAGCCACCCGGTTCATCCAGTAGGACGGCGGCCGCAGACTCTCCCGGGTCCGAGGGACGGCTGGCGGATCGAGTCGCTCATCTGCCGATCGGGATCCTCGCGTGTGCATCCGCGACTCGCTGGTGTCCCCGCTCGCCTTCGACGCGACTCGACCACCGCGGCAGCGAGGTGGATGCACTCTCGTCGACGGGGACGGCCCCGGTGCGAGGTCGCGAGCGGGCCGGCTGTCCCTTCGACCCGGGCTGCGACGCATCTCCAGCCGGGGGCGTGGCACCTGCCGTGCCTGGGACGGCGACACGGTCACGTGAGGGGCACGCACCCTCACCCGGCCCGTAGCCCGGTGGCCCCACCGGAACGACGCCACGACCCGGTCTAGGGCTCTGGCGCGAAGGCCTGCGTGCCGAGGACGGCGAGGAGTGCGAGTCTGCTCGCGGCCTCGGTTCCCGGAGGAGCGGTGAGCACGAGCAGCACCTGGGACTCGTCCTCGGTGAACAGCGCCTGGCAGTCGACCTCGATGGGACCGACCTCGGGGTGCCGGAGGACCTTGTGGTCCTCGAACCGTCGGCCCACCTCGTGGGCGTCCCACAGTCGCGCGAACTCGGGGCTCGTGCGGGTGAGCACCTGGACCAGCTCGCCGGCTCGCGAAGCCGCTCCCATCGACCCGTACGCGGCACGCAGCGAGGCCACCTGGGCGCGGCTCTGCCGGTCGCGGTCGGCCTCCGGGTAGCGCCCCCGTTCCTGCTCGGGGTTCACGAACCAGCGGTAGATGCTGCTGCGTTCCAGGCCGGTCAGGTGGCTGACGTCCCCGAACAGGGCCCGCGCCGGGTCGTTCTGCACCAGCGTCTCGCCCAGCGCGGACAGGATGAGAGCCGGCGTGTCGGTCAGCCGGTCGAGGACGCGCAGCAGCCCGGGAGCGATGTGGTCGCTCCCGCCGATCGGGTCGGGAGCATCGTGCCCGGCGACCCGGTAGAGGTAGGCGCGCTCGTCCGCGGTCAGCCGGAGCGCCCGGGCGAGCGAGGCGAGCATCTGCGTGCTCGGCTGCGGTCCGCGCCGCTGCTCCAGACGCGTGTAGTAGTCGGTCGACATCGCGGCGAGCTGCGCCACCTCCTCCCGCCGGAGCCCGGGGGTGCGCCGGCGCTGGCCTGCCCCCAGCCCCACGTCCGCGGGCTGGAGGCCACTGCGGCGCCGAACGAGGAAGTCGGCGAGGTCGTCCCGGTTCACCGGACCAGTGTCACCGCTCCGCGCCTGCCGCAGCCAGGGATCGGCGATCCCCCGATCACCGCGCTCTGCCACGCCACCCGGACTCGGCTGACGCTGAGGGCATGGACATCGCAGGGAACACCGTCTTCATCCCCGGCGCGACCAGCGGCATCGGCCTGGCCCTGGCGCTGCGTCTGCGCGAGGAGGGCAACACCGTCATCGTCGGCGGGCGACGCACCGCGCTGCTGGAGCAGATCACCGCCGAGCACCCCGGGCTGCACGCCGTCCGGATCGACACCACCGACCCGGTGAGCATCCAGCGCGCCGCCGCCCAGGTCCTGGCCGAGCACCCGGAGCTCAACGTGCTGGTCACGATGGCCGGGATCATGCGCGTCGAGGACTGGACCACCCCGAGCGGCTTCCTGGCCTCGGCCGAGGAGACGGTCGCGACCAACCTGCTCGGTCCGATCCGCCTCATCGGCGCGTTCATCGAGCACCTGCGCTCCCGGCCCGACGCGACGATCATGACGGTCTCCTCCGGGCTGGCGTTCGCTCCGCTGCGGATCACGCCCAGCTACAACGCCACGAAGGCTGCGATCCACATGCTGAGCGAGTCCCTCCGGCTCCAGCTGTCGGGCACCAGCGTGGCGGTGGTCGAGCTCGAGCCGCCGTCGGTGCGCACCGCGTTGCTGCCGGGACAGGAGGAGAGCGAGTTCGCCATGCCCCTCGCCGACTTCATCGACGAGGTCACCGAGCTGATCCGGACCCAGCCGGACGCGCACGAGATCCAGGTGGAGAACGTCGAGTTCCTCCGTTTCGGCGAAGCGCGTGGCGACTACGACCACGTCGTCGCGACCCTCAACCACCTCGACCCGCACGGCGACTGACGCCCTCGCGCCCCGGCTCAGCTGAGCAGCTCACGTGACGGGCTGAGCAGCTCACGTGACGGGCAGCGCCGCCAGCCGGGCGGCCAGTTCTGCGTTGCGACGCAGGAAGGGCGCCCAGCCGTCGGGTGCCCGGGTGCCGGGCACCGCCTGGGAGCAGGTCTCCTGCTCCCAGGCGCGCAGCCGGCCGTCACGGATCCGCAGCCGCACCAGGACGTCGTCCCCCCAGGCGGTGACCACCTGGTCGCCTTCCTCGCCGGGCGCGGTGACCCGCTGCGGCGCGACCACCCACGCGACCGCCTCGATCTCCTGCTGGAGCCGGGCGGCGGCCTCGAACGCGTGCAGCCCGGCCGCGGCGTCGCGCCGGGCGGTCAGGGCCGCCAGCGCAGCGGCGACCGCCGTCGGCTCGCGGTCCAGCACCGACGCCACGGCGCCCGCCAGCTGCGCGACGGGGAGGGCCTGCCCGCCGCGGACCCGGGCCAGCTCCCGCTCGCCGGCGGTGCGGGTCGGGCCGGCGTGACCGAGCGGGTACAGCCGTTCGAGCCCGGACACGGCCAACCGCACCTTGCCGGCCCCCAGGTACGGCCCGAAGAAGCGGACACCCGGTGCCGGTCGCTGCGTCGCAGCGAGGCCGAGGCGCGGCGCCTCCGGCGAGGGGTCCAGGCAGATGCTGACCGGCACCTCCAGTCCGCCGACGATCCGGTTCCACGGTGGCAGCGACCGCTCGAGCAGGTTGCGTTCGGCCCAGGCCGCCTCGTGCGCGGAGTCGCAGACCAGCGCCTCGATCCGGGCGACCCGGGGCACCATCCGCCGTAGGTGGCGGCGGTCGCGCAGGTCACCCCAGTAGGAGCTGACCCGGCGGCGCAGCTCGCCGGCCCGCCCGACGTACAGCACGCGGCCGCTGCCGTCCCGGAAGCGGTACACGCCCGGCGCGACCGGCAGCGCGGCGACTGCGTCCGGGCGGGTGGGCATGCCCCATCGTGCGCACGGCGGCGGCACCCGTGGTGGCGCCGCGCCCCACGACTCCCGGTTGTCCCACCGGTCACGTCCGGGTCCGGCGCGGGGGTGGTGGAGACGCATCGAGGGGGACACCCCGGAAAGGACGTCCCCCTCGCCGTCGTCGCACCGGGCCCTCAGGTCATCGGGTGGCCTGCGCCTCGCGACGTGGGAGCACCCAGTCGGGGCGCACGTAGTGGCACGTGTAGCCGAAGGGGATCCTCTGCAGGTAGTCCTGGTGCTCCGCCTCGGCCTCCCAGAACGCGCCGGCCGGCTCGACCTCGGTGACGACCTTGCCCGGCCAGATGCCCGAGACGTCGACGTCGGCGATCGTGTCCAGGGCAACGCTCTTCTGCTCGTCGCTGGTGTAGTAGATCGCCGAGCGGTAGCTCCGGCCCACGTCGTTGCCCTGCCGGTCCTTCGTCGACGGGTCGTGGATCTGGAAGAAGAACTCCAGCAGCTCCCGGAACGAGATCACCTCGGGGTCGAAGACGATCTCGACCGCCTCGGCGTGATCGCCGTGGTTCCGGTACGTGGCGTTGGGGGTGTCGCCGCCGGAGTACCCGACCCGGCTGGAGAGCACCCCTGGGCGCTGGCGCAGCAGGTCCTGCGCGCCCCAGAAGCAGCCGCCGGCGAGGATCGTCGTCTCGGTGGTCACGGTGTGCCTTCTTCCCTCGGACGTCATCGACACCGGGTGAACACCACCACGGGTCCCGGTGTTTCCTCAGGCGCGGCGCCGCACCCGGTGGACGAGCGACCCCCTGATCGTCGTCAGCCGCCGGGAGAGGACGGCGACGTGCGTGCTCGTCGCTCGACGGCTCCGGGACCACGGGGAACCGGCGGTGCCATCCGGAAGACCGGCCAGCCGACCTCGGTGCGCCAGGCGCCCGGGTCGGGGGTGTCGCGTGGCCCGACGAGGTAGGTCTCCCGCACCGGGCCGGCCACGGCCAGCGCGTTGCTCACCACCCAGGTGCCGAGCTCGCCGTAGGTGACGTCGATGTCGTCGTGCTCGCCGGCGTGGGTGGTGACGGCGAGCTCGACGGCCGGCAGGGTGACCGGGTGCACCCGGCCGCTGCGCGGCGGCGCGGCCGTCGGCCGGTACACGAGGAGGTGCCCGCGGCCGTCCTCGAACAGCGCGTTGTCGTAGAGCCCGCCCGGAGCACCGGTCGGCTCGCGGACCACGGCGTCCAGCTCGGCCATGGCGCCGGCGTACCAGCCGAGCACCTCCTCGTGCGCCACGTCGTCCTCGACCGCGGCCACCGTCGTCGCAGGGACCGCGCGGAGCTCGACGTCCAACGGGGCCGGATCCGGCCGCAGCAGCCGGCGCAGCGACGCCACCGCGGCGCGGGTCCGATCGAGCTCCGCCTCGAGCCGCTGCAGGTGGTCGGCCACGAGGGTGGCCCGGGTGCTCGGGTCGGGGGAGCGCAGGATGCGCTGCACGTCGGGAAGCGGGACGTCGAGCTCCCGCAGCCGGTGGATGACCTGGGCGATCGGGATCTGGTCCGCGCTGTAGTAGCGGTACCCGGTCGTGGCGTCCACCGCAGCGGGCTCGAGCAGGCCCGCGTCGTGGTAGCGGCGCAGGGTGCGCACGCTGAGGTGGGTCAGCCGGGAGAACTCGCCGATCGCAAGCACGGGTGCACTCTGCCCCCTCTCCCCGGGGGAGAGTCCAGCGCTTGACCCTCCCGCATCGGGAGACCGCACCGTGGGGCCATGACCACACCGAACGACATCCGGCCCGACCAGCTCCCGGAGACGGTCCGCGGCTACCTCGCCGCGCACGACGCCGGCGACGCGGACACCGCGCTGCGCGCCTTCACGCCGACCGCCGTGGTCGTCGACGACGGCCTCACCTACCGCGGGACCGCGGAGATCCGGCGCTTCCTGGCCAAGGCCGGGGCCGAGTTCACGTACACCAGCACCCTCGTCGCCGCAGAGCGATCCGACGACGCGCACTGGATCGCCACCAAGCACCTGGTGGGCGACTTCCCCGGTGGCGTCGTCGACCTGCGCTACCGCTTCGCGATGGACGGCGACTCCATCGCGGAGCTCGTCATCGCACCGTGACGACCGGCTCCGGAGAAGTCACTCCACCTGGTGAACACCCAGACGGGCGAAGGGATCGCCCGCTGACAGAGAGGGAGAACCGATGACCAGCAACACGCTCGGGACCCGCACCGGGGCCACGCCCACCGTGGTCCTCGTCCACGGGGCCTTCGCTGACTCGTCGAGCTGGAACGGCGTGATCGCCCGACTCCGGGACGACGGCCATCCGGTGATCGCGGTGGCCAACCCGCTCCGCTCACTGCAGGGCGACGCCGACCACCTGCGCGACGTCCTCGACAGCGTGGACGGGCCGATCGTCCTCGCCGGCCACTCCTACGGCGGCAGCGTCATGAGCGAGGCTGCCGACGGGCACCTGCGGGTGAAGGCGCTGGTGTTCGTCGCCAGCTTCCTGCTGGACGAGGGGGAGAGCACCGGTGAGCTGGCCGGGAAGTTCCCGGGCAACGAGCTCGGGACGGCGCTGCGCCCGGTGCCCGTCCGCGGCCAGCAGGGGCAGACCGTCGAGGACCTCTACATCGAGCAGGAGAAGTTCCAGCCGGTCTTCGCCGCGGACGTGTCGGCGGACGTGGCCGACCTGATGGCCGTCACCCAGCGGCCCATCCTCGCCGAAGCCCTGGCGGACAAGGCGACGAAGGCGGCCTGGAAGACCATTCCGTCCTGGACTCTCGTGACGCTCCAAGACCTCGCCGTCCCGGCCGAGGCCCAGCGGTTCATGGCCGAGCGCGCCTCGTCGCACGCCGTCGAGGTGGACGCCTCGCACGCCGTGACCGTCTCCCGGCCCGACACCGTCGCCCGGCTGATCGATGAGGCCGCCCGCGCGACGACCGAGTGATCCGAGGCGCTCGGCGGGCCGCTCCGCCCTCCGCACAGCTCAGGGGGCGGAGCGGTTCGAAACCGATTCGGTCTTCGAGGACGCGCGGGCGGCCGTCGAGCAGGCCCGGAGAGAGGTCGAGAAGGCGTCATGGGGGGCGGGGGCCCGACGGTTGCTGCGGCAACGTCCCTCGGCCGGGCGCGGTGGACTCGCCGCCGCCCAGCCCCACGGATGGTCTGACGCTCGTCCGAGGACCCCTCGGTCGAGTGCACCACTGGCAACGACGACGAAGGAGCAGAGATGGGGAGTGTGGATCGCGGGCGCCTGGACGGGCGTCGAGCGCTCGTCACTGGCGGGTCGAAGGGATCAGGCAAGGCCGTGGCTGAACGGCTTCGCGAGCTCGGCGCCGATGTGCACGTCACGGCCCGGACGATGCCCGACGGGTACGAGTTCCCGGACCGCTTCATCGTGGCCGACACCGCGACCGTCGAGGGGGCGGCGCTCGTCGCGTCGCGGATCGAGGAGGCCGGTGGTGTCGACGTCCTCGTGCACGTCGTAGGAGGTGCCTCCACGCCGTCCGGGGGGTTCGTGGCGATCACGGATGAGCAGTGGACGACCGAGCTGGAGCTCAACTTCCTCGGCGCCGTGCGGCTGGATCGAGCGCTGCTGCCCTCGATGATCCGGTCCGGGCACGGTGTCGTGCTCCACTTCACGTCCATCCAGCGGCAGCTGCCGCAGTACGACGCGTCTCTGGCGTACGCGGCTGCGAAAGCCGCGTTGCGCACGTACAGCAAGGGCCTGGCGAACGAGCTCGCGCCGCACGGTGTGCGGGTCAACGCGATCAGTCCCGGTGGGATCGAGACCGAGGCCTACGAGAGGTTCGTGGACCGGATCGCGGAAGGGAACGGCCTGAGCCGGGAGGGGGCGAAGGAGAAGATCCTGGACTCCCTCGGCGGAGTGCCTCTCGGCCGTTTCGCGACAACGGAGGAGATCGCCGATCTCGTGGGCTTCCTGGTGTCCGACCAGGCGTCGGCGATCGTCGGTGCGGAGTACGTGATCGACGGCGGGACCGTCCCCACGGTCTAGACCGAGCAGCATCGGACGCAGAAGACGTGCTGCTGCGAGAGAGGAGTCGCCGTGGGTGCCATGGACGAACTGATCAGCCCAGTCGTCGTTGCACGGCTGCGGGCTGCGTTGGAAGCGGTCGCGCCCACCAGCGACTTCCCCGCTCTGGTGCAGGCGGAAGGTGCCGTACGGGACGTCCGCCTACGGGAGCGGGTGGACATCGTCCGCGATGCTCTCCGCAGCGACGTCCCGGCGGGCTTCGCCGCCGCCGAGCGAGTGGTGCTCGACGTCCTGGACGAGCCGCGTTTCGGCGGGTGGATGATCTGGCCCACCACGGAGTTCATCGCGTCGAGAGCACTCGAGACCGCGTCGACCCGGGACTTCGACGCCGCCATGGCGCTCTTGGCCCGGCTCACCGTCGGTCTGACGGGCGAGTTCGCCGTCCGCGAGCTCCTGAACGCGCGACCCGAGCGCGGCCTCCGCATCATGCAGACCTGGACGGAGCATGACAGCGAGCACGTGCGGCGACTCGCCACCGAGGGCTCTCGCGCCTACCTGCCCTGGGCGAAACGGGTGCCATGGCTGCTCGCCCGTCCTCGTGCGACACGAGCCATCCTGGACGCCACCTATCGCGATCCGGCCGAGTACGTGCGGCGCTCGGTCGCCAACCACCTCAACGACCTCAGTCGCGTCGATCCCTCCGTCGTCACGGAAGTAGCCGCCGCGTGGGCCGGCGAGCCGGACGCCAACACCTCCCGGGTGCTCCGGCACGGCCTGAGGACGCTGATCAAGCGGGCCGATCCCACCGCGCTGGCACTCGTGGGGTTTACCGGGAGCAGCCTGCGCGTGGCCCGACCGCGCGTCCCCGGTGGTGTCGTCCCCTGGGGAGGGGACCTCACGTTCACGGCCGTCGTCACCAACGACGGGGAGGAGGAGGCGACCGTGGCGATCGACTACTCCATCGGGTTCCGACGCGCCAACGGGTCCGTGAGCGCGAAGACCTTCAAGCTCGGGTCACGACGCATCCCCGCCGGCGGCAGCACCGCCGTCACGAAGACCCACTCCTTCCGCCCCATCACCACCCGGACCTACCACCCGGGGCCGCACCACGTCACCGTGCAGGCGAACGGGGTCCTCTCGCCACCCGGGGGGTTCGTCCTGGGAGGGGCGGACGGGGAGGAGAACGGGACACCCGATCGGCGGCAACAAGGGGCGACATCCTGAGCGACGTGGCGGCGCGGGTCCTGAGCACCGTGTCCTCGATCCCAGCGGGCACGTGATGACCTGTGGCGATCTCGCCGAGGCGGCTGGCATGGGCGCGCGCCGTCGGCCAGGTCCTGCGCAACGGCGGTCACGACGTGCTGTGGTGGCGGGTCGTGGATGCCACGGGGCGGCTGGCGCATCCACGAAGTGGGCAGGACCTGACGCCGCGGAGGCTCACGAGCGGGGCCGTTGACCTGACCGAGGACCCCGCCGTCGCGAGGTACCTGCGCTCACGCGTCCGTGGGTTCGATGCGCTGCGGGGCGCGAGTTGACTCCGAGAACCTCGGCGCGACGCTTGCGTCGACGTGGCAACGGTCGACAGGTCAGTTGGTCGACAGGACGTGGTGGGTGTCGGCGGAGTTCACGCCGGCACAGCACGCATGAGGTCGACCCTGGGGCGCCGTTCCTGAACCGTTGGGCACCGGTGCCGAGCTGTCCGATGGGCAGTGGGCGGTGATCGAGCCGTTGATGCCGTAGGTGACCGGCCGGTCGGGGCCGTACCGGGACCATCGGCAGCTGGGCGGAGGCAGCGTTCGCTCCCAGCCGTCGGCAGCCGTCGTCGCTCTCCTCGCAGGAGAGCTGTGCGTCATCCGCTCGGTGGTCGCCAGGCTCGTCCGGCGCCGGCTGCAGAGAGGATGCGCCGGGTGATGTCCTGGAGTTGGCGTTGCTGCGTTCTCGTCAGGGGCTCCAGGACCAGCCGCCTGACGGTCGCGATGTGTCCCGGCGCGGCTTCCTCGACCTTGTCCCGCCCGAGGTCGGTGAGGGTCGCCAGGGTGTAGCGCCCGTCCCGAGGGTCGACGGCGCGTTGGACCCATTGCCGTCGCTCCAACCGTGTCACTGCGCGGGAGAGCCGGGTCAACGTGCTGTTCGCGTAGCCCGCCAGGACGCTCATCCGCAGCGTGCGGTCCGGCGCGTGCAGGAGGGCGAACAAGACGCCGAACTCGAAGTGCGTGACGTCGGCGTCCCGCTGGAGCTGGGCGTCCAGCAGTGCTGGCAGCCACTCGAGGACGGTCGCAAAGCCGGACCACGTGAGCAGCTCATCGTCCTCGAACCCGGGCGGGTCGGGCGCCTCACCCATGTCGAAGGTCATCCAGGCAGCGCATGCGCGCAGCTTAGGTCAGTTGACGAGGCAAGTGAAGGTGGCCTAGTTTCGCTTGCCCAGGCAAGTGAACTCGGAGGTCGGACATGGATCTACAGCTTGTGGGCAAGAGCGCGTTCATCAGCGGATCGACGCAGGGGATCGGCTACGCCACCGCTCGGGCCCTCGCTGCCGAGGGGGTTTCGGTCGTCCTACACGGACGTGGGTCCGAACGGGTCGAGGAGGCAGTCGCGCGCCTGCGCGCGGAGGAGCACGGCGTCGAGGTGTCCGGCGTCGCAGGCGACTTCGCGGACGACACGCAGGTCCGGGAGGTGCTGGATGCGCTGGGTGCCGTCGACATCCTGGTCAACAACGTCGGCCTCTTCGAGGTGAAGCCCTTCGCGGCGGTCACGGACGAGGACTGGCAGTTGTTCTACGACGTCAACGTCATGAGTGCCGTCCGCCTGTCCCGGCAGCTCCTGCCCGGCATGCTCGCCCGGGGCTGGGGTCGCGTCGTCTTCATCAGCAGCGAGTCCGGCGTCAACGTCCCGGCTGACATGATCCACTACGGGGTCACGAAAGCGGCTCTGCTCGCGCTCAGCAACGGCCTCGCCAAGTTGACCCGCGGCAGCCAGGTCACGGTGAACGCCATCGTCGGAGGCCCGACCTACTCCGACGGCGTCGCGACAGCGGTCCGATCCATCGCCGAGGCCCAGGGCCTCCCCGAGGCGGACATGAAGGCCGTCATCGCGCAGGGGAACGCCACCTCACTCGTCCAGCGGTTCCTCGACCCTGCCGAGCTGGCATCGCTCGCGACCTACCTCGCCAGCCCGCTCTCCGCAGCCACGAACGGCAGCGCCCTGCGTGCTGACGGCGGCACGCTCGTACAAGTCCTCTGAGTCCTGTTGACGACCGAACGAGCAGGCATCGATGGAGTTCGGACCAGAGCAGGGCCAGGTCACGCAGTTGAGCGGTGGGATCAGCGTTCTGCCACCGGGACGATCGATGAGCTGGGACCCCGGGACTCCGTTCAGCTAGGACGAGAACGGTGCTGCGCTCCTGACACGAGGGTGACCCTCACGTGTCGGGGATGCCTCGGAGGCTGGAGTCGCTCGTCCACACGTTGTCGTTGGCCGAGATGCGGCACCACGAGGCGGCAGCGCCCGGCACCTTGCACCGGTTCGAGACCCTCCGTGGTGTCGTCGGGTTCCTGGTCGGCGTCGTGGTCAGCTGTGCCGTGCGACGTCGTGCTCGGTGTCCGACGTGGGCTGAGCGGCGGAGGCCAGGAGCGACAGCTTCTCCGCGGCCTCGGAACCGGCGTCCGGGTGGTACACGACCAGCATCAGGTGGTCGGTGCCGTTGACGGCCAGGCGCTCCCGGTTGAGGGTCATCTCCCCGACCTGGGGGTGGTCGAGCCGGATCGGCGTCCCCCACTGTCGGCGTACCTCGTGCCGGGCCCACAGCTGCCGGAACCGCGGGCTCGCCAGGGTCAGCTCACCGGTGAGCTCGATGAATCGTGGGTCGTCGACGTCGGTGCCGACGGCCTGCCGGAGGTTCGCGATGAAGCACTCCGTGACCTGCTCCCACTCGGGGTGCAGCGCCTGCTGGGCGGGGTCCAGGAACAGGTCCCGCAGTTGGTTGCCCCCGATGGCGAGACCGGGGGAGAGCGCGACGGCCAGGCGGTTCGAGGCGAGGACGTCGAAGTAGCGGTCCTCGATGAAGGCCGGTTGCACCAGGGAGTCCAGGAGCTTGAGCACTCCTGCCGGTGGGGTCTCCTTGCGCGGCCGGCGCTGCCGTTGCCGGGGGACCTCCGCGACCAGCGTCAGCAGGTGGGCGAAGTGGTCGTCGTCGAGCTGCAGGACTCGCGCGATGGACTCCAGCACCTGCAGGGACGGGTGCCGGTCACGGCCGCGCTCCAGCCGTAGGTAGTAGTCGGCGCTGATGCCGGCGAGCAGGGCGACCTCCTCCCGCCGCAGGCCCGGCGTCCGCCGGACCCCGCCGTCGGGGATGCCCGCCTGCTGGGGCGTCACCAGTTCGCGCCGGGCCCGCAGGAAGGACCCGAGCGGGTTCGCCGACTCGTCCACGCCCGCGACCTTAGGCCGCTGGCAGCGATCAGCGGGGGCTCTGTCAGACCCCAGGCTGTAGAGGGCTCTGGGTGACTCCCGTTCCGGCCCATAACGTCCCCGACGGCCCCTTCGGGCGGAGCACGTCGAGAGGACACCATGACCGTCACCCTGATCACCGGCGCCAACAAGGGCATCGGGTTCGAGACCGCCAGACAGCTCACGGAGCTGGGGCACACCGTCTACATCGGCGCGCGGGACGTCGAGCGCGGCGAGAAGGCCGCCGCTGAGATCGGTGCGCGGTCCGTCCAGCTCGACGTCACCGACGACGCTTCGGTGGCCGGCGCACTGGCGGCGATCGACGCGGCCGAGGGCCGCCTCGACGTCCTGGTCCACAACGCGGGCGTCCTGGAGACCGGGCTCGACGGCCCGGCGGCGCTGCGTTCCTTCGACACGAACGCGGTGGGGATCGTGCGCGTCACGGAGGCGGCACTGCCGCTGCTGCGCAGGTCGTCGACCCCGAACGTCGTCGTCATCTCCAGCAGCGCAGGGTCGTTCTGGGCGGTCACCAACCCCGAGCGGCCGGAGTCCGGTATGCCGCTCGCGCTGTACTCGGCGTCCAAGGCGGCGGCGACCATGCTGACGGTGCAGTACGCCAAGGCGCACCCGGGCATCAGGTTCAACGCCCTCGAGCCGGGCACCACCGCGACCGACATGACCGCGGCGTTCGGCATCGGGCGACCGGTCGAGGAGAGCGCCCGAGTCGTCGTGCGGCTGGCCACCCTCGGACCGGACGGCCCGACGGGGACCCTCCAGGACGAGGCAGGGGAACTGCCCTGGTGAGCAGCCGCGAAGGCCCCCTCAGCGACGCCTGAGGCGGAACAGCGCCTCGCGCGGTGGCGACGCTGAGGCGCGCGCCTCTCCCACCGTGCAAGGAGCTCCGACCATGACGACCATCGGCATCCTCGGCGCCGGCCAGGCAGGGAGCACCCTCGCCCGAGCGTCGATCGCAGCGGGCTACGACATCGTGATCGCGAACTCGCGAGGACCCGAGTCGCTCGCTGGTCTGATCAGCGAGCTGGGTCCACGGGCGCGCGCTGCGCACGCAGCAGAGGCCGCGGCGGCGGCCGACTTCGCGGTCACCGCGTTCCCGTACACACCCACCGCCCGGCTGCCGGTCGAGGAGCTCGGGGGGAAGGTCGTGATCGACAACAACAACTACATGGTCTGGCGCGACGGGCACATCCCGGAGGTCGATCTCGGCCGCACGACGATCCACGAGCTGCGTCAGGAGCAGCTGCCCGCGTCGAAGGTCGTGAAGGCCTTCTCGCACGTCCAGTTCCACGCACGTCACCCGATCCGCGTCCCGGGCGACAGGCTGCCCGCCCTGGTGCGGCTGGCCAGGCCGGCCGGCGCACCCGACCGGACGGCGCTGGTCGTCTCGAGCGACTTCCCGGACGCCGTCGAGCTCGTCACCCGCCTGTACGACGACCTCGGGTTCGACGCAGTCGACAACAGCCCACTCAGCGAGTCATGGCGCAGCGCGCCGGGGACGCCGATGTGGCGCCATCACGTCGACGGACAGAGTCGCGAGGAGCTCATCCGCAACCTGGGGCGCGCCGACCGGGTCATCAGCTGATCGCCGACCGTCCCTCGTCCCGCTCGCACGGGCCGGCGCGCGTAGTACACGAGAGCCGGAGGGAGATTGCGCCACACGGTCCGGCCGATGAGCACCTCGTCGAACCGCGCCTCCAGTGCCCGGCGGAACCGTCGGGCGGCGGGGGTCCACCGGCTGTGGACGTACGCGAACGTGGTGAACACGCCATCGGACGACAGACCGGTGACCACCGTGTCGAGGAGGTGCTCCTGCTGTTGCGGCCCGAATGCGGCCCACGGCAGGCCGCTGACGACGACGTCGGCGTGCGCGATGCCGCGGTCGGTGAGCACCGTGCCGAGCTCGGCGGCGTCTGCCTGGACCACCGCGACGGCTGGGTGCCGGGTGGACAGGGCCCTGGCCAGCCGTGCGTTGACCTCGATCGCGAGCTGTCGGCCCCGACCGGCGAGCCGCTGCTCGATGGCTGTCGTCATCGCCCCGGTGCCCGGACCCAGCTCGACGATGACCACGTCTGTTCCGGCGTGCACCGGTGCGATGGCGGCGCGGGTCAGCTCCCTCCCGCTGGCTGCGACAGCTCCGATCGTCATCGGCGCACGGATGAACTCGCTCAAGATCGACACGTCGGGACACCTCGTCGCGGGGGCGCTGTGAGGTCGGGCGTGTTCGTCATCGCCCGTCGACCCCGTCGCTGCTGGACGGGGGATCGGAGGGGAACTGGGGCTCATACCGGGAACTCCACGCCTGTGAGGTCCTCGGAGACGGCCCACAGCCGCTGCTGGACCGCGAGGTCGTACGACTCCGGGCTGGACGTGACGACCCGGGGGTGCCCGCGGACCTCGCCGCGGCCGCTGGGGCCGTAGTACTGCCCGCCCAGGACGGCGGCGTCGGTCGCGGCCCGGAGCGTCGGCAGGGCGCCCATCGCGGCCGGCTGGGTGATGAGGTGAGCCAGCCGGTCCATCGGTGCGCGGACCACGGCGGGGGAGTTGCGCACGAGCTCGGTGTTCGACACCCCCGGGTGCGCGGCCGCCGCGACGGTGGTCGTGCCGTGCACGGCGAGCCGGCGCTGCAGCTCGTAGGTGAACATGAGGTTGGCGAGCTTGGACTGCCCGTAGGCGCCGGCCCGGGAGTACGCGCGCTCCCACTGCAGGTCGTCGAAGTGGATCGCCGCGCGGATGCGGTGGCCGTTGCTGCTGACCGTCACCACGCGTGAACCGGGGACGGGCAGCAGCAGGTCGAGCAGCAGGCCGGTGAGGGCGAAATGGCCCAGGTGGTTGGTGCCGAACTGCCGCTCGAAACCGTCCTGCGTCGTCTGCTTCGGGGTGTACATCACCCCGGCGTTGTTGACGAGCAGGTCGATCCGCGGGTGTGCGGCGCGCAGCTCGGCCGCGGCGGCGCGGACCGAGTCCAGCGACGTCAGGTCGAGCGGCTGCACGGTGACGTCGCCGGTCATGCGGGCTGCGGCCTGTGCGCCCTTGTCGACGTCCCGCACGGCGAGCACCACCGCGGCGCCGCGTTCGGCGAGGACCTTGGCGGTCTCGAAGCCCAGCCCGGTGTTGGCGCCGGTGACGACCGCCACCCGGCCGTGCTGGTCGGGAACGTGCTGTGCCGTCCATGTGGTGCTCATGCGTCCTCCTGAAGAGACCGGCGGTCTGCTGTCTCTCCGGACGTTAAGAGACCACCGGTCTGCTGTCAAGAGACCGGTGGTCTGCAAATGTTATGGTCGGGTCATGACCTTCCATCGAGCCCGCAGTGAGGAGCAGCGCGAGATCCGGCGTCGGGCGATCCTGGGCACGGCGGCGGCCATGCTCGACGAGATGCCGGTGGCCGACCTCAGCCTCAACGAGCTGAGTCGCCGCGTCGGCCTGGCGAAGTCGAACGTGCTGCGCTACTTCGACTCCCGCGAGGGCGTGCTCCTCGAGCTGATGAACTCCGTCCTGGAGGACTGGCTCACCGGACTGGCCGACGACCTCGCGACGGGGGTCGACACGGGCCTGCTGCTGGTGCCGCGGGCCGAGCAGCTGTCCGCGGTGTTCGCCCGGTCCCTGGCTGGCAACCGGGTGCTCTGCGACCTGCTGGGGGCGCAGGGCGGCGTCCTGGAGCGGAACGTCACCGCCGAGGTGGTGACGCGTCACAAGCACGCGGCCCTGGTGCGGCTCACGGCCATGGCCGACCTCATGCGCCGGTACGTGCCGGAACTCGGCGCCGCGGCCGAGACGTTCTGCTTCCAGACCCTGGTCCTGGCCGGCGCCCTGGCGCCCTACAGCTCGCCGCCGCCCGGCGTGCGCGCCGCCTACGCGGCCGAACCGGCGCTCGCCGTCCTGCACCTCGAACTGCAGGACTCCCTCACGCTGGCGACCCGGACCATGCTGTTGGGGGCCGCGCCGCGCGGCTGACGTGGCAGGCCGGTCGGCGCGAGCGCGCTGCACGCGTGATCAGTGGCGCGATCCCGGGACGCCGAGGCGCGCGACCATCGTCCGCACGGCCTCCTCGATCGCGCGGCTGACCCCGTCCTCGTCGATCGACCAGGTGGCGTGGACCAGCCGGGGCCAGAAGACCGCGCTCGCGATCATGCCGAGGAACTGCGTGGCGGCGGTGTCGGGGGAGTCCACCGTGACCAGTCCCGCCGCCTGCTCGGCCCGGAGGTAGCGGCCGAGGCCGACGAGGGCCGGGAGCGTGCCGAAGTCGAAGGTCCGCTCGCTCAGCTCGGGGAAGCGTGGCGCCTCGGCGATCAGGAGCCGGAGCAGGTCGGCGGTCCGGGGCTGCACCAGCACCTCGGCGTACGCCCGGCCCAGCGCCAGGAGACCGGCGTGCAGGTCGCCCGTCGGGGGGACGGGGACGCTCCCTCCTGGGGTCTGGCCCACGGCCAGCACGGTCGCCTCGAACAGCAGGGCCTTGGTCGGGAACTGCTTGAACAGGGTCGCCTTCGAGACCCCCGCGCGCTCGGCCACCCGGGCGAGCGACGTCCGGTCGTAACCGCTCTCCAGGAACAGGGCCTCGGCGGCTGCGAGGACGGCCGCACGGTTCTCCTCGGCCACGCGCTGGTGGTACTCGGGCAGCTCGCGGGTCATGGCGTCAGTCTGACACAAGAGGTGAGCCAGTTGACTCACCTCTCGTGCACCCCTACCGTCATAGAGGTGAGTCGACCGACTCACATCGGCGCGAAGGAGTGGTCCCGATGCACGACACGTCTCCCCAGACAGCTGCAGGCAAGGTGCTGTGGCACTTCTCCATGTCGCTCGACGGGTACGTCGCCGGTCCGGGTCACCGGATGGACTGGATGCCCGAGGCGACCAACCGGCCGGGCCTGATCGAGGAGTACGTCCAGACGACCGGAGCGGTCCTCGGCGGACGCGACGGCTGGGACGCCTTCCCGGACGCGGGCGCCGTGTACGGCGGTGACTGGAGCGGGCCGGTCTTTGTGCTGACCCACCACCCCGAGGACGCCGAACCCGCCGACGGGGTGACCTTCCTCAGCTGCGACGTCGCCGAGGCGGTGCAGATCGCCCGGCAGGCTGCAGGCGGCAAGAACGTCGAGGTGCTGTCCCCGACCATCGGCCGGCAGCTGCTGGAGCGCGGCCTGCTCGACGAGATGGACCTGCACGTCCTGCCCGTGCTCCTCGGCGACGGGGTGCGGCTCTACGACGACCCGGGCGGGACCCCGGTGCCGCTCGAGTTCTGCAACGGCGACCCGGTCGAGGAGGTCAACCTCCGCTATCGACCGCTCGGCCGGGTCGGCGGCTGACCCGGCGTCGCCGCGGCGGAACGGGCCGCCGCGGCAGCGCGGGACCGTGCCCAGGCCTGAGGAGCGGCCGTCGCCCGGGCGCGCGGATCACCCGAGCAGGCGGGACCGCCGGATGCGGGCGCCCGGGTCGACGGTGTCGGCGATCGCCGCGGCTCGCGCGCGGACGTCGGCCGGCAGTGCATCCGGCACGCTCGCCGCCCCCTCCACCCACGAGCCCGGTGTCGAGCCGGCATCAGCGGTCGACCACACGGCTCGCGCCCGGGCGAAGCCGGCCTCGATCCGGTCCCGGGGGAACAGGGTGAGCGGCGCGACGGCGTGGTAGACGAAGTCGCCCGGCGGGGCGACGACGGCCCCCGGACGGCGGGCCGGTGCCCCGGCCACGTGGCGGATCTCCATCATCACGATCGCGGCGTCGTCCGCTGCCGCGGTCGCGAGCAGCGCTCCGGCGATGTCCGGGGTCGACGCGTCGAGCCACCGCGCGTCCCCGATCGCCGGGGTCGCCACCGGCGGGTCGAGGTGGATCCGGGACAGGCCCGCCGCGTCGGTCGGGCCCCAGCTGTCGGAGACGGGCTCCGCAGCTGCGCGCATCGCGTCGAGCAGCGGGGCCGCCGCGCCCGCCCCATCAGGATCGGCGATCGCGAGGTGGACGGCGACCTCCCCGTGCAGCTCCTCCGGGAACGGGGGCATCGGAGGCACGTGGAGCACCCCGATGCTCGAGGAGACGCTGCTCCCCAGTGTCCCGATGGTGCGCGCCCAGGCGTCGATGAGCTCCGGGAGCGCGTCGGCGTGCCACAGCAGCGCCCCGGCATGGAGGTCCGGCGCGGGGGCGAGGTCGAACTCCAGCGTGTGCGCGATCCCGACCCCGCCGGCCCCGCGGAAGGCCCACATCGCCGCGCGGTCCACCTCGTCGGGGGCGTCGTCCGCGGCGGTGCGCGAGCGGCCGCTGCCGTCGACGTAGTGGACGGCGCGGAGCGCTCCGCTGGCCAGTCCGTCTCGACGGACCAGCCACCCGATGCCGCCGCCGAAGGTGTACCCGGACACCGAGACGCTGGGGGCCGAGCCGGCGAGCCCGAGCAGTCCGTGCTGCTCGGCGGCGGCGTTCACGGCCGCCCAGGTCGTGCCGGCCCCGACCACGGCGACGCGGGAGGTCGGGTCGATGGACACGTCGGTGAGCCCCGACGTGTCGAGCAGCACCGCTCCGTCGTTCACCGGCGCGCCCGCGCCGTGGCCGGTCGCCTGCGGCACCACCTCGAGCGGCGTGCCCGACGACCGCGCGAGCGCGGCCACCTCGTCCAGCGCGGGCGCGATGTCCTCGGGGCGGGCGACGACCGCGACCCGGGTGGGTCGCTGCTCGCGGGAGGAGTTGTGCGGTCGGGTCGCCGCGGCGTAGCGGTCGGAGGTCGCGTCAACGAGCACGGCTGGTGACCTCCTCGAGCGTGGGGTAGTCGGTGTACCCGCGGTGGTCCCCGCCGTAGAAGGTGGTGGGGTCGGCGTCGTTGAGCGGCGCGCCGGCTCGGACGCGGGCCGGGAGGTCGGGGTTCGCCAGCGCCAGGGCACCGACCGTGATGACGTCGGCGAGGCCGGCGTCGAGGTCGGCCACGCGGGTGTCGATGTCGGTGCCCGCCCGGTTGAGCAGGAGCGCCGTCGGCCAGGCCCGGCGCAGGTCCCGCAGCAGGTCCTCGTCGCCGAAGTGCAGCAGGTGCAGGTAGGCGAGGTCCATCGGCGCCAGGGCGCTCAGCAGGGCCGAGTACAGGGTGTGCGGGTCGGCCTCGACGATGTCGTTGTAGGGGTTGCTCGGCGAGATGCGCAGGCCGGTGCGGTCGGCGCCGATCTCGTCGGCCACCGCTGAGACGACGTCGACGGCGAACCGGATGCGGTTGGCGATCGAGCCGCCATGGGCGTCGGTGCGCTGGTTGGCGTTGTCGGAGAGGAACTGGTGGACGAGGTAGCCGTTGGCGCCGTGGACCTCCACGGCGTCGAAGCCGGCCGCGACGGCCGCCGATGCCGCGTGCCGGAACTCCTCGACCACACCGGCGACCTCGTCGGCGCCCAGGGCCCGCGGGGTGGGCATCTCCTGCGGACCCGAGGCCGTGAACATGACGCCCGTGGGGCGGACGGCCGACGGGGCGACCGGCTGGCGGCCGTGCGGGGTGTTGTCCGGGTGCGCGACGCGGCCGGTGTGCATGAGCTGGGCGACGATGCGCCCACCCTCGGCGTGCACCGCGTCGGTGACCTCGCGCCAGCCGGCGACGTGGGCGACGGTGTGGATGCCGGGGGTCAGCAGGTAGCCCTGCCCGTCCGCGGAGGGCTGGGTGCCCTCGGTGACGATCAGCGCCATCGACGCGCGCTGGCGGTAGTACTCGACGTTGAGCTCGGTGGGGACGCCGTCCGGCCGGGACCGGTCGCGGGTCATCGGGGCCATGGCGAGGCGGTGCGGCAGCTGCATGCGGCCGACGGTGATGGGGTCCCAGAGGGTCATCTGACTGCTCGATTCTCGGAGTGCGTGCCGGAGCACGGGGGAGGGGGAGGCGGACGCGGAGGGCGTCCGCTTGGTGGGCTGCGGTGCCCGGACGGGGGCTGGCTGGCTCGGCGACGTCACGGGAGCAGGGCCGGGGCCTCCGCGTCCGGGCGGGCACGCTCGTCGCGGTGGATCCGCTCGGCGGCGCGTGCGGACCCGACCACACCGGCGGTCATGTAGTTGCGCCAGAGCGGGCCGACGACCCGCCGCATGACGAGGGATCGGCCGGGGAGCGGCTTGAACTCATAGGTCCACCGGATGAGGGTGCCGGGCCCGTCCGGGGCGAAGGTCCACTCGCCGCGGACCCCCGCGACGAGGCGACGCAGGACGTTGGTGAACCCGGTGACCTCGTAGGCGAAGGACGAGGGCTCGTCGTACTCCGTCAGCATCTCCCGTGCGGTGGTCCCGTCGGTGAACTGCGGGTTCCGGGACGGTCCGGCGTGGTCCCACGCCGCCGTCTGGTCCTCGACCCCGCGGATGCCGGGGAAGGGGCCCCAGCCGGTGAAGACCAGGGACAGGTCGATCGGGACGATGAGGCGGAACGCATCTGCGGGCGAGAGCGTGGTGCGGGTCTGCACGGTGACCGGGACGGTGCGGTCGGCGGCGGTGATGAGCGGCATGGTGACGTGCTCCCTCTGCGTGGTGGGCGGGGTTCGTGGGCGTGCGGGCCGGGTCGAGGTGCCGGCCGGGTCCGTGCGTGGTCGACGGGAGTGGCGTGTGGTCCGGGTCAGATCGACCGGAGCACCCGGACCCGGTCGGCGATGGCCCGCCGGGCGACGTCGGACTCGAAGGCGATGGCGTCGAACTCGTGCGGGGCGCCGGGGTGCAGGTGGAACTCGACCTGCACCCCGGCCCGGCTGAGCGTGGTCGCGTAGGCGGTGTCCTCGTCGCGGAAGAGGTCGAGCTGTCCGACCTCGATGTAGGCCGGCGGCAGACCCGACGCGTCCTCGAGCCGGGCCGGCGCCGCGGTGGCCGGCACGTCGGGTCCGCCGGCAGCCGCCCCGAGCAGGGCCGGCCACGCGGTGAGGTTGTCCTCGTAGGACCAGAGCAGGTACGGCCCGATGTGCGGGTCGGGCGTGGTGGTGCGGTCGTCGAGCATTGGCATGACCAGGATCTGGCGGGCGATCTGCGGGCCACCGCGCTCGCGGGTCAGGATCGACAGCGCCGCTGCCAGGCCGCCGCCGGCGCTGTCGCCCATCACGCCGATGCGGTCGGGGTCGACGCCGAGGTCGGCGGCGTGCTCGTGGAGCCACCGCAGCGCGGCGTAGGCGTCCTCGAGCGGCGTGGGGTGGGGGTGCTCGGGTGCGCGGCGGTACTCGACGGACAGCATCGGCACGCCGCTGGCGGACACGTAGCGGGAGACCGGCCCGTCGAAGTGGTCGATGCGGCCGAAGAGGTATCCGCCGCCGTGGAAGAACAACACGGCCGAGCCCGGGGTCACCCCGTCCTTCGCGTACCAGCGCATCGTGATCTGCGCGCCGTCCTCCGCGGTCGCGACGTGGTCGCTGGTCGTCACGTCGGCGGGGATCGGCTGGGCGGTGCCCGCGGCAGCGAGTATCGGCTCCCACATGGCGCGCCGCCCGTCGACGTCGCCCACCGCCGGCGGCGTGGCCTCCGCCATCGCTGTGGCCATGGGGGCCAGTGCGGCGGCGATCTCGAGATCGAGGTGCAAGGACATGGCTGTCTCCTTCGTGAGCTCTGTGGGTGGGGGAGTGGTGGGGTGGTCAGGCGCCGGCCGGGAGGACGACGACCTTGCCGGGGAGCCGGCCGCAGGCGGCCCGGGCGTGGAGGGCGGGCAGGTCGGCCAGCGCGACCTGCTGGGCGACGTCGATGACCAGCTCACCGGTGCACACCCGAGCGACCAGGTCGGCGAGCTGGTCGGAGTCGCTGCGGACGACCAGGTCGATGCCGCGCACGCCGCGCCCCTGGTCGGAGGGAGCAGGCAGCCGGCCGGTGGTGGTGACGAGTGCACCGCCTGCGCGGATCAGCGGGACCAGCGCGGCCAACTGCTCCTCGGTGACCGGCACGAGGTGGAGCACGAGGTCGACCGGCTCGCGCACCGCCGCCGTCAGATCGGTGAGCGTGTGGTCGATGACCTCGTTGGCGCCCGCCGCCTCGACGCGCCGAGCGCTACGCGGGCCGGCCGTGGCGACCACCTGGGCACCGGCCTCCTTGGCCAGCTGCACGGCGTACCCGCCGACCGCGCCGCCGGCCCCGATGATCAGGACCCGCTGCCCGGCGGTCAGGTCGCCGTGGTCGAACAGGGCCTGCCATGCGGTCAGGCCGACCAGCGGCAAGGCCGCCAGGTCGGCCAACGGAAGCCTCCTGGGCGCCCCCGTCAGGAGCTCCGCCGGCGCGATCACGTGTTCTGCTGCCGCCCCGGCCGCCGTCATCGGCAGGAGTCCGACGACCCGGTCGCCGACCGCGACGACGTCCACGCCGGGACCGAGGGCGTCGACCGTGCCGGCGACGTCGATCCCGGGGGTGTGCGGCAGCCGAACCGGTACCTGCGCCCGCATCTGACCCGCGCGGATGGTGGTGTCCACGCCGTTGAACGAGGTGGCGGTGACGCGGATCCGCACCTGGCCTGCGCCGGGGACGGGCTGCTCGACGTCCTCGTGGCGCAGGACCTCGGGGCCGCCGAACTCGTGGAAACGGACCGCCTTCACCACTGGACCTGCTTCCGCTGGATGTGCCGCTGGAGTGCGGTGCGAACCCAACGTCGCAGGTCCTGGCGCGGGCAGCCTGGGCCGGATTGGCCCACCCTGATGACCGCCGGTCCGACGGCCGCGCTGACCTCCTCCGCCGGTGAGGCGGCCGACCGCCATCGTGTGTTTTCAGGTCCTGAGAGCACACGCCGGCTGTGGCGCGTCAGGAGTTCCGTCACGCTCGACGGGAACCTGATCGCGACCCCCGGTGACGACCTGGCGGCCCTCCTGCTGACCGCAGCGCCGCGATCAGCTGACGCTGCCCGGCTGGTGGGGGTGGTTGGCGCAGCCGATGGGCAGGCGGTCATCAAGGTGGGCCAATCCGGCCCAGGCTGATCGCGCCGGGACCTGCGACGTTGGGTTGGCAAGGCACCCAACGGCACATCCAGCGAAGGCAGGTCCAGACATGAAGGCAGTGCGTTTCCACGAGGTAGGCGGTCCCGAGGTCCTGCGTTACGAGGACGTTGAGCAGCCCGTCCCCGGCGCAGGTGAGGTGCGGGTGCGGGTGGCGGCCTCGGCGTTCAGCGCCGCCGACGCCGGCATGCGCGGCGGTTTCCTTCCCATCCCGATCCAGCTGCCGCACGTGCCCGGTTACGACGTCTCCGGCACGGTCGACGCCCTCGGGGACGGCGTCGGTGGCACCACCGGCGAGGGTGGTCTGCAGGTGGGGGATGCGGTGATCGGGTTCCTGCCGATGGAGCGGGACGGCGGCGCGGCGGAGTACGTCATCGCCCCGGCGGAGGCGCTGGTCCCCGCGCCGGTGAAGGTCCCGCTGCCCGACGCGGCAGGTCTGCCGTCGGTGGCGCTGACGGCCTGGCAGGCGCTGTTCGACCTGGGCGAGCTGACCGCCGGGCAGCGGGTCCTGGTCAACGGCGCCGGGGGAGTGGTCGGCAAGTACGCCGTCGCGCTGGCCAAGCGGGCCGGGGTGCACGTCGTGGCGACCGCCAGCCCGCGCAGCAGCGCCGCCGTCCACGCAGCCGGCGCCGACCAGGTCATCGACCACACCACCACCGACCTGCTGGACGCGGTCGAGGAGCAGGTCGACGTACTGGTCAACCTCGCCCCCATCGACCCCGACCGGTTCACCGCGCTCGTGGCGCTGGTCCGCGACGGTGGCAAGGTCGTCAGCACCACCGCGTTCATGGCCACCCCCGGTGACGAGAGCCGCCGCGTCAGCGCAGCGACCGTGTTCGTGCTGCCCAACCGGGACCGCCTCACCGAGCTGGTGTCCCTGGTCGACAGCGGGGACCTGCAGGTGGAGGTCACCCGCCGCATCCCGCTGACCGAACTGCCCGCGCTGCACGCCGAGGCCGCCGCCGGTCCCATCGAGGGCAAGGTCGTCGTCGAGCCGGCCTGAGCCCGACCCGACACGCGCATCACCGGCTCCACCTGCTGGAGCCGCTGACCGACAGGAGCTTGCCGTGCCACTGCCCGTGCTCTTCGGAGCCAACGTCGACCCGCTGTCCCAACCGGTCGGCCGCTCACTGCACCAGGCGACGCTCGTCGACCGGCTGGGGTTCGACCTGCTGACGATCCAGGACCACCCGTACCAGCACGCCTTCGACGACACCTGGACGTTGCTCACCTTCCTGGCGGCGCGGACGACCTCGGTCACCCTGGTCCCGACCGTCATCTCGCTGCCGCTGCGACCCCCGGCGGTGCTCGCCAAGGCCGCCGCGACCCTGGACCGCCTCAGCGGGTCGCGCGTGCAGCTGGGCCTGGGTGCCGGGGCGCTGTGGGACCCGATCGCGGCGATGGGCGGCCCGCGTCGGCAGCCGGCCGAGGCCGTCGCCGCCCTGGAGGAGGCGATCGACGTCGTCCGGGCGATGTGGAGCGGGGAGCGCAGCGTGCGGGTGAAGGGCGAGCACTACGGGCTGGCCGGCGTCCACCCCGGGCCGGCGCCGAGCCCTTCGCTGGGGTTGTGGCTGGGCTCCTACGGTCCGCGGATGCTCGCCCTCACCGGCGCCCGGGCCGACGGCTGGCTGCCCAGCTACACCTACATGGACCTGGCCGCGCTGCCGGCCGCCTCCGCGCGCATCGACGCCGCGGCCACCGAGGCCGGCCGGGACCCGGCCGCCCTGCGCAAGGTCTACAACGTCGCCGGCCGCGTCTCCACGACGTCCGCCGGGACCTTCGACGAGCCGGTCGGCGCATGGGTCGACCGGCTCGTCGAGCTCGTCACGGAGGTGGGCATGAACGGGTTCGTCCTGTGGCCGCTCGACGACCACGAGCGGCAGTACCAGGTCTTCGCCGAGGAGGTCGCGCCAGCGGTCCGCGCCGCCCTCACGGAGTAGCTCCGCACTGACGGCCGCTCCACGACCTCGGGTCCGCCGACGCGGTGAACGGCTGCCGACCTCGCCCGGTCAGCTCCGGGCACGCCGCCGACGCCGGGACACCCGCTCGTCCGGACTCGCTGATCTGCACTGCGCGTGTGGCGGCGGGCCAGTGGCTGGCCCGGATACGTTGACCGCTCGATCAGTCACCGGAGGCGGGGTCCCACGTGAAGGTCAACGACTACGACGGTTTCGGTGCGGCGTACTCGGCGGAGAACGAGGTCAACCTCATCAACGCCCACTACGAGCGACCCGCGATGCTGGACCTCGCCGGCGACGTACGCGGTCGCCGCATCCTCGATGCCGGGTGCGGCTCCGGGCCGCTCGCCGCGGAGCTGCGCGCCCGGGGTGCCGTCGTGACCGGCTTCGACTCCAGCGCGGTCATGGTCGACCTGGCACGGGAGCGGCTCGGTGGGGACGCCGACGTGCAGGTCGCCGACCTGGCGGCGCCACTTCCCTTCGCCGACGGCGGCTTCGACGACGTGACCGCGTCGCTCGTGCTGCACTACCTGCGCGACTGGACCGCACCGCTGTCCGAGCTGCGTCGGGTGCTGAGGCCAGGTGGCCGACTCGTGCTGTCGGTCAACCACCCGCTGCTCTACAAGATGCTGAACCCCGGCGCCGACTACTTCGCCGTCACCGAGTGGACGGACGAGTACACCTTCGATGGCCAGCCGGCTGTGCTGACGTACTGGCACCGGCCGCTGCACGCCATGACGGATGCCTTCTCGGACGCCGGCTTCCAGGTCGCCGTCGTCAGTGAACCGCCGTGGTCGCCGGACACCCCAGCGGAGCTGCTGCCACCAGGGTTCGAAGGCCGCACGGCGTTCGTGAGCTTCATCTTCTTCGTGCTGATCGCGAACTGAGCCAGCGACTGCCCCACGCTGACCAGGGCGGTTCAGCGGGCACGACAGCCGGTGACGGGTGCCGCCGAAGCGGGTGATCCGCAGGGCTGACCAGCCGCTGGAGTGGACCAGCGACGGACACCCTGCCGGTAGCCGGGGGATGACGCGGGCGCGGCGCCGGTCAGATGTCGAGGCGGCGCTCGGCGCCGGTGCGCCACTCCAACAGCACGATGCTGGCATCGTCCTGCAGGTGGTCGGCCTGGTGGTCGAGCACGCGGCGCACCAGCCGCCGGAGCGTCTCCGGCGCGGAGTCGCCCTCGGCGGCGCCGCGGTGGACGAAGTCGGCCAGCCGTTCCTCGCCGAAGAACTCACCCTCGGGTGAACGGGCCTCCACGATGCCGTCGGTGTACAGGACCACGCGGTCGCCGACGTGCAGCTGGACCTCGCACACGTCCGGCTTCCGCACCTGGAGTCCCAGCGGCGGGTGCGGCTTGCAGGGACCGGGGTGCAGCAGGACGCCGTCGCGCACGATGAGCGGGTCGGGGTGCCCGGCGTTGACCCAGCGCAGCTGACCGGTGTCCAGGTGCAGGCGGGCGATCGCGGCGGTGGCGAAGCGGCTGTCGGTGAACTGGCCGGCGATCACCTCGTTCATCGCGGCGGCGACGTCCGGGAGGTCACGCATGTCCCGGCGGGCATGGCGGTAGGCGCCGACGGCGGCCGAGGCCAGCAGGGCCGCGGGCAACCCGTGACCGACGGCGTCGAGCACCAGCAGGTCGACGGTGGGCCCGTTGACCGCGTAGTCGAAGGTGTCCCCGCCGATGTCGTAGGCGGGCTCCAGGGCTCCGGCGACCACCACCCGATCGGAGGCGAAGGTGAGTGGTGGCAGGAGGTCCCACTGGATCTCGGCGGCCAGGCTCATGGTCTTGCGCCGGCGCAGCTGGGCAAAGATGTCGGTGTAGGCGTCGTTGACCACGATCAGCTCGGCGATCAGCCCGACGTAGGCCAACAGCTGCTCCTGCAGCTCGGGGGTCACCTGGTCGACGACGAACTCAACGACGCCCAGGCGCTCGACCCCGTCGAGCAACGGGACCCACAGGCGGTGCGCCCGGGTGCGCGCCGGCGACGTCAGGACCTCCACGCGGCGGAACGCCCGCCCACCCAGCGAGCCGTCCACGCGGAGCTCCTGACGCACCGGGACACCCTCGCCGCGCAGCGGCTGCAGCAGCAGCTGCTCGTAGTCCGCGAGGTAGACCACCGTCTCCCGGGAACCCAGCCCTCGTCCGTGCGATGCGACGGCGGCGGACAGCTGGTCGGGTGCCAGCAGGTGGATCTCGCGTAGCAGGGACCGGAGGGGGTCCGCGGCCACCGGTCCGTCAGAGGAGGTCACCGGGGAGCACTGCCCAGCAGGAGACGTGCCGACCCCTGCCACACCGAACGAGCATTCAGGCGCGGAGCGTTCGGGGAACGTGTCCGCACGTCGGGCCTGCGAGCGGACGGATGACCGGATGTGCGGTGTCGTTGTCCCTCGTCGGGGATCAGCGATGGGAGGCTCCCGAGCGGTCGCCCGGATGGTGACCGGTCGCGACGGGAGCTCGATGGCAATGACGTCCTTGTTCGGAACGGGAGACCTGGCCCAGTTGGACCCCCTCATCGGCGCCGACCTGCGGATCTCCGTCGGCGGCGAGCAGCGTCGGTACATCGACCTCGACGCCGCGGCCACCACGTCGGCCTCGGCGGGCGTCGCCCGAGCCGTGCAGGAGTTCCTGCCGTGGTACTCCAGCGTCCACCGGGGAGCCGGCGCGAAGTCGCAGTACACCAGCGCCCGGTACGAGCAGGCCCGCGAGACCCTCACCCGGTTCGTGGGAGCCGATCCGGCGACGCACGTGGCCCTGTTCCCCCGGAACACCACCGAGGGCCTCAACCAGATCGCCTTCCGGCTGGGGCTGACCCGGGACGACGTCGTCGTCACCACCGCGGTCGAGCACCATGCCAACCTGCTGCCCTGGCAGCGGCATGCGCAGGTGCGGGTCGTCGACGTCGACCGGTCCGGGACCTACGACGTCGCCGCCGTGGTCGCCGCCCTCGACGCGCGGCCCACCCCGCGCGTGCTCGCAGTGTCCGGGGCGTCCAACGTCACCGGCTGGATGCCCGACCTCGCCGCGATCGCCGCGGCGGCCCGGGACCGCGGGGTGCTGGTGGTGGTCGACGGGGCGCAGCTGGTGCCGCACCGACCGGTGGACATGGCCGCGCTGGGCATCGACGTGCTCGCGTGGTCCGGCCACAAGATGTTCGCGCCCTTCGGCGCGAGCGGCCTGGTCGTCGACCGGCGGCTGCTCGCCGACGGCGAGCCCTTCCTCGTCGGGGGTGGCGCGGTGAAGGCTGTCTCGCACGGGGAGGTCATCTGGGCCGACACCCCCGACCGGGACGACGCGGGCACGCCCAACGTCGTCGGCGTCGTGGCCCTCGCTGCCGCCGCAGCGGAACTGCTGGCCGCGGGTGCCCGGAACCGCATCCACGAGGACCTGTTGGTCCGGGCGCTGGACGACGAGCTCGCCACCGTCCCCGGACTGCGTCGCCTGGGGCCCACGTCCGGTGACCGTCTCCCCGTGGCCGCCTTCGTCATCGACGGGATGCCCCACGGGGAGGTCGCGGACCGGTTGTCCCGGGAGCACGGCATCGGGGTCCGCAGCGGGTGTTTCTGCGCCCACCCCTACCTCAGCCGTCTGTTCGGACTCACCCCGAGCGAGGTGCAGCAGTTTCACGACGACGCGCGGGTGAACCGGGCCGACCGGCTGCCGGGCGCGGTGCGCGTGAGCTGCAGCTCGGCCACTCCACTGGCAGACGTCGCCGCGCTGGGCGAGGCCCTGCGCGCCATCACCGCCTCGTCCAGGGGCGAGGTCCGGACCCGCACCGCTGTGACGGTTGGGCAGGAGCGCTGAGAGATCCCGGCGGTCCCGGTGGCGGAGAGCCACCGGGACCGCCGTGGAGCGGTCGCGTCAGCCGATGTCGGACTCCTTCGCCTGCCGGATGAGCTCGTAGGCGTCGTAGTAGGTCAGGAAGCCGGCGGCCTGCAACTCGACGACGTTGTCGGTCACCTGCGTGACGTAGTCGCGGTGGCTGCTGTACAGCTCGTCCAGCCGGGCCTGCTCGAAGGGCACCTCGTACCCGGCGATGAAGCAGAACGAGGCGCCGGTGGCCGTGCCGAACCACGTGCTGGTGGGCACGTCGAGGAACGGTGAGCGAAGCCCGCCCAGGACGTTGCCGAACTCGTCGAGCACCGGCTCGCCGCGCTCGACGACGATCGGGTTGGACCGGGGCGGCGCCACGCCGTCACGGACCCAGCGGTCGAGGTTGTTCAAGGCGGCGTTGAAGAAGATCGAGCTCGGGAACCGGCTCCGCGGCCCCTCGTTGCAGGCCTGCGGCGGCACGTCGCGGCCGGCGGCGACGATGTCCGCCGAGGACGCCGAGTAGTACAGCTCGAAGGGCGTGGCGTGCCCGGCTCCGGCCATCTCGTAGTGGCGGAACTGGTCGGGGGCGATGTCGCTGTCGGGGCGGCGCGAGCCGATACCGCGCAGGTAGTCCGACTGGGACATGACCTGGATGACCGGCACACCGATGCCGTAGAGGTCGCGGCGCGGGTCGTCCACCGGGGGCGCCGGCTCGCACTGGTTCATCGGGTAGGCCCCGGCGAAGCCTCCGCCGGCGACACCGACGAGGTAGGCGTCGTAGGTCGGCGCACTCTGCTCGGCGACCACGAGCGGGTGGACGGCCTTCATGTAGTTGATGAGGTAGCCGCCGGTCTGGGAGTAGCCGAAGCCGTAGGCGCGCTCGACCGCCGTCCCGCCGGTGCCGTAGGTCAGCGGGTTGGAGGTCTCGTCGCTGCGCAACCAGTTGCCGACCTGGGTGTAGATGTCCCAGACGAGCCCGTTCTCGGTGGCCTGGGTGGTGTCGGCCGGGAGGGGCGTCGGTTCGGTGGCCGGGTCGGCGTCGGCGTCGACGACGGAGCAGTTGGCCGGGTCGTCCACCGGGAGTGGGTTGGCGAAGGAGAGGGAGCCGTACCGCTCCGCGTCGAAGGTCTTCAGCGCGTCGACGGCGATCGGCTTGGCGGTGATGCCGACCCAGGCGTCGCCGTTGTCGATGATCTCCTCGCGGGCCAGGGCCCAGCCGATGTTGAGGTCGAACAGGTTCGAGGGGTTGAGCATCTCGACCACGACGTTGCCACTGAAGTCGTCGGCGTCGGCGGGACGGCGCACCAGCACGCGGGTGGTGTACGGGGCGTCCGCGGTGCGGACCACGGCGGGGGCGTCCTCCGGCCAGCTGTAGACGTTCGAGGTGCCGCTGGCGAGGAACTCCTCCTCGGTGTAGCCGATGGCGCCGAGGTCCTCGGGCACCTCCTGGTACGCGGCGCCGCCGAAGGGGTGCGACTCGTCGCTGGAGGGCAGTGGGCCGCTCACCTGAGGCACGGGCCCCTCGGTGCGTTCCACGCCGCCGTCGGCCGGGGTGCTCACCGGCTCGGGGGTCGGGGCAGCGACCGCGGGGGCGGCGGCGCCCCAGGAGGCGGTGACGAGGCCGGCGACGAGCAGGCCCCGTCCGACGGCCCGGGCGCGCGGTGGGGAGGAGGCGATGCGGTGCATGGCAGCTCGATCCTGTATCGGTCCGGGGCGTCGTTGCCCCGGGTCTCTCCAAGGGCCCACGGCGGTGTGGGCCCGCCGACCCGGAGCCGGTGGCGTCCGGGTCGATGCGTTGCGGCTGGGCTCCTTCCCGAACGTCGTGCGGTCCCTCCGGCCGAGTGCCGGGACGGCCCGGGAGTCGGCGTCCACGTCCCGGGCTCGGCAGCGGGCGCCCGGGAGCGCCCGTCACCGGGGTGTCGCTCAACGTGCTCCTCATCCCGCCGCCCGGCAAGTCGTCGCGCGGGTGCGAGGCATGGGCCACCCTCGCTCCTCCGCGCCACGGGATGACGGGCACGCCGAGTGCCTAAGGTCTGCTCATGTCCCTGGCCGAGCCACCCAGAGCGAGTCGCGCCGCTGCCGAGGCTGTGCCGGTTCCCAGCCACGGGTACGTCCTGGGACCGGATGAAGGCGTCCCCGGCAGGAGCGCAGACGTCAAGTGCTCGAACGAGTCCACGGGTGGCAGCCTGGCCGTCTACCGGACGGTGCTCGACGGCCAGGGGCCTCCGCCGCACCGGCACAGCCACGAGGACGAGACGATCCTCGTGCTGGCGGGCACCGTGGAGGCCGACTGTGGTGACAGCACGTTCTCCGGCGGGCCGGGCAGCACGCTGTTCCTCCCGCGCGGGCTGACCCACACCTTCCGTTCCGTCGGAGGCCCGGCGACCTTCCTCTTCATCGTGACCCCGGGACACCTCGACGAGTTCTTCCGCGCACAGGAGTCGGTGACGAGCCGGGACGAGATGATCGACCTGGCCGGCCGCTTCTTCTGACCCTGAAGGCGCACCGACCAGAGCGGCGTCCACGTGGACCGTCAGCGGCGATTCCGCAGACGCCCGATGGTCCCGGGCATGCTGCTCGGTCACTGATCACGCCTACAGCCGAGTGGCTGTCCGGGACCTGTTGGTCGCGGCGAGTGGACAGCGCGGGCTGACAGCTGACGTCCCTCGAAGCTCAGCGGTGTGTTGGTGTGGCAGATGCGTCCATCGCGTAGGACCGGTCCATCAGATCGGTCATGGACTGCCGGAAGTCGCGGCGCCGCTCGTCACTCCAATCTGCGGCCAGTTGATCGAAGACCTCGTCCTGCCAGGCATGAGCGTGGTCCAGCATCGATCGGCCCGCGGCGGTGAGTGAGGCTCGGCGTTGTCGGCCATCGACCACGGATGCCTTCATGATCAGGTGGCCGGCCGCGGTGGCGCTCTTGATCAGGCGCGAGGCTCCGCTCTGGTCGATCCCGATCTCGTGTGCGACCGCGTTGACGGTCGCAGAGATCCCGCGTTCGGTGAGGCAGTGGACTGCCTCGCAGACGAGGACGAGTCGCCCTTGTTCGGGAGCTCCCGGATCACCAGCTGCCGATCGGCGTGACCAGTGCCGGACGAAGCTGAACAAGACCTGGCCCGACCCTTGGCTGCTCACTCGGATGCCGCCATCTCGCGGCAGATGTAGGCCAGTTCGAGTGCCGACGTGAGGTCAGGGAGCCGCAGCGACGCGGTCACCTTGCCATCAGAAGCGCGGAAGACGGTCGCTACTCGCGTCGGGGTCTCGCTCTCAGGCCAGGTGGCGTCCTCCTCGACCACCATGAGTCGCTCGCTGATCGGGTGCCATGACCGAGGGATCAGCTTGATCCCGGAGCGCTCCACCCACTCCGCGAACTGCTCAGGCGTGATCGGGCCAGCGCCTCTCGGCCCCAGGACGACGATCGGACGACCCACCGCCCTGGCCGACCGCTGCAGATCCCCGTCATTGACACTCGCGTGCCACTCGTTGATGGCTGCTTCGAGGCTCGACTCCATGCCATCAACTGTATGCATAACGCATATACCCGTGTCGGCCCGGGGTGTCAGCAACTCCTTGCTCCGCAACAGCTAGCGTGCCGAGCGTGCCGGTCTCTGCCCCTGGTCAGCCGGTGCTGTCAGCCTCTGGCGTCTGGTGGCGGTACGAGCGCCGATCGTGGCTGCTGCGGGACGTGACGTTCGACCTGTCCCCGGGCTCGTTGCTGCGGGTCGAGGGAGGGAACGGGAGCGGCAAGTCCTCGCTGCTGCGCTTGCTGGCCGGGTGCACCACGCCGCAGCGGGGGACCATCCGGTCCACCGCTCGGGCTGTGTACCTGCCCCAGCTCGCTCGATCGCTGCCGGCGGTTTCCGCAGGGCAGTTGTTCTCCTCGTTGTCGGGACGCCCTGGCCCGGCTGGTGCGTTCTGGGATCAACATCGGGACTCCAGGGCTGACAGGCTCAGCGGTGGCACCGCCCGTCGGCTGCTGCTGGATGCTGCGCTGAGCCTGCCCAGTGGGCTGCTGGTCCTCGATGAACCCTCCGCTGGCCTGGACGCCGCGGGCTCGCAGCGGCTGGCCGCCGTGTTGCAGGGGCGGATGGAGGACGGCAGCGCAGTCGTACTCGCTGATCACCAACCGCCGGCGCTGCCGGCCGATCAGGTGATCAACCTGGGGGAGACAGCAGTCCCAGCTTCTCCGGACGTCCGGGTCACGCTGGCCGGCACGGGGACGTTCCGTGGCGAGCCCGCCCGGGACGGGACTGTGCAGCTGTCGGTCTCTCTCGCCGAGCGCGATGCGGTGCTGCTGGAGGCACTGCGGTCCGGCTGGTCGGTCCTCGCGGTGGAGCCCCCCGCGTGAGTCCGCCACCGCTCATACCCGTGACCCGGGCGGCCCGGCTGAGCCTGGCCACAGCAGGAACCAGCCGGTCGGTCCTGGGAGCTGCCTTCGTCTGGCTGCTCACCTTGGCCGCTGTCTACGCCGCCGACGCCGGGCCGCCCCTGCCGGCCATGGCCGCTACCGCGGCCGTGCTCTACCCGGTCACAGCGTGGGCGACCGCAGCTCAGCTGGCCATGACGAGCCCGGACCTGCGAGCGATGCTCACGGCCGCCAGCGGCCGCTGGCGCACCTTGCTGGCCGAAGCCGCGCCCGGACTGGTGTGGGTGGTGGTCACCGCGCTGCTGGGCGTCGCGGTCAATCTCATCTTCGACCCGCACCCTGCCCCGGTGTACGAACGGTTGCTCGGACTGGTCCTGCACCTGGTGTGCGGGCTCGCCGGGGTCTCCTTGGCCTTCGCCGCACACGCGCTCGGCCTGACCCGCGGCGCCCAGACACTGACCATCATCGCCATGGCCCTGGCCAGCGCGCTGACACCGATGCTGCCGCCCATCCGACCCGTGCTGCAGGCCTGGAGCGGAAGTCAGCTCCCATCTTCGACCTGGCAAGGCGCCTGGTCACTGGTGGGGCCACTGGTCCTCAGCTCGGCGCTCACCGCAGCCACCTTGGCACTCCGCCGGCGCGGTGTGTGAACGCCCGTGGCCCGTTCCTGCCAGCGTGGTCAGAACCCGATCGCGTTGTGGGGTGGGGGGTCGGTGCGGAACAGCCGGGACAGCAGGTGTGTGCCGTCGGGGGTGTGCGGCCGGATGTGGCCGGCAGAGGTCAGCAGGGCCGCGGAGTTGCCGCCGAGGTAGAGCGCGCCCAGGGCCGCGACGTCGATGGTGAGGTCGGGGTCGCGCTGGACGCGCCGGCAGCTGGGTGTCGGTCCACGGGTGTCCAGCAGCCAGGTGCCCACGTTGCCCGGGCACATCGGGTCGCTGGGGATGGTGAAGGTGAGTTCTGCATCGAGGTCGTAGGCCCGGGCGGTGAGCGCGGCGGGGACGTCGAGCAGGCGGAGCCACAGGTTGTCGGACTGCCTGGTCACGCGAAGCGCCCGGGGGTTGCGCAGCATCCAGCGCAGTGGCTCGTCGGTGGGTCGGCCGGCGGCCACGACCCGCTCGGTCAGGTCGAAGTCGAGCAGCAGTGCCCACATCGACCGGTAGGCGTCGTCCGTCGTCGCCTCGAGCTGTTCGACGACGAGGGTCCCGGTCTCCTCGATGTGGGGTGACCAGGGCAGTCGGTAGTTCGCGATGCCGTCGATGCGGCCGTCCCCGTCGTGGTGGAGCAGGTAGCGCAGTGGCCCGGCGTCCCCGTCGGCGTCGTCGGTGAGGTGCTGCCAGCGGCCGGCCGTCGAGGACACCTCTCCGTTCCTGGTGGCGGCGATCTGCCGGTAGACCACCGGCCACGCCGCTCGCGCCTGCTCGGCGTCGGCGAGGGCGAGACGGCCCGCGGGCTCGGGGTGGGGGAGCAGGCTCGCGTCAGAGCGCTCGATCTCCCACCGGGTGCGGAGAGTCGCTGGGGCGAAGCCGAACCGGCCGTAGATGCCGCCCTCGCTGGCGCTGAGACCCGCGAGCGGCTCGCCCCGGGCCAGGGCGGCATCGAACATCGCCTGCATCATCGCGCGGAGGACGCCGCGGCGTCGGTGCGTCGCCCGCACTCCCGTGGAGGTGACCCCGCCCATGGGGACGGCGTGGAGGCCGGGCACGGTGATCGCCAGGGACAACATGGCCGATGCCCCGACCACCTGGCCTTCCTCGAACGCAGCCTGGGTGTGGACGTCGTCCGCCAGGACCTCGCGCGTCGCTCGCTCCAGCTCGTTCGCCGACGCGGGCCGCCCAGGACGTGGCCACGCGCCGGCGCCACCGTGCCAGGCGGCCGGCGCCGGCTCCCACTGCGGGAGACCGTTGATGAAGGGCAGGACCCTCAGGTAGTCGGCGGCTTCGGACTGGACGATGGGCCGTACCGAGAACGCCGCCACGGGAGCATTCAGCTGCCTCGTCCGGACTCCGGCAAGTCGTTTTCCCCCGCACCTGCTCAGCGGCGCTCGGCGACCCGGTCCAGGTACTCGATCATCACCGGGGTCATGCCCCCGCCCGAGTGACCGGCATCGCCGATGACCGCCAGCTCGCCGTCCGGCCAGGCCTTCGACAACTGCCAGGCGACGTCCAGCGGCCCGCTGACGTCGTGTCGGCCGTGCACCATGATCCCCGGGATGCCGGCCAGTCGGTGCGCGTCGCGGAGCAGCTGGCCGTCGTCGAGGAAGCAGCCGCGGGCCCAGTAGTGGGTGACCACCCGGGCGATGGCCAGCTGGAACGCCGGGTCCGCCACCGACAGTGACGGCTCGGCGTCCGGGGCGAGGGAGACGTGGGTGTCCTCCCAGTCGCACCAGTCCTGGGCGGCCTTCGCCCGCACCGCTGGATCGGGGGAGTGCAGCAGCCGGCTGTAGGCCGCGGCGAGGTCGCCGTCCCGGTCGGCGGCCGGGACGCCGTCTCGGAACCGCTCCCACTCGCGTGGGAAGACCCGGCCCATGTCGCGGGTGATCCAGTGGGTCAGCCACCGGTCGGGGCTGGTGATCGCGGCCAACACCAGCTCGCTGACCCGCTCCGGGTGCGCCTGCGCGTACGCGAGGCCGAGCGTCACGCCCCACGAGCCGCCCCAGACCAGCCAGCGGTCGATGCCCAGGTGCTCCCGTAGTCGTTCGATGTCGCGCAGCAGGTGCGGGGTGGTGTTCATCGACAGGTCGACCTCGGGCTCGCCGGCCCACGGGGTGCTGCGCCCGGCGCTGCGTTGGTCGAACAGCACCACCCGGTAGCGCGCCGGGTCGAACTGCCGGCGCATGCCCGGACGGCAGCCCGATCCCGGGCCGCCGTGCAGCACCACGGCCGGCTTCCCGTCCGGGTTGCCGCACTGCTCCCAGTACAGCGAGTGGCCGTCGCCGACGTCGAGCATCCCCGTCTCGTAGGGCTCGATCGGCGGGTACCGGTGATCGACCACGTGGGCATGGTGCCTCAGTTCCCGGTCGCCCACCGCACCCTCAGGCTCGCAGCGGTGGCGCGGGCCGCGCTGAAGCCCTGAGCCTGCGGCGCCGCCGTCACCGCTTGACCTTGACACTGTGTGAGTGGGTCCAGTGGCGACGTGTTGAGCATCGGAGAGCTGGCGCATCGCACCGGGGCCTCCCGGCGCATGCTGCGTCACTGGGAGGAGATCGGCCTCTTGGTGCCGGCCGAGGTGGATGAGCGGACCGGGTACCGGAAGTACAGCGCGAGCCAGACGGGTCGGGTCCGCGCCATCACGGCACTCCGTGCTGTCGGATTCGGGCTGGTGGCCATCGCGGATCTCCTCAGCTCGGACCTGTCGGAGGCTCGCCTCGAGGCGGTGCTCCGTGCGCGGGAGGTCGACCTGATGGCGGAGATCTCCGAGGCGACGACGCGTCTGCAGGAGGTGCGGAGGCGCCTCGACTCCCTCGACGAAGGACGGCGAACGGTGATGAACAGCCTCGGACTGGGTCCGCTCCCTGGTCTGCGGCTGGCGGCGCTGCGGACGTTCGTCGGCGACGAGTCCGAGATCGGCGTGGCAGTGGACGAGCTGACCCGTGCACTGCGCGCTCAGCTGTCCGAGCTCGGGCGTGACGACGCCGAGGTCGTGCTCGCCTACGACGGGATGGCGGACGAGGAGGCGATCTCCGTGACGGCCGGGGTCTCCGCGGGTGATATGGAGGTGGGGCACGAGCTCGCGCTCGTCGTCGTCCCCTCATCGGAGCGCGGAGTGACGGTCCGGTACGAGAGCGCACCTCGCAGCCTCGGCGACGCCTGGATCACGCTCGATGCCCGGCTCGAGCAGCACCGGTTGCGCACGGAAGGGGTCTACCGGCAGACGCTGACCGCAGAGGGTGGGGTGGTCCTCCAGGCACCTGTTATCGCCCTGTCCTGAAGCGAGTCCGTGCACCACGATCAGGTCGCCGGGGCGCCCGACGTCCAGCGGCGCGGGGCAGGTGGTGGTGACATGCGACAGGGAGGACCGATGATCGGCGATCGTTGGGGCGTGAGCGACGAGGACATCGCTCGGCACTACCCATGCGACGGCCTCGTGCCGGCTCCGGTCTGGCAGGCCTGGCGCGGAGTCACGGTGCACGCCGCCCCCAGGGACGTGTGGCGGTGGGTCGCTCAGATCCGACTCGCGCCGTACTCCTACGACTGGATCGACAACCTCGGGCGACGCTCGCCGCAGGAACTGCGCGACCTGGCCGAACCGACCCCCGGCCAGCAGTTCACGACCGCTGGCGGGCGGCCGGCCGGGCGCATCCTGAGCGTCGAGTCCGGGGTGCAACTCACCGGCCAGATCATGGGTGCGGTCCTGTCCTATGTCGTCCTGCCCACGGGCGGGCCCTCCGATGGGCCGACTCGTCTCCTGCTGAAGGTCGTCGGCGCACACAGCCGCTGGATCGCCATGCCGCTGTCTGTCGGGGACCTCGTCATGGCACGTCGGCAACTGCTGAACCTCAAGCAGCTCGCCGAGCGATCGACCACGCGATCCGACACCTGACACGGGACTGTGCGTCTGCCTCCGGCTGTGACGGTGTTCGATCAAGCAGCGCCACTCGCCGCGGGCAGCCGCTTGTGTGTCGCTGGAAGCCCCGCTAGCTTCGACGCGGGCCGTGACTGGCGCATCGCAGGTGGGATCGACCACCGGGGAGCGGCCCCGTCGACTCGACGTCTGCCGCGCGCCTGGGCTCCCGTCGATCGAGGAGAGCCCGTGACCAGCACCGTGACCCGCGAGACCGCCGCCTTCGCCAGCGCCCTGGACGTCATCGCCCAGGTCGAGCCGCGGGTCGCCGCCGCCATCGGGCAGGAGCTCGCCGACCAGCGCTCGAGCCTCAAGCTCATCGCCAGCGAGAACTACGCCTCGCCCGCCGTCCTGCTGGCGATGGGCAACTGGTTCAGCGACAAGTACGCCGAGGGCACCCCGGGACGGCGCTTCTACGCTGCCTGCCAGAACGTCGACACCGTCGAGCGGCTGGCCGCCGAGCACGCCCGCGAGCTGTTCGGCGCCGACCACGCCTACGTCCAGCCGCACTCGGGCATCGACGCGAACCTGGTCGCCTTCTGGTCGATCCTGGCCCACCGGGTGGAGTCCCCGGCCCTGACCGAGGCCGGGGTGAAGAACGTCGACGCGCTGACCGACGCCGACTGGGCGCAGCTGCGCCGGGCCCTGGGTGACCAGCGGATGCTCGGCATGTCGCTGGACGCCGGCGGCCATCTCACCCACGGCTTCCGGCCGAACATCTCCGGGAAGATGTTCGAGCAGTCCAGCTACGGCACCGACCCGGCGACCGGGCTGATCGACTACGCCGCCCTGCGCGCGCGGGCCCAGGAGTTCCGGCCGCTGATCCTGCTGGCCGGCTACTCCGCCTACCCGCGCCGGGTCGACTTCGCCGCGATGCGGGAGATCGCCGACGAGGTGGGCGCGACGCTGCTCGTGGACATGGCGCACTTCGCCGGGCTGGTCGCCGGGAAGGTGCTCACCGGCGACTTCGACCCGGTGCCGCACGCCGACGTCGTCACCACCACCACGCACAAGTCACTGCGTGGCCCGCGCGGCGGCATGGTGCTGTGCACGGAGGAGTACGCCCCGTCGGTCGACCGGGGCTGCCCGATGGTGCTGGGCGGCCCGCTGCCGCAGGTGATGGCCGCCAAGGCCGTGGCGCTGGCCGAGGCCCGGCGGCCGGAGTTCGCCACGTACGCCGAGCGGGTGGTGGCCAATGCCCGGGCGCTGGCCGACCAGTTGCTGCGCCGCGGCGCCCGGCTGGTCACCGGCGGCACCGACAACCACCTCGTGCTCGTGGACGTCGGTGGGTTCGGGCTGACCGGGCGGCAGGCCGAGGCTGCGCTGCTGGACGCCGGCCTGGTGACCAACCGCAACTCCGTGCCGGCCGACCCGAACGGCCCCTGGTACACCAGCGGCATCCGGCTGGGCACCCCGGCGCTGACCACTCGTGGCCTGGGCGAGGCCGACCTGGCCGAGGTCGGGGACCTGATCGTCGACGTCCTGGCCAGCACGCAGTCCGACGGCGACTCCAAGGTCCGGTACCGGCTGGAGCCGGCGGTCGCCGAGCGGGTGCGGGCCCGCGCGGCGGAGCTGGTCGACGCCCACCCGCTGTACCCCGAGGTGCAGCTGGACCTGGCCGCCCAGGGCTGAACCGCGGCGGACTGGCCGAGTCCAGTCTTCTCGTCCCGACGGCTGACGCCGTCGGCGTGCCTCATCGACTGTGGAAGGACGGACCGTCGTGGTCTCCAGCTCTGCGCTGCTCGGCATCGCTCTGGTCGAGCTGGGCCTGGTCCTCACCCCGGGGCCGAACATGATCTACCTGGTGTCGCGGTCGATCACCCAGGGGCGACGGGCTGGGTTCATCTCGCTGCTGGGGGTGGCGGCCGGCTTCTTCGTCTACCTCGCGGCGGCCGCAGCCGGTCTCGCCGCCGTCTTCGTCGCCGTGCCGGCTGCCTACACGGCGCTGAAGCTGGCAGGGGCGGCCTATCTGCTCTACCTGGCCTGGCAGGCCGTCCGGCCCGGCGGCACGAACGCCTTCGCGCCGCGCGAACTCCCGGTCGACCGGCCCCGCCGGTTGTTCGCGATGGGGCTGTTCACGAACCTGCTGAATCCCAAGATCGCGGTGCTGTACGTGTCGCTGCTGCCACAGTTCATCGACCCCGACGGCGCGCCCGTGGCACTGCAGAGCCTCGTCCTGGGCCTCGCGCAGATCGCGATCGCGCTCACCGTCAACGGGCTGATCGTCGTCTTCGCCGGGGGGCTCGCCCAGTTCCTGTCCGTTCGGCCGACCTGGATGCGGGTGCAGCGCTACCTCATGGGCGGGGTGCTCGGTGCCCTCGCGGTGAAGCTGGCCACCGACAGGTCGCGTACAGCGGCTGTCTGACACGCCACGTGGCGATCACCGCCGCGGGGACTCGGCCGCAACGTTCTTGCCGCGGCGTGCTCTCCGGAGCACGGCGGTGAGCGGTGGCTACGAACGCGCGGCGGCGCGGAGCAGCGGGTCGAGGGCGTCGACGAGCGCGGTGAGACCGGTCGGGGAGTCGCCCGGGGCTGCCTCCAATTCGCCGATCTCGACGCCGAGCACCCGTCGGGTGGCCAGGACCTCGGCGGCGGCGTGCAGGTCGGCGAGGGAGAGCCCGCCCGGTACCTGGTAGTCGGTGGGCACGATGCCGGGTTCGAGGACGTCGCAGTCGAGGTGGACGTAGACGGGTCCGTCGGCGATGGCCTCGTGCAGCCGGGTCGCCAGGTCCGGGCCGGGCGCGATGTGGGTGATGGGCGTGCGCTGGAGCAGCCGCTGCTCGGGTGGGTCGATGTCGCGTGCACCGACCAGGACGATGTCGGCCGGCGACAGCCCGGCACCGAGCCCGGAGTCCCACAGTCCCGCGGGGCCGGACAGGGCCAGCCCGCCGAGGTAGCCGGTGCCGGAGGTGGCCGGGGTGTTGAGGTCAGCGTGGGCGTCGAACCAGACCACCCGTGCTCCGGGGTGGTGCCGGACGACGACGGGGACGGTGGACAGGGCCACGGTGCACCGGCTGAGCGCGGTCACCGGTACCTGACCGGCCGCGAAGATGTCCTCGTAGCGGGCCGCCATCTGCCGCAGGACCGGCATTGCGGCGTCCAGCTCGGTCTGCCAGTCGGCGTCCAACGCCGGTTCCGGCGATCCCACGGTGACCGGTGCGACGCGCAGCCGGGCGGCGAGCTCGGCGGCCAGCAGCGGCCCGCCGGTCATCGCGCGGTCGTTGTGGTCACCGGCGCGGCCGTTGAACAGGGTCAGGGCGAGGCGGTCGGGCACGGGAGCTCCTCCGGGTGTCATGGGTGGGTGGCGCTGCGGTCGTCGATCGCCTCGGCGGCCCGGGCCGGCCGTGACTGCACCGCGTCCCGGCGCGTCAGCTCACCCAGCCAGTCGCGGACGACCGGCGTGACGATCGCCGCCAGTCGGCCGTAGCCGGCGGTCGAGGGGTGGAAGGCATCTCCGGCGGCGACCTCCGCCACCCACACCGCGTCCTCGGCCAGGGCGCCGACGTCGACGAACCGCACGTCGCGATGGGCGCACACGGCGGCCATGCCGACGGCCAGGTCGGCGGCCCGGGCGCTCATAGCGACGTCCAGCACCGGCGGTGGGCCGACCACCAGCGGCGCCCAGCCGGCGGTGTGTGCGTCGTCCAGCGTCTCCGACAGAAGGGCCAGGCTCCGTTCGCGGGGGACCCGCCGGCGTCCCTCCTGCTCGTCGACGTCGTTGGTGCCGAAGGCCAGGACGACGCCGAACCGGTCGCCGTCCTTCAGCCGGCTGCGGGCCTCGCCGGACCAACGTCGGGCGATGTCCACCGATGTGTCCCGCCGTACGCCGAGGTTGTAGGCCGTCAGGCTCCAGCGGGGATCCTGCGCCGCGGCGGTGACCTGGCCGACCCAGCCCGCTCCGGTGCGGTCACCGACCCCAGCGGTGAAGGAGTCCCCGAAGACGCACACGCGCACATCGGGCGGTGCGATCACGACGTCGCGGGGTCGTCGCTCCAGTTCAGGCTGCGGCGGCGTCGCGGCACGAGCGTGCACGCGGCGACGGCCAGAGCAGATAACGGGGGACACGGCATGACCCGAGCATAGTCATGCAAGGCCCTGCATGGTCAACCTCAGGCGTCGGCCGGTCCGGCAACGGGCGGACCGGGGGACCGGGTCGGGGCCTGGCCCCAGGGCGTCGTGCCGGCGGAACGTGCGACGTGACCAGCGGCGACTCCATTGACAGGCAAGCAACAACTTGCATATAAGGGACGCGTGGACGCGGACCCCGACCTGTACAGGGCCATGGGTGACGCGACGCGACGCGCGATCCTGGACGAGCTCATCGACAGGGACGGTCAGACGCTGTTCGAGATCTGCGGTCGGCTGACCATGAAGCACGGCCTGGGCTCCTCGCGCCAGGCCATCTCGCAGCACCTCGCAGTGCTCGAGCAGGCCGGCCTGGTGCGCACCCGGCGACAGGGTCGCTACAAGTTCCACCACATCGACACGAGCCCGCTCCGCTCGATCGTCGAGCGGTGGCCCATCGAACGAGAGGTGCCAGACCCGTGATCCGCATCAACATCACCAGCGTGTTCGTCGACGACCAGGCCGAGGCGCTCGCCTTCTACACCGAGAAGCTGGGGTTCATCGCGAAGACCGATGTGCCCGTCGGTGAGCACCGCTGGCTCACCGTGGTCTCTCCCGCCGACCCGGACGGTGTCGAGCTGCTCCTGGAGCCGACCGGCCACCCGGCGGCGGGTCCGTTCAAGGAGGCGCTGGTGGCCGACGGCGTCCCGTTCACCCAGTTCGCCGTCGACGACGTGTACGCCGAGGTCGAGCGGCTCAAGGGGCTGGGCGTGCAGTTCACCCAGGACGCGACCGACTTCGGGCCCGTGGTCACCGCGGTCCTCGACGACACCTGCGGCAACCTGATCCAGCTCGCCACCATGAAGTAGTCGCCGGAGCACGGTCTGGTCGGTTCACCGGGACGGGCGTTCGGTCCTGTGGCGGCGCTGCCAGCGGCCCCAGGCGGCGGCGTGAGCCCCTTCGAGCAGGGCCATGACCCGCTCATCGGTCCGCTCGCCTGGGTTGACGACGGCGAGCCAGCCGAGGTCTCCGTAGACCGGGTGGGGCATCAACAGGTCCCGCGTGCTCGGGTCGGGTGCGGTGCTGGGGCTGGCCCCAGTGGGCCGGCGGTGGTCGCCCGCGGCGATGTTCACGCGGTAGGCGTCCGCGCCGTCCAGTCCGGAGCTGGGCTCGCCGGGGTAGTCCTTGGTGACGATGGTCGCGAACGGCTGCCCGCTGGGGACGATCCCGTCCGGAGCGACGTAGAAGAAGACGTCGCCCCAGCTGAGCTCGGGTGAGCCGTCGCCGGGACCGGGGCGAAAGGCGAGGACCCCCTCCCAAGCGGAGACGCGGTCGACGATCTCGTGCATGTCCATGGCTCCAGCGTCACACTCATGCCCCTGTGGAGACCTCGGGTGATGTGAACAGCGCAGATGGTGCGGTGAGCCTCCACCGGGGGCTGCGCACGATCGACGTCGCACGCCGTGTCGGCTGCTCGGTGCAGCACCTGCGCGACCTCGAGCGCGACGGCGTCATCCCACCCGCGGCGCGCACACCCTCGGGCTACCGCTCCTGGAGTGCTGTCCACGTGCGCTCGGCGGTGGCCTACCGCGAGCTCACGCAGGCCGTCGGTCCGGTCCGGGCCCAGGAGCTGCTGCAGGCGCTGCACGATCAGCCCTTGGCAGCGTTCCTCGCCATGCTCGACGACGCCCACGCCGAGCTCGCTCGTGAGCGCCGCGACCTGCAGGCGGCGCGCGAGGCGGTGGCGTCCATCGCGGCCGAGCCGCTCGGGGAGCCCCGCCCCTCGGATGCCATGACCATCTCCGAGCTCGCCGAGGCCCTGGGGACCACCCCGGCCACGCTGCGGCACTGGGAAGCGGAGGGACTCCTGACCCCGGATCGGGAAGGGAGCGGTCGCATCCGCACCTACTCCGCCGTCCAGGTCCGCGACGCGCGTGTGGTCCATCAACTGCGCATCGCCGGCCACCCGATCCCGCAGCTGCGCGCGGTCCTGCGGCAACTCCTGGACCCGGGGGTCTCGGGTGAGGCGCTGCACACCGCCTTCCGCGTCCGGGACCAGCAACTCACGCGTCGGTCCCACGCCCTCCTCCGCGCCGCTCCCGCGCTGAACGACGTCCTGGCGAGCAAGCAGTCGCTCATCGGCCCGGACGGCGGGCACCAGGACATCGACTGGTCCGGCGAGAGGTGGACCGGACCAGTGGGACCCGGACAGCCGGCACGGGTGTGGTCAGCCCTCGGGGGTGGTGGCCAGGATCCGGTGGACGACGGCGGTGGTGATGGCCTCGGCGGACAGTCCGCCGAGGCCGTCGAGGACCTCGGGCAGGGTCAGTGACTCGACGACGAGCCAGTTGACGGCCAGGTACAGCAGGACGGCCGTGGTCGTGTCCCCGGGCAGGTCGGTGTCCAGGTGGTAGGCGATGGTGGCCTCGAGGTCGGCGCGCACGGTGGCGGTGAGGACCTGGCGCAGCGCCGGGCGGCGGGTGGCCTCCAGGCGTAGTTCGAGCAGCGCCAGCCAGCCGGTGCGGTAGGCCTGGATCCGTTCGGTCACCGCGGTCACCAGCTCTTCGACGCGCTGCCGGTCGCGGGGGCCGGTGCGGCTGCCGGCCATCGTGGCGGCGTCCGGCGTCAGTCGTTGGTAGATGCGTCCGCCGGCCTGGGTGAGCAGGTCGTCCCGGTTCGGGAAGTAGTTCGACGCGGTCCCCGGCGGCACCCCCGCCTGGGCGTCGACGGCCCGGAAGGTGAGCCCGCGGGCGCCCTGACCGGCCAGGACCTCGATCGCCGCGTCGATGAGCGCCTGTCGCCGCGAGACGTTGAGCACGCGTTCTCCTCTCCCTGACAACCCACGTCGGCGTTGGTGCACCAGACCGCCGGGTCACTACTATGCCTGTAGTGGTTGCGTCCAGGCGCCACGGGTGAGGAGTGATCTGACGTGCGTGCGCTGACCTACTACGTGGGGGTGACCCTGGACGGGTTCATCGCCGCCCCGGACGGTTCCTACGACTTCTTCCCCGTCACGGAGCCGCTGCTTGAGTTCATCGCCCAGGAGTTCCCCGAGACGCTGCCCACGCACGTCCGGAGCCAGCTGCAGATCACCGCCCCGGGGACGCGCTTCGATGCCGTGGTCATGGGGCGGGCCACTTACGAACCGGCCCTGCAGGCCCAGATCACCAGTCCCTACGCCCACCTGGAGCAGCACGTCGTCTCGACCACGCTGCCTGCGGACATCGACCCGGCGGTGCAGGTCAGTCGGGACCCGGTCCCGCTCGTGCGCCGGCTCAAGGGCGAACCCGGCGCCGGGGTGTGGCTGGCCGGTGGGGGAGCGCTGGCCGGTGCGCTCCTGGACGAGATCGACGTCCTGGTGCTCAAGCGCTACCCGATCGTCCTGGGCGCCGGCATCCCGTTGTTCGACTCCGGTACAGCCGAGGCTCGACGCTTCGAGATCGTCGACGAGCACGCCGTCAGCGGCGGCACCCGGGTCACCACCTACACCCGGACGACCTGACCGCAACACCACCCGTGCAGTCGTACGCCGCACCGCGGTGGCCCGGTCAGGCGCACGCGCAACAGTTCCACCTCGACTTCCGGGTCGGCGACCTGGACGCGGCGATCCTGCACGCGGCCGACCTGGGTGCCACGGAGGCCGCGGAGCAGCCGGCCCCGGAGGCATACCGCGTCATGCTCGACCCTCACGGGCACCCGTTCTGCCTCTGCCCGCCCCCGGACGCCGACTGACCGTCCGAGCGGGTTTCCGCTCGGGGGGTCTCCCGGGCTGCTGGAGCGACGCCCCCCCGGGACAGCCGATGTGGTTCTTCCAGCTCGCTGGCGTCCGCGGCGGCCACCGGTGTCGTCAGGGCAGCAGCTGCTCCCGTGCGAGTCCGGTGAGCACGTCCAGACCGTCGGGGGAGAGCAGGGACTCCAGGTGGAACTGCACCGCGGCGAAGCCCGGCCCGCGGAGCGCGTGCACCTCGCCGGTGGCCGGGTCGGCGGCGACCTGCACGCCGGGCAGCCCCGACGGCGGGACGGCGGCGGCGAAGGTGTTGTAGTAGCCGACCCGCACCTGCTGGCCGTACAGGTCGATGCTGCGCTGCGTGCCCTGGTGCGGCATCGGCAACGCATCGACGGTCAGCCCGAGCTGCATGGCGAGCACCTGATGGCTGAGGCACACCGCCAGCAGTGGCCGGCCGGTGTCCCGGCGCCGGCGCACCAGGGCGTGCAAGGCGGCGATCCGGGGGTCGCCCAGGTCGCGCGGGTCGCCGGGCCCGGGACCGGCGACCAGCAGGTCGGCGGCGTCGTCCGTCGGGTGGACGTCGTCCCAGCGGCGGACGGTGGCGATCATCCCCAGTCGGCGCAGCAGGTGCGCCAGCATCTGGGTCCACGCGTCCTGAGCGTCGACCACCAGGGCGCTCCGGCCGACCAGGACGGGGTCCGGCCGGTCGTGCTGGGGGCGCGCCCAGAAGGGGGCGAGCCGCTCGTTGCGGCGGGCGAGCGCCTCGGCGACTCCGGGCTGGTCGGCCAGGAAGGGCGCCGGGCGGTGCTCGGGGGCGGGCAGCACGCCGAGACCGCGCAGCACGCCTGCGGCCTTGGCGTGTGTCTCGGCGGTCTCGGCGATCGGGTCCGAGTGCCGCACCAGGGTCGCCCCGACCGGCACCCGCACCACACCGGAGGGTTCCAGGTACGCGGTCCGGATGAGGATGGGGGCGTCCAGCGTGCGCGCTCCGGCGTCGTCGGTCCCGATCAGCGCGAGCACGCCCGCGTAGTGGCCGCGGCCGGTGGTCTCGTGGTGGGCGATCACCCGGGCGGCGTTCTCCACGGGGGATCCGGTGACGGTGGGGGCGAACATCGTCTCGCGCAGCACGTCGCGCACATCGAGGTCGCTGTGCCCGCGCAGCAGGTACTCGGTGTGCACCAGCGCGCTCATCTGCCGCAGCACCGGACCGATCACCTGCCCGCCGCGGCGGCACACCCGGCTCATCATCTTGAGCTCCTCGTCGACCACCATGAACAGCTCCTCGACCTCCTTGTCATCGGCCAAGAAGCCGAGCAGCCCCTCGGTGGTCGGGCCGGACGGCGGGAAGCGGTAGGTGCCGCTGATCGGGTTCATCACCACCTCGCCACCGGCGCAGCTGACGTGCCGCTCCGGGGTGGCCCCGACCATGGTCAGGTCGCCGGCGTGCAGGGCGAAGGCCCAATAGGCGCCCGGCTCGCCGACCAGCAGCCGGCGCAGCACCCTCAGCGCCGTGGTCGCCGGAGCCGCCGTGGCGGTGGAGAGGTGGTCGCGGCGCAGCACGAAGTTGGCTCCCTCGCCTCGGCCGATCTCCTCGTCCACCACCCGCTCGACCAGGTCGGCGTAGGCGTCGTCGTCGACGTCGAACCGACTGCCGTACACCCCGGGGTCCTCATCGGGCAGCAGGTCCAGTGCCTCCTCCGGGGTCAGCACCTCGGTGTCGCGCACCACCAGGCAGCGCAGCGGCGCGCCGTCGTCGTGGCAGGCGAAGCCGCGTTCGGCCACCTGCCGGTAGGGGACAGCGGCCAGCACCTGCAGGCCCGGGAGTCCGGTGGCCCCTTCGGGCAGCGGGATGTCGGCGAGCCGCTCGACATCGACGACGTCGCCGGTGAGCACCTCCACGCCGGGGCCGTCGGCGCGTCTCAGGATGGCGAAGGGCTGTGCGGCGGGGTGCTGGAGCAGGTGGTGGAGCAGTCGGGACATGAGGTCCTCCAGGGGAGATGACCGCCGTCCGAGCCGACCCGCGGAGAACACGAACGGCCGCCTCGAACGAGGCGGCCGCGGGAGTTCAGGGGTGTGCGGATGGGCGCCTCAGCGGGCGCGCCACCAGGTCAGCTGAGCTGTGTGCACGCCGGGACTGTAGGGCACCGACTGTTGCGTCCGCCACCCCTGCCCGCCCTCACCGCGGCGCTCGAGTTCTCTGACTCCGGTCGGTGGTCCGTGCTCGGCTGTGGCCGCCGCCTCAGCGAGGACCGGCGGGTGCGCCCGATCGGGGACCGGAACAGGACCCCCTCGACCACCGGCCTCCGTGCGATCCTCCGGCGGTGAACGGATTGCCGGAGCCGGCCCTCCATCCCTTGCTGTCCAGTCGATGGAGTCCGACGACCTTCGACACCGAGCACGAGCTGTCGGATGCTCAGGTCGAGGTGCTGCTCGAGGCCGCTCGTTGGGCGCCGTCAGCAGGCAACTCGCAGCCCTGGGCGTTCATCGTCGGCCGCCGCGGTGACCTCGTCCAGCACCGTTTGGTGAGGCATCTTGCGCGCAGCTCGTCGGCCTGGGCGCCGACGGCGAGCCTGTTGGTCGCCAACCTGGCCCATCGCTACGTGGAGGGCACCGACTGGGAGTACTCCGAGTTCTCGCACTACGACCTGGGCCAAGCGGTCGCACACATGACGTTCCAGGCCCAAGCTCTGGGGTTGTCCGTCCGTCAGTTCCGCGCTTTCGACCGCTCGGCTGTCGCTGAGGAGTTCGATGTCCCTGTCAACTGGGAGGTCACCACGATGGCGGCCATCGGCCGGGTGCCATCGGTGAGACCAGACTCGGTGGCGGAGGTCGCCGATCCGCCGTCACGGCAGCGGCGCGCGCTGCACGAGCTCCTGTGGGCAACTGCCTGAGCGGCCGAGTCAGCCCTGGGTGCGGCACGACTCTCCATGACGTCCCGTGTCCGAGGGGCGGTGATCTCTAGAGCGATGTGTGCGAGGCGCGGGCGGCCCGGGTCAGTTCGCGGAACTGGAGGTGCCGGGCGATCTGCGCGGCCGTCTCGAGCGGCACGTCCAACAGTGGCGCCAGGGAGTTCGCGACCTCGTCGTCGTCCTCTGCCCTGAGGAAGGCGGCCAGCACCTCGGGAGCGCGCTCATGGACCCGCTCCATCACCTGGGCCTTGCCCAGGCGGCGAGCGCGGCGGGCTTGGTCCCGGTCGTGTTCGGTCTCCGGAGTCGGCCGGGGTTCGGTCGTGTGCGGTCCGGGGTCTTGTGGACCGGTCCCGCCCGGTGCGGGTTGCCCGGCCCAGGCGTCCCGGCCGTCGCGTTCCCAGAGCTGGGTCAGGCGCAGGGAGACCTCGGTCAGGGCCGCGATCAGTGCCGGAACCTGACTGACGTGGACGACGACGGGCACCGCATCGGCCTGCCGAGCTTGCCGGATGGTCAGGTGCGCCCCTCGTCCGCCTTCGGGTGAGTGGCTCTCGAACCAGCCGTCGACCAGGAGCGCCAGGTCACCCACCCCGGTGGGCAGCGGGGCTCCTGCATCCCCGTCGGTGAAGACGTCCATCCGCAAGCCGGCGGGGTCTTCGGGCAGCGCGGACGCAGGTCATGAACTCTCTCCTCGTCAGGGTTGCCCGGAGGCTGGTGGGCTTCGCGCCCTGCCACGCTCACCATGCCGTGGCACTCTGCCGAGGTGAGCGTGTTGGGGCAGATCTCCCTGCACGGCACGACGGTGATGCTGCGGCGGGCCACCGCACTGGACGTGCCCGCGATCGTGGACCTGCTCGCCGCCGATCCGCTCGGTTCCACTCGCGACGGCTTCATCTCTGACGCGGACCTGCAGCCCTACCTGCATGCGTTCGAGGCCATCGACGCGGACCCGGCGCACCTGCTGCTCGTCGCCACCGATGGCGTGCAGGTGGTGGCCACGATGCAACTGAGCTTCCTGCCCGGCCTCGCTCGGCGCGGTGCCTTGCGGGCTCAGATCGAGGGGGTGCGGGTCCGGGAGGACCACCGCAGTCGCGGGCTGGGAGCCGCGTTGTTCTCGTGGGCGATCGAGGAGGCGCGCCGTCGCCACTGCTCCCTGGTCCAGCTGACCACCGACAAGTCCCGAGCCGACGCGCACCGCTTCTACGCGCGCCTGGGCTTCGCCGTCTCGCACGAGGGCCTCAAGCTGCAGCTGTGACCTGCAGGATCAGCTGGGCGCGGTGGCCACGTCGTGCAGGACGAGGGTGGCGAAGCCCAGTTGGCGGCGCCAGCCGCCCAGCCAGGCGTCGCGGTGTGCGCGGGCGGCGGCCAGCGCCTGATCGCGGTCCTCGGTCGTCGGGGCTTCCCGCAGTGCCCAGTCGACGAGCGATCCGGTCCAGCTGAACTCGTAGTCGTCCCACTCGGCCAGCGTGCTGGTGTGCCCGTACGACGGCTCGAACCCGTGCTCACGGGTGGCCCGCACGAAGCCGGCGAGGTCGGGGAAGTCCTCGGAAGAGGCTTCGAGCGCCGCCAGGGCAGACGCGGACGGACTGTCCTCCCAGATCGTGTCGCCGACCAGCGCCTGGCCGCCGGGGCGCAGGTGCTTCCGGACGGCGGCCAGCATGTCCGGCAGCCGGCCGAAGGCGTGGCTCGCGCCAACGCACAGCACCACGTCGAAGCGCCCGTCACTCCACGTGGCGGCGTCTGCCTCGGCCCAGCGCACCCGGTCGCCCAGCCCCCGCTGGGCGGCGCGGTCGACGGCGGAGGCCGGAAGCATGTGGTCGATGCCGACACCGGTCAACCCGGGCTGCATCAGCAGCTCCTGCAGCCACTCGCCCTCGCCGCAGCCGAGGTCCACGGCGCGGCCCCCGGTGGGTGCGCTCAGCCAGCCGACCAGGTGGCGCAGCTGCTCGGGCCCCACCGGCGCCGCGATCGGATGGCGCAGATGAGCGATGTCGAAGATCTGGGCGCGGTCCACGCCGGGGAACGGTAGGAGTGCAGTCGCACTGCGTCGACCGGATTCCGCGGTTGGTCCGTGCGCACTGGCGGCCCACGCCCGGGGATGTCGTGGGCGTATGCGGAATCGGAGACGCCCGGGCAACGGCGGCCCGCGTGCACTGGGAGCTGTCCACCAGTTCTCGATGCCGCACCGGCTCTGCCGCGCGGGGAGGAGTCCTCCCATGACGACCACCCACCACCTGCCCGCCGACAGGGCGCCCGGCGTCCCGTCGGGCTCGCGGCGAACGGGTCTCCTCGTGCTGGCCGCGGTCGCTGTGCTGGTCGTGGTCGGCTGCATCACGCTCGGTCCGACCGGGTTCGTCGCCGACGCCCGCAGGGCGGTGGTGGCCGGGGTCGAGGCCCTCGCCGCGCCCTGGCCGGGCACCGTGTCCCGGACCCAGGTCGAGGCCGTGGCGAACGCGCTGCTCTTCGTCCCGGTGGGCGCGCTGGCCGCCCTGGTCCTGCGGCGCTCCGGTCCGGTGCTGCCGCTGGCGCTCGGTGCCGCGACCTCGGTGCTGATCGAGCTGGCGCAGACCGCGCTGCCCGGCCGGGTGCCCGACCTCGTCGACGTCGCCGCCAACACCGCCGGCACGCTGGTCGGGGTCGCGCTCACCACCATCTGCCTGGCCGTCGCGCGCCGCTCCGGGGACGGCGCGCGCCGTCCCCGGCGGGGGATCGTCGCGACGCTGGTCACCGCAACCCTGCTGATCGCGGGCGTGGCCGGGTGCTCGTCGGCCGGTCCGTCCGTCCCCCCGGGGTCCAGCGCGTTGGCCGGTGTCGCCGGCCCACCGGCCCCGGGTGCGTCGGGCGGGGGAGCCATGACCGTCGAGAACGGTCACGTCGCCGACGGCGAGGAGCTGTCGGCCTTCGCCGACGTCCCGGCCATCACCGGGCTCGACGGCGCGCTGCGCACCGCCGTCCAGGACGCGGCCCGGGACGCGACGGCCGACGGGGTGGACCTCCATGTGGCAAGCGGGTGGCGCAGTGCGGCTTACCAGCAGGCGCTCTTCGACGCCGCGGTGGACCAGTACGGCAGCGCCGAGGCAGCCCGGGAGTGGGTGCTCCGTCCCGAGGAGTCCTCCCACGTCACCGGCGACGCGGTCGACATCGGTCCCACGGACGCCATGTACTGGCTGTCCCGGTACGGGTCCGACTACGGCCTCTGCCAGACCTACGGCAACGAGATGTGGCACTACGAGCTGGCCGTCGAGCGCGGCGGTCAGTGCCCCGCGCCGGCCGCCGACCCCACCGCCGGCTGACCGCGTGACGGCCACCCGCGAACCGGCCAGCGTCGTCGCGGCCCGGCAACTCGCCGCAGAGGCGCACGCGCGTCGTCGGGTGCCCGCCCGGCGTGTGGCCCCGTCCGCCGCCCAGCGCGCCGATACGTCGAGGAGACACCCGGCTCCCTACCCTCGCCGCATGCGCGTGCTGATCGCCGAGGACGAGCCCTACCTGGCCGACGCCATCCGGGACGGGCTCCGGCTGGAGGCCATCGCCTCCGACGTCGTCCACGACGGGGACAGCGCGCTGGAGAACCTGGCCGTCAACAGCTACGACGTCGTCGTGCTCGACCGTGACCTCCCCGGCACCTCCGGGGACGAGGTCGCCCGGCGGATCGTCGCCGAGAGCCTGCCGTGCCGCATCCTCATGCTGACCGCGGCCGACCGGCTGGAGGAGAAGGTCGCCGGCTTCGAGCTCGGCGCCGACGACTACCTCACCAAGCCCTTCGCCATGCGAGAGCTGGTGGTGCGGTTGCGTGCGCTGGGCCGCCGTCCGCTCGAGGGTGCGCCCCCGGTGGTGGAGTTCGCCGGCCTCACCCTCGACCCGTTCCGCCGGGAGGTGTACCGCGACGGCCGGTACGTGGGGCTGACCCGCAAGCAGTTTGCGGTGCTGGAGGTGCTGATGGCCGCCCGCGGCGGGGTGGTCAGCGCGGAGTCGCTGCTCGAGCGGGCGTGGGACGAGAACGCGGATCCGTTCACCAACGCCGTCCGGATCACCATCTCCTCGCTGCGCAAGCGCCTCGGCGACCCGTGGCTGATCCACACCGTTCCCGGCACCGGCTACCGGGTGGGCGAGCCGACGGCCGACGACGCCGCGAGCGGTCCCGGCCTCCGGTGAGTGCCCGGCTGCGGCTGACCCTGAGCTACGCCGGCTTCCTCGCCGCCGCCGGCCTCGGCACGGTCGCGCTGTTGGCCTACGTGCTGCACTTCGTCCCCGAGGGGAACCTGAGCGACGCCGACGGCGTCCCCGTCCCGGACCGCGGCGACCTGGTGACCGCGCTGGTGCCGAAGCTGGTGGTGGTGCTCGCCCTGCTGGCGGTGGTCGGGTTGGTCGGGGGCTGGGTCCTGGCCGGCCGGATGCTCCGCCCGCTGCACTCCATCCACGGCGTCGCCCGGCAGGTGGCGGCCGGCTCGCTGGAGCACCGGGTGCGCCTGCAGGGCACCCCGGACGAGTTCGGTGAGCTCGCCGACACCTTCGACACGATGCTCGACCGGCTGCAGGCGTCCTTCGAGGAGCACCGCCGGTTCGCCGCCAACGCCTCGCACGAACTGCGCACCCCCTACGCCGTGGAGCGCGCGATGCTCGACGTGGCGCTGGCCGACCCGGCCACCGTGGACGTGCCCCGGCTGCTCGCCCGGCTGGACGAGACCAACCGCCGGGGCACCGAGACCGTCGAGGCGCTGCTCGCCCTCGCGGCCCTGGACCAGGGGCGCACGCCGCCGCGCACCCCGGTCGACCTCGCCGAGGTCACCGGGGGCGTCGTCCGGGACCTGGACCCGCTGGCCGACCGGGCGGGCATCGGCGTGCACACCGATCTCGGCGAGGGCGACCTCGACGGTGCCGAGCCGCTCGTCCGGCAGCTGGTGACCAACCTGGTGCTCAACGGCATCCGGCACAACACCGGCCCGGGCGGGACCGTGCACGTGACGACGGGCAGCACGAGCGAGGGTCGGGCCGAGCTGCGGGTGACCAACACCGGCTCGCGGGTGCCCCCGGACGTGCTGGGCACGCTCACCGAGCCCTTCGTCCGAGGCGGAGGACGGACGTCGTTCGGCGGCGCCGGGAGCCACCACCCCGCGCAGCCCGGCAGCGGGCTCGGGCTCGCGATCGTGGCCCGGGTGGCCGAGGTCCACGGCGCGGCCCTGGAGCTGTCCGCGCCGCCGGAGGGCGGCCTGCGTGTGCGGGTGGTGTTCCCCGCCCCAGGGGCCGACGGTGGGCTGTTCTCCGGCGGGTCCCGGTGAACGCGACACCGGAGCCGCCGGTACCGGGCGAACTCGACCTGCAGGACGGTCCGCGGGCCTGGTCGGTCGTGGCAGCGGCCTTCGTCGCGATGTTCACCAGCTTCGGGGTGGCCTACAGCTTCGGGGCGTTCCTGCTCCCGATGAGCGCTGAGCTCGGCTCCGGGCCCGGGGGCACCGCCGCCGTCTTCTCCCTGACCACCTTGGCCATCTTCGGCCTGGGCGCCCTCTCCGGCCCGGCGGTCGACCGGTTCGGTCCCCGCCGGGTGGTGCTCGTGGGGGCCCTCGCGATGGGTCTCGGCCTCGTGCTCACCTCCCGCGCGACGGAACTGTGGCACGCGTACCTGGGACACGGCCTCGGCGTCGGGCTCGGAGTGGCCTGCAGCTACGTGCCGTTGGTGGCCGTGGTGGGTGGGTGGTTCACCCGGCGCCGCACCTTCGCGGTCGGCATCACGGTGTCCGGCATCGGGCTGGGCACGCTGCTCGTCGCCCCGCTGGCCGCCGACCTCATCGCCCGCTACGGCTGGCGGGAGGCCTACCTCCTCCTCGCGGCCGTCAGCACCATCGCACTCGTCGGGTGCGCCCTGTTCGTCCGCGCTGCCCCGGTGACCACGCACGACGACCCGGCGCCGTTGCTCTCCCGGCTGCGGACCCCGGCGTACCTGCGCCTCTACCTGAGCGGGCTGCTGCTCTCGATCGTGCTGTTCGTCCCGTTCGTGCACCTGCCGGCGTACGCCGCGAGCCGGGGCGCGGGAGACGTCGCGGCGGCGACCCTGGTCGGGGTCATCGGTGCGGCCAGCATCGTGGGGCGGCTGGCCCTCGGCGCCGCTGCGGCCCGCACCGGAGTGCTCCGCACGTACCAGGCCTGCTTCGCGCTGATGGCCGGCAGCTTCCTGCTCTGGCTCGGCGCGCCCGGCTACCCGCGCCTCGTCGTCTTCGCCGCCTTGCTCGGCATCGGGTACGGCGGGTTCGTCGCGCTCGGCCCGGCGGTGGCCGCCAGCCTGTTCGGGGTGCGGGGACTCGGTGGGCTGCTCGGCGTCCTCTACACGTCGGCCGCCCTGGGGTCCGCGCTCGGACCCCCGGCCGCGGGCGCGGTGATCGGCGCGACCGGGGAGTACCTGCCGGTCGTCCTGGCCGCCGTGGCGATCGGGGCGCTGGCCACCGGCGTGGTGCTCACCGTCCGGGCTCCTGCCCCGGTGGGCTCGAGCTCGTAGCGGGTGCGGTGGCCGCCTTCGGCCAGGAGGATCTGCACCCGTGGTGGACGTCGTCGTCGAGGTGGGTGGCTGGGAACACCAGTGCTGTGGGGAGGCCCTCGAGCGGGACCAGCTCGTCGACCTCCAGTGCATCCGGCACAGGGGAGCGGACGGTCGCGAGCACCTCGTCGAGTCCCACCACGACTACCCCGTCGACGAACGGGTCCGGGGACGGGTGGTCGACGTCCAGGTGGTGCAGCACGGAGGAGTCGCTCGACCCGTTCTCCGCGTGCCGAGCGGGGAAGCCCTGCGGCACGTCGACGAGGACGACGACGGGCACCTGGAAGACCCGTGGACCGGCGAGGTGGTCCCCTCGACGGGCGGGGACTTCCTGGTGACCGTCCGGACGCCCCGCTGACAGCTCCTCGCTGCCTGGGTGCCGCTCAGACCGCGACCGTGGTGCCGCAGATGCCACAGACCTCGACCTGCCGGCGCTTCCACCGGGCGACCGGCACGAAGAAGAGTGAGAACTGCTTGTACTGCTCCACCCGAGCCCACTGCGAGGTGTTGTTGCAGTTCGGGCAGGTGCGGGTCTCGCCGGGGCCGAGGTGCTTTCGCTTGGTGCCGAAGCCGAAGAGGAAGAACATCACGTCAGCGTAGGGATCGGCGGACATCTCGGGCGGCGAATGGTCGTGCGCAGCCGAACCGCGGTGTAACGGCTAGCGTGTTCTCCGACCGAGGAGACGAGAGCACCCGTGACCCGCTGGCTGTCCCGCCGTGCCGTCCGCCGTCGTTCCCGACGGGACACGCATGCGCCGTCCTGCCGGCGCACCTCATCGCCCGCGCACGTCGAGCGCCCGTGAACCCCGTCGCGCCGCGACCGCACTGGGACGTGGTCGTCGCCGGCGCCGGGCCGGCCGGGCTGTCGGTCGCTGCCGCCTGCGCCGCTCGGGGGCTGGGCGTGGTCGTGGTCGTCCCGCACCTGCGGCCCTGGCACCAGACCTACGGCATGTGGGCCGACGAGCTCGATGCCGTGACCACGGCGCTGCTCGGCGACACGGCCCGGACGGAGGGACCTCCGCCGCTGGGTCGCCGGTACCCGGTCACCGTGGTGCGCACCACCGCCGGGAGCCAGGACATCGGTCGTGCCTACGCCCGGCTCCACAACGACGTCGTGCACGGTCTCCTGCTCGGTCAGCTGCGCGCCGGTGGCGGTGCGACCCGCACCGGGTCGGTCGCCGCCGTCCACCAGGACCCGGCTGGTCAGGTCGTGACGCTCACCGACGGCAGCACCCTCACCGGCGGCATCGTCGTCGACGCCCGCGGTGGCGGTCCCGGCAGCGCCCACCAGCGGGCCTGGGGGGAACGGGTCACCGGAGACCTCGGCGGCCTGGTCCCGGACGGGGGCGCACTGCTCATGGACTGGGCGGTCCTCCGGGAGGACGGCGTCGCACAGCCGCCCGCCTTCCTGTACGGGATGGGCCTGGACGACGGCACGACCCTGCTGGAGGCCACCTCCCTGGCTGCCCGGCCGCCGGTGGCACTGCCGCACCTGCGCGACCGCCTGCACCGGCTGATCGCCGAGGCCGGTCTGTGCACCGCCGACCGTCCGGAACGGGTGGCGATCCCCCTGGACGCCGCCGTCCGACGATCCGTCGGCGTGCCCATCGGGGCGGCCGCCGGGCTGGTGCACCCGGCGACCGGGTACAGCGTCGCCACCTCACTGCGGGCGGGCAGCGCGATCGCCGACGCCGTGCTGGCCGGGGCCGATGCAGCAGCGGTGCGGGCACTGGTCCGCAGTGCGCGGCAACGCGCGACCCTCGGCATGCTCGGCCTGGGGCGTGAGGTCCTCCTCGATCTGGACGAGGCAGAGACCGACGCCTTCTTCCAGGCCTTCTTCAGCCTCCCGGAGCAGGCGTGGGTGGCCTACCTCGACGTCGGGTCCGCACCGACGTCCATCGCGGCCACGATGCTGCGCGTCGCCCGAGCACTCCCATCGCCGGCCCGTCGCCGCCTCGTCGCCACCGCCGTCCGCGTCTCCCTGCCCCGGTTCGCGTCGCGGCGTGCCGCGCCCGCCGGACCCGTCAGGGGATGATCCGCGCCGCGCGGTACCGCTCGACGTAGCGGAAGAAGCTGTCGCGGGAGTCCCGGCTCTCGGTGAAGCCGGCCTTGCGGCTCTTGTTCATGTCGGTCAGCACCTCGATCTCCCGGCCGAGGTCGCTGTCGGTGTGCCACCAGGAGGCGATCCGGCCGAGGTCGGGCTCGACCAGTCCGTGCTCCGCGGCGATCCCGGCCCAGACGTCCTCGGTGCCGGCCATGCTCTCGGTGAGCGGGCGGACCCGTCCCTCGTGGCCCTCCCACTCCAGGCCGAAGTGGGCGGCGATCTGCGGCCACAGCCAGCGCCAGCGGAAGACGTCGCCGTTGACGGTGTTGAAGGCCTGGTCGTGTCCGGCCTCGCTGGCGGCGGCCCAGATGATCTGGTCGGCCAGCAGGTCGGCGTCGGTCACGTCGGTCACGCTGTTCCACTGGGTGCTCGACCCGGGGAACACGAACGGCCGGCCCGTCTGCTTGCAGATCGCGGCGTACGCCGACAGCGTCAGTACCATGTTCATCGCGTTGCCCACGGCGAAGCCGAACACCGTGTGCGACCGGTGGACGCTCCAGGTGAACCCGGCGCGGGCGGCGGCGGCGAAGAGTTCGTCCTCCTGCGCGTAGTAGAAGTTCGGCGCGTCCAGACGGGGCTCGTCCTCATGGAAGGGCGTGTCCGGCATCTCGCCCTGCGCGTAGGCCTCGAACGGGCCGAGGTAGTGCTTCAGCCCGGTCATCAGCGCCGCGTGCCGCACCGACCCGGCCGGCTCGAGCGCCTGCAGCACGTTGCGGACGGCGGCGCCGTTGACCGCGATGTTCTCCGCCTCCGTGGCCTGCCGGGTCCAGGCGGTGATCGCGACGAGCTCGGGCGTCAGGCCCGCCAGCGCGGTCGCGAGTCCGGCGGGGTCGGCCAGGTCCGCCTGCACGGGGTGCACGCCCGCGCCGGGGGCCCGCCCGCTGCGGGAGAGCCCGTGGACCTCCCACCCCTGGGCGGTCAGTCGCTCCGCCAGGTTCTGGCCGACGATCCCCGTGGCGCCCACGACGAGGGCCTGTCGTGGTCCGGCTGTCGCAGTCACGTGTTCGGTGTCTCCTGTCGGTCGTGCACGCCGTCGGACGGCCCCGGCGAGTGGTCGCCGGGGCCGGTGCACGTGTCCTGCCGAGCGTCGCACCGCCCGGGGCTCAGCGTGTGGTGAGGTGGGCCACCACGAGGTCGCCGAGCAGCTTCCGCTGGTGGGCGCGGGTCGCCGGGTCGAGCATGTCGCGGTCGAAGATGGCCCGGAAGGTGTGCCGGTTGGCGGTCCGGAACACGCAGAAGGCGCTGATCACCTGGTGCACGTCGAGCGCGTCGACGTCGTCCCGGAACAGTCCGTCCTCCCGGCCGCGCTGCAGGATGGCGCCCAGGACGTCGACCGCCGGGGCGGCCAGGCCGGCCAGTGCCGGGGAGCCGGCCAGGTGCTCGGCCCGGTGGATGTTCTCGATGCTCACCAGCCGGATGAACTCCGGGTGCGCCTCGTGGTGGTCGAAGGTGAGCCCGGCCAGCTCGCGGAGCGCAGCCACCGGCTCGAGGTGCTCGACGTCCACCTGCTGTTCCAGCGCGCGGATCCGGCCGTAGGCCTGCTCCAGCACCGCGACGTAGAGCTGCTCCTTGCCGCCGAAGTAGTAGTAGATCATCCGCTTGGTCGTGCTCAGCTTGTCGGCGATCTCGTTGACCCGGGCCCCGGCGTACCCGCGGTCGGCGAACTCCGCGGTGGCCACGGCGAGGATCTCCGCCCGGGTCCGGTCGGCGTCCCGGGTGCGTTCCACCGGGCGCGCCGTGGCCGTGTCGGTGCCGAGCTCGCTGTCCGGGCGGGGCTCGGTCACGGTCTCCTCCTGCGTGGGCGGGCGTCCGGCGGAGCCTATGCACAGCCCGCGCCGAGCGGCTGCGGCGACCGGGTGCCCGGCGTCGGCGGGGACTGGCGCACCGCCGTCCGATGTGGTCGGGTGTCGGTAACTCACCGCTTGGTACATAGGAGAGCAGGGTCCATGCCACCAGCCCGTCCCGCAGACGGCGCCGCGTTCTCCGCGCGGCCGCGCCGGGGGATCGCCACGGTCTGCCTGTCCGGGACCCTGGAGGACAAGCTCACCGCGGCGGCGGCCGCGGGCTTCGACGGCATCGAGGTGTTCGAGCCCGACCTGATCGCCTCCCCGTGGTCGCCGGCCGAACTGGCCACCCGCTGCGCCGACCTCGGCCTGTCGATCGACCTGTACCAGCCCTTCCGGGACCTGGACTCGACCGACCCCGCGCGGTTCGCCGCCAACCTGCGGCGTGCCGAGCGGAAGTTCGACGTGATGGGCGCGCTCGGCGTGGACACCGTGCTGGTCTGCTCCTCGGTCGCTCCCGACGCCGTCGCCGACGTCGACCAGCTCGCCGAGCAGCTGTCGACCACCGCGGCCCGGGCCGAGCTGCGCGGTCTGCGGATCGCCTACGAGGCGCTCGCCTGGGGCCGGCACGTCTCGACCTGGGACGCCTCCTGGGACGCCGTCCGCCGGGCCGACGTCGCTGCGCTCGGGCTGTGCCTGGACAGCTTCCACGTGCTCTCCCGCGGCGGGGACCCGAGCGGCTTCGCCGCGGTGCCGGGGGAGAAGGTCTTCTTCCTCCAGCTGGCCGACGCCCCGCAGCTGACCATGGACGTGCTGCAGTGGAGCCGGCACCACCGGCTCTTCCCCGGGCAGGGCGCCTTCGACCTGCCCGGCTTCCTCGGCGCCGTGCTCGCGACCGGGTACCGCGGGCCGCTGTCGCTGGAGGTGTTCAACGACGTGTACCGCCAGTCCGACCCGGCCCGGACCGCCGTGGACGCCATGCGCTCGCTGCAGTGGCTCGAGGAGGCGCTCGCGCTGGTCGACCCCGCCGCCGGCCTCCGCTCGCCGCCGGCCGCACCGGAGCTCTCCGGCTGGTCGTTCACCGAGCTGGCCGTCGACGGGGTCTCGGGGCCGCAGGTCGGGCAGGCGTTGACCGCCCTGGGGTTCACCCACACCGGTCAGCACCGGTCCAAGCCGGTGCAGCTCTGGGAGCAGGGGGCGGCGCGGGTGTTGCTCAACGCCTCCGTCGTCCGGCCCGGTGCGCCCGGGGAGGCCGCGGTCTCCGCGCTGGGGCTGGAGAGCAGCGACCCGGGGCGCTCGGCCGGGCGCGCCGAGGCGATGAGTGCGCCGGTGCTGCCGCGGACGCGCGGCGCGGCCGAGGCCGAGCTGTCCGCGGTGGCCGCGCCGGACGGCACCGAGGTGTTCTTCACGCGCACCGGGCCCGACGGCTGGCCGGCCGACTTCCTGCCCACCGGTGCCCCACCCGCGCCGGGCGCCGGCCTCACCGGCATCGACCACGTCGCCCTGACCCAGCCCTTCGACGCCTTCGACGAGGCCGGGCTGTTCTACCGGGCGGTGCTCGGCCTGGAGCCGCAGCAGGTCACCGAGCTGGCCGCGCCCTTCGGGCTGGTGCGCACCCGGGCGGTGACCGGGCCCGACCGGGCGGTGCGGCTGACGCTCTCCGCCTCCTCACTGCGCCGCGGCGGCTGGGCTCCCCGGGTCCTCGAACCCCAGTACCTCGCCTTCGCCACCGACGACGTCGTGGCGACGGCGGAGCGGCTGCGGGCCGCCGGCGCCCCGCTGCTCCGGCTGCCGGCGAACTACGCCGACGACCTCGAGGCCCGGTTCGACCTCCCGGCCGACCTGCTGGCGGCCGTCCGCGAGCACGGCCTGCTGTACGAGGAGGACGCGCACGGCGCCTGCCTGCACCTGGCCACCGAGGTGCTCGGCGACCGGCTCTTCGTCATGGTCGTGCAGCGGCTGGGCGGCTACGACGGGTACGGGAACGCCGATGCGCCGGTCCGGATGACCGCCCACCGCCGTCAGCGGCGCGCGCCGGCCGTGCCGGCGGGAACGCCGGTCGGCTCCGCCAGGATCGAGAGGACGGACGTGCCGTGAACCGGTTGGCCGTGCACCAGTCCGTGGTGCACCCGCGCAGTCCCGTCGAGCTCACCGAACTGCTGGCCGGCACCGGCTGGGACTCGATCGGCCTGCACGTCGGCGCCGTGGCCGAGGTGGAGCCCTGGTGGTCCGGCGGGGCGGGCGAACGGAACCTGCAGCGGCTCGTCGACGAGCTGCTGGAGACCCGGGTGACGGTGCTCGACGTCGGCCGGGTCCAGCTCGGCGGCAGCCTGCCCGACGACCACGTGCACGCCACCCACGGGCGGGTGCTGGACCTGGGCGCCCGGTTCGGGGCCCGCCACGTGACGGCCCGGTTCGGCCCGGACGCCGCCGCGGGGCAGGGTCTCGCCGAGCAGGTCGACGTCTTCGGCCGGCTGGTCGAGCAGGCCCGGCCGTACCGGCTCTTGCCGCTGCTCGCGCCGCTGCCGGTCGACCGCCCGGACCTGCTCGCCGGCGCGGCGGCCGTCGTGCGTCCCAGTGGTGGCGGCGTCGTCCTGGACGTGCCGGTGGACAGCTGCACCCCAGCCGAGGTCGAGGCGGCCGTCGACGTGCTCGGTGAGTCCCTCGGTTACGTCCGGCTCAGCGCCCGGCAGGTCGAGCGTGCGGGTGCGGCCACGGCCGGGCTGCTCGCCACCCTCCCGCCGCACGTCCCGGTCGCGCTCGGCGGCGACGACTCCGTCGGCGTGCTCACCGACGACCCCACCGCCCGGCTGCACCGGCTGCACGGCCTGGTCGACGAGATGCTCGAACACCCCCGGGCGCGCGCCCGCCGGCTGGCCGCCGGCTGATGCCGGGGGCCCGCGGTCAGCGGGGCTGTCGGGCCAGCTCGGCGAGGCCGGTCAGCGCCAGGGGGTAGCCGAGGACGCCGAGCCCGACGACGACTCCCCGGGCCACCGGGGAGATGTGGGAGTGGTGCCGGAACTGCTCGCGGGCGTGCACGTTCGAGATGTGCACCTCGACCACCGGCAGCTCCACCCCCTCGATCGCGTCCCGCAGGGCGATGGAGGTGTGCGCGTGGGCGCCCGGGTTGTAGACGGCGCCGATGGCCTGGCCGTCCCGGACGCGCCGGCCCCACTCGTGCACCCAGTCGATGAGCTGACCCTCGTGGTTGGACTGCCGGAACTCCACGTCCAGCCCCAGCTCGGCCGCCCGCACCCGGCACAGCTGCTCGACGTCGGCCAGTGTCGCCGAGCCGTACACCTCCGGCTTGCGGGTGCCGAGCAGGTCCAGGTTCGGGCCGTTCAGCACGAGCACCGAGCTCATGACGTCCTCCTCGGGTGCGGCGTGAGCAGTCGGGCCGGGTTGACCACCGTCATCTGGTGGACGTCGTCCTCGGTGGCCCCGCCGGCGAGCAGCATCGGGACCACCCGGGTCGGGATGTTCTCGAAGCGCCAGTGCGGTGCGCGGGCGGCGCGCCACGACGGTGGCGTGACGCGGCTGAAGCAGGCCGCGTCGTGCGAGAGCACCATCCGGTCGGCGTACCCGAGCCGCAGCAGCGCCAGCACGGTGGCGACCCGGCGCTCGTCGGGCAGGACGTGCTCCATGCCGAACCGGTCCATGCCGATGGTCGAGCCGGCGTCCATCAGCACCCGGAGGTAGGTCAGGTCCTCGGTGTCCCCGGAGTGGCCGATGACCACGCGGTCGAGCGGCACGCCGCGCTTCCGCAGGAACGCCTGCTGGTCCAGCCCGTTGCGCAGCGCCGGCCGGCTGTGCGTGGTGATCGGGACGCCGGTCTGCAGGGCGGCCACCGCGGCGGCGGTCATCACCCGGGCGACGTCCTCGGTGATGCCCTCCTCGTCGGTGACGACCTTGAGCATCCCGGCCCGCACGCCGGTGCCGGCGATGCCCTCCTCGATGTCGTGCAGGAAGAACTCGATGAGCGGGTCGGGGCCGTCGACCAGCAGCCCCGGCCCGTGGGTGCGGAAGAAGGGCGGCAGCACGTCGGCGGTGTAGTAGCCGGTCGAGGCGATCAGGTGCACCGGGGCGCGTTCGGCCACGGGCAGCAGCCGGGCGACGTCCCGGCCGAGGCCCAGGACGGTCAGGTCGACCACCGTGCGGACGCCGAGGTCGCGCAACCGGGTCAGGGCGGTGACGGCCCGGTCGACGGCGGTGTCCGGCTCCCACTCCGGGTGCGGGTGGTTGAGGTCGAGCTCCGGGCTGCCGACGAAGACGTGTTCGTGCACCAGGGTCGACCCGAGCTGCTCGGGGTGCACCGGGCCGCGGAAGGTCTGCACCACCGCCCCGGGGCGCTCCTGCGCGGAGTCGCCCCGGGGGTGGGTGCGGAGAGCGTCGGTCACTCGGCCGAGTCGCGGATGGCCTCGTAGACGCTGAGCTGCTCCTCGCTCAGGTTGGCCCGCAGGTACTCCTCGGCCTGGGTGCGGAAGGCGTCGACGTCCACGTCCTCCACGACCTCGAACTCACCGCCGGAGGTCCACTCGTCGAGGACCTGCTGCTCGTCCTCCGCGACGCACTCGGGCACCTGCTCGACGGCTGCCGCGACCGCGGCGTCGAGCGCCTCCCGCTGCTCGTCGGACAGCTCCTCGACCCCCGGGCCGGCGATGACCAGGTTGGAGTTCTCCTGGTGGGCGGACAGGCTCAGGTAGTCCTGCACCTCGCCGAGGTTCTGCGCGTCGATGTTGACGATCGGGTTTTCCTGACCGTCGACGATGCCCTGCTGCAGAGCCAGGTACAGCTCCTCGTAGGCCACCTCGGTCGGGTCCGCGCCGAGGGCGCGGGCGTTCATCAGGTACTGCGGCGAGTTGGGGAACCGCATCCGCAGGCCCTCCAGGTCCGCGGGCTCGCGGATCGCCTGGCCGGCGGTGAAGTGCCGGGCGCCGGCGGACCAGGCACCGAGCACGCTGGCGCCGGTGGAGTCGGCGAACCCCTGGGTCAGCTCGTCGGAGGCGTCGCTGCCGAAGAACCGGGCGAGGTGCTCGCCGTCGTCGAAGGCGTAGGCCGCGTCGACGACGCTCATCGGCTCGTGGACCGCCCCGAGCGCCGAGGCGCCCTGGATGTCGAGGTCGATGTCGCCGGAGATCACCGACTGGATGCGGTCGGCGTCACCACCGAGCTGGCTGCTCGGGAAGAGCTCCACGGTCACGCCGACGTCGGCGGCCTCGATCTCGTCGGCGATGACCTGCGCACCGCACCGGTGCTGCGGCTGTGCCTCGGTGTAGCTGTGCGCGAGCGTCAGCTCCACCTCGCCGCCGCCACCGCCGGCGTCCCCGCCGCCGGCGTCGTCGCCGCCACAGGCGGTGGCGAGCAGGAGCGGGAGCAGGGCGGAGGCCGCGAGGAGCGGGCGCTTCGGGAGGGGACGGTTGGGCATGGTCTTTCCCTTCGTTGGGATCACGTGCTCGGTCGGTGCTGGTGGAGCGGTCCTGCAGGGGTGGGGTCGGGTCAGGCGTCGATCTCGGCGGCGACCAGCTGGTCGAAGTCGGCGAACATGGCCGGTCGCGCCGCGGCCCGGCCGAGGAACAGCTCGAAGGAGTCGGCCGCCTGGTTGACGGCCATCCCGGCACCGGTCATCACCCGGCACCCGCGGGCGGTCGCCTCCCGCACGAGCTGGGTCAGCAGCGGGCGGTAGACGATGTCGGCGACCCAGAGGTCGGCGCGCAGCAGGTCGACGGGCACCGGGGTGCCGGGGTGGGCCGCCATCCCCATCGGGGTGGCGTTGACCAGGCCCGAGGCCTCGGCGAGCAGGCCCGGCAGCTCCTCCGGCGGGAAGACCGCCGCCGGCACCTGGCTGCCGGCTGCCGCCAGCCCGCCGATCAGCTGCTCGGCCCGTACCGCGTCGCGGTCCACCACCGACAGCTGCTGGACGCCCTGGCTGACGAGGGCGTGCGCGACGGCGCCCCCCGCACCGCCCGCACCGATCAGGACGACCCGTTCGAGCGGGACCCCGGGCAGCCCGGCCTGCAGGGCGGCGCCGAAGCCGGTCACGTCGGTGTTGTGACCCCGGGTGCGGCCGTCCTCGATCACGATCGTGTTGATCGCGCCGATGGCGGCGGCCTCCGGAGCCAGCTCGTCGACCAGCGGCGCCATCACCTGCTTGACCGGGTGGGTGACGTTGAGCCCGTCGAAACCGAGCTCGACCGCGGCGCGCAGCAGGCTCCGCAGGTGGTCCGGTCGCAGGCCGTCGTCCGGCAGCTCGACGGTCTTGTAGGTGTAGCGCAGGCCCTGCCGGGCGCCCTCCCGCTCGTGCAGCTCGGGGGAGAGCGACGGCCCGATGCCCTGGCCGAGGAGCCCGGCGAGGAAGGACCGGCGCGGAGCGGGGGTGCCCGTCTGCGGTGGCGAGCCGGTCACAGGCCCAGCACCCCCGGCAGCCAGAGGACGGCGTCGGGGAAGGCGATGATCAGGCCGAGGATCACGACGAGCGGGACCATGAACGGCAGGCAGCCGCGGAAGACCTCGCTAACCTTCGTCTCGGCCACCGAGCTGAGGACGTAGAGCACGGTGCCGACCGGCGGGGTCAGCAGCCCGATCATCAACGCGACGATCATCAGCACGCCGAGCACGATCGGGTCCACGCCGAAGCTGGCGCTGATCGGCAGCAGGATCGGCACCACCAGCACCAGGACGGCGGTCGGGTCCACCACCGTGCCCAGGACGAGCATCAGGACCGCGGTCATCAGCAGGAAGACCGTGGCGTTCTCGGTGAACCCGAAGACGTTCTCGGCCAGCAGCTGGGGAACCCGCTCGCGGGCGAGGATGTAGCCGAGCAGCGACGCGGAGGAGACGATCAGCATGATCGCCCCGGTCGTCGTCACGGTCTCGGTGAGCACCTTGGGCAGTTCCCGGACCTTCAGGCTCCGGTAGGCCAGGCAGAGCACCAGCATGTAGGCGACGCCGACGGCGGCCGCCTCGGTGGGCGTGAAGAAGCCGCCCAGGATGCCGCCCAGGATGATCACCGGGGCGAGGATCGGGCCGATCACCCGTCGTCCGGTGACGACCAGCTGGCGCATCGAGAAGTCGGTCCGGACGATGTCGGGCTGCTTCCGCACCAGGAAGAAGACGACGACGCACAGGCCGAAGGCCATCAGCAGCGCCGGCACGACGGAGGCGGCGAACAGCCCACCGGTCGAGACCGCGGCCAGCCCGGCGAAGATGACCGCGGGGATGCTCGGCGGCATCACCGGGGCGATCAGCGAGGCCGCGCCGGTGACGCCCAGCCCGAAGCGGAGCGGGTAGCCGTTGCGCACCATGGCCGGGATCTGGATCTTCCCCAGGGCGGCGGCGTCGGCCACGGCCGAGCCGCTCATCCAGGAGAACCCGAGGCTGACGCCGACGCTCACGTAGCCCAGCCCGCCGCGCACCCGGCCCAGCAGCGCCAGGGCGAAGTCGAAGAGCCGGTCGGCGATGCCGCCCCGGTTGGCGATGACGCCGAGCAGGATGAACAGCGGCACGGCCAGCAGCGGGAAGCTCGCCGTCGCGTTGACGATCAGCCGCAGGCTGAGGCCGAGGGACTGCCCGGTCAGCAGCATGTAGGCCAGCGAGGGGCCGAGGAAGGCGAACGCCACCGGGACGCGGACGAAGAGCAGGGCGACGATCGCGAGGGTCAGCAGCAGGAGGCTCATGCCGGCCGCACCTCCGTCGTCCCGATCGGAGCCGGCACGCCGCGGACGGCGAAGACCACCGCGGCCACGGCGCCGCGGATGGCGGTGCTGAGGAAGCCGAGGAAGGGGAAGAGGTACAGGAAGGTCAGCGGCATGCGCAGGGACGGCGACTTGAGCTGCCCCTGCGAGGACATCAGCTCCCACGCCTCGGCCGCGAAGCCGGCGCCGATGACGGCGACGATCGCACTGGCCAGGACCCGCACGAAGCGGACGACCTTCGGGTTCTTCACGTTGTCGACCAGCTGCAGCGCGATGTGGGAGTCGGTGGTGACGAGCACCCCGGCCACCGTGAACGTGACCCATACCAGGCAGAACCGCGCCAGCTCGCCGGTCCACGACCAGCCGCCGACCGGCAGGTAGCGCTGGGCCGCCTGCACGAGCACGAGCAGGAACAGCACCGCCAGCGCCGTCGCGGCCAGCCCGAGCTCCACCTTCGTGATCACCGAGATCCACGCCGGTCTGCGCCGGGCGGTGGTCCCTCCGTGAGCTCCGGTCATCGCCAACCTCTCTCTGCCCTTGTGCTGCCCGTCACAGCACCGGGGGACCGTACGAAGCCGTCAGGTGCCACGGCAAACGGTTGCCATTTGTTGCCATGCCCTCGTAACCTGACCGTGATGTGCAGATGAGGAGCTCGACGATCTACGACGTCGCCCAGGCCGCCGGCGTCGCGACCTCCACGGTGTCGCGGGCCTTCAGCAACCCCGACCGGGTCGGGGCGGCGACCCGGGAGCACGTCCTCGAGGTGGCCCGCCGGCTCGGGTACCAGCCCAACCCGCACGCCCGGGCGCTGGTGTCCCGCCGGACCCGGACCGTGGCGATGGTGGTCTCCGACATCACGAACCCGCACTTCTTCGAGCTCATCCGGGGCGCGGAGATGCGGGCCAAGGCCTCCGGCTACACGCTCGTGCTGGTCAACGCGGAGGAGTCGCCGCGGATCGAGCTCGAGCAGATCCACCGGCTGACCCGGTCGGTCGACGGCTTCCTGCTCGCCGCCAGCCGTCAGCCGGAGGAGGACCTGCTGCAGCTGGCGGCCAGCCACCGGGTGGTCGTGGTCAACCGCCGGGTGCCCGGTCTGGCCAGCGTCGTCCTGGAGCACGCCGAGGGGTGTCGGCAGATGGTCGGCCACCTGGCGTCCCTCGGGCACAGCTCGGTCGTCTACCTCGCCGGCCCGCGGAGCTCGTGGATGGCGGCGAGCCGCTGGGCGGCCATCCGCGGGGCCGCGGCGGAGCTGGGTCTGCGCGCGCAGCGGATGGGCCCCTTCGCCCCCACCGTGGCGAGCGGGGGCGCGGCCGCCGATGCGGCGCTGACCACCGGCGCGACGGCGGCCATCGCGCACAACGACCTGCTGGCCATCGGGGTCCTGCGGCGGCTGGCGGACCGCGGTGTCCAGGTGCCGGCGGACGTGAGCGTGGTCGGGTTCGACGACATCTTCGCCGCCGACCTGTGCACGCCGACCCTGACCACGCTCGGCGGTGCGCACGCCGACGTCGGGCGGGCGGCGGTGGAGATCCTGCTGAACTCGATGGAGCAGCCCCGGGACCACGCCCCGGAACTGGTCGTGCCCTCGGAGCTCATCCTGCGCAGGTCGACGGGCAGCCCAGGTCGCAGCGCCGGACCTGCCCGCTGACCTGGCCGAGCACGCCTCGCGTCACGGTGTCGGCGACCCGGCAGGGGCCAGCCAGGACAGCAGGCGGCCGCGGGACCAGCAGCGGCCGACGGCCTCGGCCCGCAGCGTCGACTGCTCGACCAGGGCCAGGCCGATGATGCTGTGGCCGGACGCGCGGCGGTCGCCGAGGGTCGGGACCGCCGGCGCGACCCCGACCCCCTCGGCGGAGACCCACGCCACCGGGCGACCGGCCGCCGCGTCGTCGAGCCGGTGCAGGAAGCGCAGGCGCTGCTCCAGCGGCAGCTGCGACAGCGCCCACGTCGTGGTGACCACCGCCAGGGCGTCGGCGGGCACCCGGGCGACGGCCTCGGGGAGCAGCTCGACGGGGTCGCCGCGCAGCAGGAGCGGTGGGGCCGTCGCCGCCAGCGCCAGCTCCACGTCGAGCCTCGCAGCCCGCTCCGGCTGACCCGGCGCCAGGCAGGCGTGCAGCCGGCGGACGACGTCGGCGTCGGTGACGTCGAGCGGATCGCGACCGATGCCGATCCGGGCGACGACGTCGGGGATCGCCCGTGTCGGGAGCCGCCGGTCCCCTCGGAGCAACGCCGACAGCTGCACGGGGGACGAGGGGTCGCCCAGCACCTGGCCGTTGCCGTACGTGAGGCCCACCCGGTCGACCTGGAGGTCCAGCCCGGGCGAGCAGCCCACGTCGACCAGCCCGACCGCAGCCGCGCCCACCCGGTGCGCCGCCTCGGCGATCGCCGGGTACAGCACGGCGCAGCGGGCGGTCTCGAACGTCTGCGTCCGCCGGCGCACGTCGATGCTCACCTCGTCGGTCATCCGGAGCAGCGTGTCACCCGCCGCGCCGGGGGCAGCATCGCCGTCCCCGTCGGGTGGTGTCAGCGCTCGCGCACTCCCTGCTCCCGGTCGGCGGCGAGCGTGCCGAGCAGCCGGACGGCGTCCGCGTCGGTGGAGCCGGGCTCGGCGAGGTAGACGACGAGCTGCTGCCCCGGGGAGCTGCGGACGTCGAGGGTCTGCATCCGCAGGGTCAGCCGGCCCACGTCGGGGTGCAGGAACGTCTTGACCTCCGCGCTCTTCCCCCGCGCCTCCTGCCGGGCCCAGATGCGGGCGAAGTCGGGGCTCTGGTCGGTCAGGTGGCGGACGAGGTGCCGGGCACGCGGATCACCGGGCACCGCCCCGGACTGCAGCCGGAAGCCGGCGACGGTGTTGACCGCCGCCCGCGACCAGTCGGCGTAGAACCGCCGGGCGGCCGGGTCGAGGAACACGTTGAGCAGCAGGTTGTCCGAGTGGGTGAACGGCGCGAGGAGCACCGCGCCCAGTCGGTTGCGGGCCAGCACGTCGTAGGTGCGGCCGAGCACGAACGCGGGGTTCTCCGGCCAGGCGTCCATGAGCTGCACGAGGTCGGGGTCGACGCGCTCCGGGGACGGGTCGGTGACCGGCCGGGGTGCGATGTCGGCCAGCCGGTAGAGGTGCAGCCGGGCGTCGTCGTCGAGCAGCAGCACGCCGCTGAGCGCGTCCAGCACCTGCACCGACGGGCGCCGCTCGCGGCCCTGCTCCAGCCGGACGTAGTAGTCGACGCTCACCCCCGCCAGCAGCGCGACCTCCTCGCGCCGCAGCCCCGGCACCCGACGGTTCAGCCCCGGCGCGAGGGCCACCTGCGCGGGCGTGACCAGCGCGCGGTGCGCGCGGAGGAACTCACCCAGCTCGCCTGCTGACATGCCCTCGACCGTAGGGCCCGCGGAACGCGCCCGGGTGGGTGCCGTGCACCCAGGAGGACCGCGGCACCCCGGAGCCGATCGCGCCGGACGACGGTGAAGCCACACCCCAGACGCAGGAGGAACACCATGACCACCACCACCCCGGTCGCCGCGCGGGTCGTGCTCGTCACCGGCGCCAGCAGCGGCATCGGCGCGGCGACCACCCGGCGGCTCGCTGCCGAGGGACACCTCGTCGTCGCAGCCGCGCGCCGCACCGAGCGGCTCACCCAGCTGTCCACCGAGTGCGCCGCGACCGGCGGCCGGGTCGAGCCGCTGGAGCTCGACGTCACCGACCGGGCGGCGACGGCCGCAGCGGTCGCGGGCATCGTCGACCGGCACGGCCGGCTGGACGTCCTGGTCGCCAACGCCGGGCTGATGCCGCTGTCCCGGCTTGACGCGCTGCTCGTCGACGAGTGGGACCGGATGATCGACGTCAACGTCCGCGGCCTGCTGTACGGCATCGCTGCGGTCCTCCCGCACTTCCAGCGGCAGGGCAGTGGCCACCTGGTCACCCTCGCCTCGATCGGCGCGCACGCGGTGTCGCCGACGGCCGCGGTCTACTGCGGCACGAAGTACGCGGCCTGGGCGATCACCGAGGGGCTGCGCCAGGAGGCCGACCCGAGCATCCGGGTCACCACGATCACCCCGGGCGTGACCGAGTCCGAGCTCGCCGGCACCATCTCCGACCCCGGGGCCCAGGAGCTGATGCGCAGCTACCGGGCGAACGCCATCCCGGCCGACGCCGTGGCCGGCGCGATCTCCTACGCGCTCGCCCAGCCCGCGGAGGTCGACGTCAACGAGATCGTCCTCCGCCCGGCGGCGCAGCGGTGAGCACGCGGCTGCTCAGCTGACCGTGGCCCGGCCACGGTCCAGGGCGGCCTCGACCAGCCGGGCGCTGGCCAGCAGGGCGGCGTCCTCGCCGGGCAGGGCCTCCAGCGAGATCCCGATCGGGAGGCCGGCGCGCGTCGTCCCGGCCGGCAGGGAGATGGCGGGCATGCCCGCGGTCGAGCCGGGCCCGGTGTTCCGGATGGTGGTCAGGAAGACCGGCACCTGATGCCCGTTGAGCTCGGTCGTGTCGTCGTCCCCCAGTTGGGGAGGGGGCAGGGGCACGGTGGGGTAGACGAGCGCGTCCAGCCGCTGGACGCCGGCGGGCTGGAGGGCCGCGGCGTAGGCGGCGCGCAGCCGGTCGCGGGTGGCCATCGCCTCCCGGTAGACCTCCTCGGTGACGACCCCGCTCAACACGGCCTCGAGCGCACCCCGGACGTCCGGCGACGCCACCTGCGCCAGCACGTCGGCCAGCGTGAGCCCGCTCTCCGGGCCGGGCAGCGTCGCCAGGTAGGCCGGCAGGTCCTGCGCGATCTCGAAGAAGACGATCGGGAAGCCGCACTCCGCGTCCAGCGTGTGCCCGCCGACGACCTGGACCTCGACCAGCTCGACGCCGGCGGCGGCCAGGCGGTCGAGCGCCTCCTCGGTGCAGCGGGCGACCTCCGGGTGGAGGTCGTCGTAGAAGCCCTCCCGGGGGACGCCCAGCCGCAGCGGGCGGCCGGACGCCGCCGCGGCGGGCTCGCCGGTCACGACCTCGTCGACGAGCGCCGCGTCGGCGACCGAGGTGGCGAGCACGCCCGCGGTGTCCCGGGTGCGGGAGATCGGGACGGTCCGGCCGGTGCCCCAGCGACCGGTCGTGGGACGCCACCCCACGACCTCGCAGTGCGCCGCCGGCACCCGCAGCGACCCGCCGGTGTCGGTGCCCAGGGCGATGGGCACGACCCCGGTCGCCACCGCGACGGCGGACCCGCCCGAGGAGCCCCCGGCCGAGCGGGTCGGGTCGTGCGGGTTGCGCACCGGCCCGAAGGCCGCGTTGTTGCTGGTGATGCCGAGGGCGAGCTCGTGCAGGTTCGTCTTGCCGATCACGGCCGCGCCGGCCTCGCGCAGTCGTGCCACGGCGTGGTGGTCCCGCCCCGGCCGGGAGTCCCGGAGGGCCGGCGTCCCGCCGGTGGTGGGCAGGTCGCGGGTGTCCAGGTTGTCCTTGACCGCGAGCGGGACACCGGCCAGCAGCCCCTCGCCCGGCTGCGGGTGCTCGGCGAGGGAGAGGAAGACGCCGAGCTCCGCGACCTCCCGGGCCCGCTGCCCGCTGGCCGCGACCACCGCCTCGGCCGAGGACGCGATGACCTGCTGACGCACCTGGTCCAGCGACGAGGACTCCACGTACGGGATCGTGGCACGTCCCGCCGCTGTCAGCCCCTGCACGCCGGTCGGGTGCGGGGTCCCGGGATCAGGCGTCCAGGCCGGAGTACGTCGGCGTCGCCTCCTCGCCGTCCCAGGTGACCCGGAACTCGAAGGCCGCCTCGAGGTCGGCGAGGTACTGGTCGGCCTCTTCCTGGGTGATCGTGCCGTCGGCCAGCAGCGTGTCGATCGCCACGCCGTACTTCGCGACCATGCCGTCGATGAGCTCCTGCGGGTTGACGCCGAGGTCCTCGGCGACCTCGGCCAGGCCCTGCCCGGCGTCCATCCGGACGTGCAGTTCCTCGTGGGAGATGCCGAGCACCTCGTCGAGGACGTCCTCCACCGGCTGGTGACCGCGGTGCAGGTCGAGGCCGGGGTCGCCGTAGGCGTCCTGGACGAGCTCGACGAGCTGCTCCTCCGTGGTCACCGAGGAGACGTCGACGGACCCGCCGGGGCCACCCTGACCGCCGCCTGGCATCCCGCCGCCGAAGCCGGTCGTCTCGGACGTCGAGTCGGTGGAGGTGGTCGACTCCGTGGAGGTGGTCGACGTGCTGGCGGCGGCCGAGTCGTCGGCGGTCCCGCAGGCGGCCAGCGGGAGGGCGAGGGAGACGGAGAGGGCCAGGGCGGCGACGGTCGTGCGGATCTTCACGGTGGAGTCCTGTCGGTCGGGTCGTCGGAGGACGACCGGGGGATGTGCCGACCACGCTGACCCCCGGGGCTCTGTGCGCCACGTGCGCTGCCTGTGCGCTTCCTGAGCACTGCCTGGACGGATGCACACGACGTCCTCAGCCACCGCACAGCCGGCCCGGCCACGGTGGACACCATGACGACGCGTCCCACCCGTGCCCTGGCCGTCACCGCCCTGACCGGGGTGCTGACCGGTGGTCTGGCCCTGCTCACCGCGGGCACCGCCCAGGCGCACAGCCTCACCAGCAGCACCCTGGCCGTGCGGGTCGGCGAGGAGTCCGTCGAGGCGACCGTCTCCGTCGCCGCCGACACCCTCGACACGGTGCTCGGCGGCCCGGCGACCGATGCGGAGGTGGCCGGCTACCTCGCCGAGCACCTGACCGTCACCGGCAGCGACGGCAGCACCTGGCCCGAGACCTGGTCCTCGGTGGTGCGCGAGACGGTGGAGGGCATCGACTCCTACCGCGTCGACGTCGTGCTGGACCCCGGCGGCGCCGACCCGTCCGCGTTCACCCTCGGCTACGACGGCGTCATCGCCGCCGACGCCTCGCACGAGGCGGTGGTCGTGCTGACCGACGCCGCCGGGGAGATCTCGACGGCCGGCGTGCTCACCGCCACCGACGACAGCCTCACCATCGGCGACACCGGGGCCCTGGGCACCGGACTGACCGACATGGTCGGGTACGGGCTGCACCACGTGCTGGAGGGCGCCGACCACCTGCTGTTCCTGCTCACCCTGCTGCTGGTCGCACCGGTGGCCGCCGTCGCCGGCCGGTGGCGCCGGCGGGACGGGATGCGGCCCACCGCACGCTCGGTGCTGGCCGTGGTCACCGCCTTCACCGTCGGGCACTCGCTGACCCTGCTGGCCTCGGCGCTGGGCTGGGTGACCGCGCCCAGCGCGCCGGTCGAGGTGCTGATCGCGGTGTCGGTGGGGGTCGCCGCCGTGCACGCGTTGCGCCCGCTGGCCCGCCGCGGCGAGGTGCTGGTGGCCGGGGGGTTCGGCCTGGTGCACGGGCTGGCGTTCGCCGGCATCCTCACCGACCTGGGGCTGGGCGGGGTGACCTCGGTGCCCGCGCTGCTGGCGTTTAACGTCGGTGTGGAGCTGGCCCAGCTGCTCACCGTCGCGCTGGTCTTCCCCTCGCTGTACCTGCTCTCCCGCACCCGTTGGTACCCCGCCGTCCGTACCACCGGCGCGCTCATCGCGCTGGTGGCCGCCACGACCTGGGCGCTGGACCGGCTGGGCTGGCTGGCCGACCCGCTGGCCGGGGTGGAGGAGACGCTGATCGCGAACCCGTGGTGGGTCGTCGCCGCCCTGGCCCTCCTGGCCCTGGTCGCTCGCACGACCGAACCGTCGGTGCAGGAGGACGACGCCACCCGGACGACCGACCGTCCCGCCCTCGCCCGGCTCGGGTGAGGGACCGAGGCCCGATCAGGCCCGGAGCGCGCGCCGCTGGACCAGGGCCGCCAGCCGCGGGTAGCTGGCGGGGAGCAGCCGCACCAGCAGGTCGACGACCTTCGCGTCGGTGCCGACCAGCACCCGCGCCCGGCCCGCTTCGACGCCGTCGACGATGATCCGGGCCGCCTGCTCGGCGGGCATCCGGAGCAGCTTCTCGTCGTACATCCGCGCCCGCGCCTCGTCCTCCGGCGTGACCAGACCGTGCTGCCGGGAGTGCTCCAGCGCCGCCTTCGAGATGTCGGTGCGCACGCCACCGGGGTGGACGACGGTCACCTGCACCGGGTGCCCGGCCAGCAGCATCTCGCTGCGCAGCGCCTCGGTGAACCCGCGGACGGCGAACTTGCTCGCGCTGTAGGCGTTGATCGACGCCTGGCCCATGATCCCGTTCAGGCTGGACACGTTCACCACGTGCCCGTCGCCGGAGGCCACCAGGTGGGGGAGGAACGCCTTGGTGCCGTGCAGGACGCCGAAGAGGTTGATGCCCAGGATGCGGTCGTAGTCGGCCCACTCGCTCTCCAGCACCGTGCTGCCGCCTGCGACCCCGGCGTTGTTGTAGACCTGGTGCACGACGCCGAAGTGGTCGGCCACCGTGGCCGCGTGCGCCAGCACCGCGCCGCGGTCGGCGACGTCCAGGACGGCGCTGTGCACCTCCGCACCCAGCGCCCGCGCGCGGGCTGCGGTCTCGGCCGCCCGGGCCTCGTCGATGTCGGACACCGCCACCCGGGCACCCCGCCGGGCCAGTTCGAGGGCCAGCTGCCGGCCGATGCCGGAACCGGCGCCGGTGACGACGGCGACCTTGCCCTGCACGCTGCTCATCGGGGGTCTCCAGTCGGGGACAGCGGCGCCAGCGGGGCGCCGGTGCTGCGGGCGAGGTCGGTGGTGAGGTCGACGAGCTGGTCGACGACGCCGGGGGCCAGGTGGTGCCCCAGGTCGGGGAGCTCGACGAATCGGGAGCCGGGGACGGCGGCCGCGGTGGCCCGGCCGCCGCTCGGGTGCACCATCCGGTCGGCCGACCCGTGCACGACGAGGGTGGGGGCGGTGATCCGCCGCAGCTCCGCCGTCCGGTCGCCGGAGGCCTGGATCGCGCTGATCTGCCGCGGCACACCGGCCCGGGCGCGCACGCCGCCGCCCCGCTCCCACAGCCCCAGTGCCCACGCCCGCTCGAGGTCGTCGTCGGGCAGGGCGGTCGGGGAGCCGATGTGCCGCAGCAGGGACAGGTGACGCTCCACCGACTCCTCGACCGTGCGCGCCGGCGCCTGGGCCAGCCGCGCCAGGGTGGAGCGGGCCGGCTGCCCGAGCCGCCGGTTCCCGGTGGTGGAGAAGATCGACGTCAGGCTGGCGACCCGGTCCGGGTGTCGCGCGGCGAGCGTCTGGGCGATCATGCCGCCCATCGACATGCCGACCAGGTGGGCGCGGTCGACGTCCAGGTGCTCCAGCAGCCCGTGGGTGTCCGCCGCCATGTCCGCGAGGTCGTAGGCGTCCGGCCGTGGCCGGGCCAGCAGCTGGCGCAGCCGCCCCGGAGATCGGGTGCCGCTCGAGCTGGACCGCCCGATGTCGCGGTTGTCGAGGCGGACGACGCGGAAGCCGGAGCCGGTGAACCCGTCGACCATCCGCTGCGGCCACGAGGTGAGGTCCAGGCCGAGGCCGGCGATCAGCAGCAGCGGGACGCCGTCGTCCGGGCCGTCGGTGCGGTAGCAGAGCCGCGGCCCGGCGGGCAGGTCGACGAACCGGTCCAGGTCCGCGGCGCTCACGCGGCCACCTGCTCGGCCGCGCCGCTGCGGGTGAAGACGAGCTCCGGGTCGACGACGCTGTCGGCCCGGAGCAGCTTGACGTCCGACCGGTAGTCCATCGAGGTCAGCCAGGGCGTCCGGTCGCCCTGCCGCGGCAGCTGGTGCACCGCCCGCTGGACGTAGCCGGCGGCAAAGTCGAGGAACGGTCGGGTGGGCATGTCCGGGTCGCGGGGCTCGGGGCGGACGCTGTCGTACCCGTGCGCGTCCAGGTGGCTGAGCAGCCGGGTGAAGTGCTCGCAGAGCAGCCCGATCTTCAGCGTCCAGGAGCTGTTGGTGTAGCCGATCGCGAAGGCGAGGTTCGGCACGCCGGAGAGCATCATCCCCTTGTAGGCGACGGTCTCGGGCAGCCGCACCTCGTTCCCGTCGACGGTGAACTGCACGCCGCCGAACGCCTGGAGGTTCAGCCCGGTGGCGGTGACGATCACGTCGGCCTGCAGCTCCCGGCCCGACGCCAGCAGCACCCCGGTCTCGGTGAAGGTGACGATCCGGTCGGTGACGACCTCGGCGCGGTCCTCGCGGATCGCGCGGAACAGGTCGCCGTCCGGGACGGCGCACAGCCGCTGGTCCCACGGGCCGTACGGCGGGTTGAAGTGCTCGTCGACCGGATAGCCCTCGGGGAGCTGCTTGGCGTTGACCCAGCGGATGAGCTTCCGGGCCCGCTCCGGGTGCCGCTGGCAGAACTGCCAGACCAGCCGGCCCTTGGCGATGTTCTTGCGGCGGATCAGCGGGTGGGCACGCTCCTCGCCGAGCACCCGGCGCAGCCGGTTGGCCAGCTTGTCCTCGGCCGGGACCGGCATGACGTAGCTGGGCGTGCGCTGCAGCATGGTGACGGACGCCGCCGTCTCGGCCAGCGCCGGGACGAGGGTGACCGCGGTGGCCCCGCTGCCGATGACGACGACGCGCTTGCCTGCGGTGTCCAGGTCCTCGGGCCAGTGCTGCGGGTGCACGAGTTGGCCGGTGAACCGCTCGCGTCCCTCGAAGTGCGGGGTGAAGCCCTCGTCGTAGCGGTAGTAGCCGCCGGCGACGAACAGCCAGCCACAGGTGAGCGTGGTCCGCTCGCCGGTGTCGGTGCGCTCCACCTCGACGGTCCACCGCGCCTGCTCCGAGGACCACGACGCGGCGACCACCCGGGAGTGGAAGCGCACGTGGCCGTCGATGCCGTGCTCGGCCGCGGTGCCGCGCAGGTAGTCGAGGATCCGCTCGGCGCCGGCGATGGACTGCGGGTCCCGCCACGGCGCGAACTCGTAGCCGAAGGTGTGCAGGTCGGAGTCCGAACGGATGCCCGGGTACCGGAACAGGTCCCAGGTGCCGCCGGTCGCGTCGCGCGCCTCCAGCAGCGCGAAGCTGCGCTGCGGGTGGTCGCGCTGCAGGTAGTACGCGGCGCCGATGCCGGAGAGGCCGGCACCCACGATCAGGACGTCGAGATGCTCGACGGGAGTCGGGGTGCTCATGCTCTCTCCAGCTCAGCAGGGGACGGCGCCGTCTCGACCTTCTGTGACGGGAGGGCGTTCTGCCAGCACGATCAGCACCACGGTCACGGGGGAGTGGTGCACGATGAACCGGTGACCCCGGAGTGGCCCACCCCGTCGCCGGCCGTCCGGGAGCTCTTCCGACGCGGCGCGGAGCTCGCCCTCGATCCCCGGGCCGAGTGGGTCGCCGAGATGCACACCGCGGCGTTGAGCGGGTCCGGCATGCGCCCGGTCGCCGAGGACCCGGTGCTCGCCGAGGGGGCCCGGCGGGCCAACCGCGCCAACCTGCTGCGCTGGGCCGCGGCCAACGTGCAGCGCCCCGGGGAGCGGGTGTCGGTCGACCTGGGGCCCGAGGTGCTGGAGGGGGCGCGGGACCTGGTCCGGCGCGGGCTGGACCACCGGGGTCTGGACGCCTACCGCACCGCGCAGGCGGTCGCCTGGCGCCGGTGGATGGACATCTGCTTCCAGCTCACCTCCGACACCGCCGAGCTGCGCGAGCTGCTGGACGTGTCGGCGCGGTCCATCAGCGCGTTCATCGACGACACCGTGGCCGCGGTGTCCGCCCGGATGGCCGCCGAGCGCGCCGAGCTGACCCGCGGTGCGCACGCCGAGCGCCGGGCCACGGTCTCGCTGCTGCTGGAGGGGGCGCCGCTCGCCCGGGCCCGGGCCGAGGTGCAGCTGGGCTACGGCCTGACCGGGCCGCACACCGCCGTCATCGTCTGGAGCGGGTCCGGCAGTGCCGGTTCGGTCCAGCTGGAGGCGGCGGCCGAGGCGGCGATGCGGGCCAGTGGTGCCGCGGGGCGGCTGACCGTGGTGGCCGGAGCGGCCGCGCTGTGGGTGTGGCTGCCCGTCGGCCGGGCGCCCGAGGCGGACTCGGTGGCCGCCGGGCTGGCCGACGCCCCCGACGTCCGGGTGGCCGTGGGGCGGCCGGGGGTCGACGTCGAGGGGTTCCGGCGCAGCCACCTGGACGCGGTGACCACCCAGCAGATGCTCGACCGGCTGACCTCGCCGCAACAGGTCGCCCGCTACGAGGACGTGCAGCTGGTCGCGCTGCTCACCAGCGACCCCGCCCGGGTGGAGGAGTTCCTGACCGACACCCTCGGCGGCCTCCTCGGTGCCGATGCGGTCACCCGCGAGACGGTGCTGGTCTACCTCCGCGAGCTCGGCAACGCCTCGCGGACGGCGGCGCGGCTGTACACCCACCGGAACACCGTGCTCCGCCGACTGGCCCGGGCCGAGGACCTGCTGCCGCGGCCCCTGGCGGAGAACGCCGTCGCCGTCGCCGCGGCGCTGGAGGTGCTGCGCTGGCGCGGTGCCCGGCCGTGACGTGCGAGACCGGGCTTGACCTTGACGCAGGGTCAGGGCTGGACGCTCCCGCCATGACCACCACACCAGCCATCGAGCTCACCGGGCTCACCAAGTCCTACGGCGACCACGCGGTGCTCTCCGGCGTCGACCTGAGCGTCGCCCCCGGCACCGTCCTCGCCCTGCTGGGCGCCAACGGCTCCGGCAAGACCACCACGGTGAAGATCCTGTCCACGCTGCTCCGGGCCGACGGCGGCACGGCGACCGTCCACGGGCACGACGTCGCGACCGCGCCCGGCGAGGTCCGCGCGTCGATCAGCCTGACCGGGCAGTTCGCCGCCGTCGACGAGGTGCTCACCGGGCGGGAGAACCTGGTGCTCGTCGCGGAGCTGCGCCACCTCGACGACGCCGGCGGCATCGCCGACGAGCTGCTCGCCCGCTTCGAGCTGACCGACGCGGCCGGACGCCGGGTGGCGACCTGGTCGGGCGGGATGCGCCGCCGCCTCGACATCGCGATGAGCCTGATCGGCGACCCACCCGTGCTCTTCCTGGACGAACCGACGACGGGGCTGGACCCGCAGTCGCGGATCGAGGTCTGGACGACGGTCCGCGAGCTCGTCGCTCGAGGCAGGACGGTGCTGCTCACCACCCAGTACCTGGACGAGGCCGAGCACCTCGCCGACCGGATCGCGGTCCTGCACCAGGGGCGGATCATCGCCGAGGGCACCCTCGCCGAGCTCCAGCAGCTGCTGCCGCCGGCCGAGGTCGAGTACGTGCAGAAGCAGCCGACCCTGGAGGACGTCTTCCTGGCGATCGTCGGCCAGGACGGCGTCAGCGGGAAGGGGGCCGACCGATGACCGCCGCCGTCCTCCGGGACACCGCGACCCTGTCGAAGCGGTCGCTGCGCCACGTCCTGCGCAGCCCGGACACGATCATCACCACGGCCGTCACGCCGATCGCCATGCTGCTGCTGTTCGTCTACGTCTTCGGCTCCGCCATCGACGTCGGCGAGGGCCGGTACGTCGACTACCTGCTGCCCGGGATCCTGCTCATCACCGTCGCCTCCGGGATCGCCTACACCGCCTTCCGGCTCTTCACCGACGTCTCCGGCGGGCTCTTCGAGCGGTTCCGGTCGATGCCGATCGCCCGGTCGGCGGTGCTCTGGGCGCACGTGCTCACCTCGGTCGTCGCCAACCTGCTCGCGCTCGCGCTCGTCGTCCTGGTCGCCGTGGCGATGGGGTTCCGGACCGGTGCGGGCGTGCTCGCCTGGCTCGCCGTCCTCGGGATCCTGGTGCTGTTCACCCTGGCGCTGACCTGGCTGGCCGTGGTCCCCGGGCTGACCGCGAGGTCGGTCGACGGCGTCAGCGGGTTCTCCTACCCCCTGGTCTTCCTGCCGTTCATCAGCTCGGCGTTCGTCCCGACCGACGGCATGCCGGGTGCGGTGCGCTGGTTCGCCGAGAACCAGCCCGTCACCCCGATCGTGGGCACCATCCGCAGTCTGTTCGCGGAGCAGCCGGTCGGGGACGACGGTTGGCTGGCAGTCGCCTGGTGCGTCGGCCTGCTGCTCGTCGCGTACGCGCTGGCGATGATCACCTACCGCCGGAAGACCGGCTGACCGGGACGACGGAGGAGGGACCCCGACGCCATGCTGACCATCAGCCAGCTCGCGTCCTACGCGGGCGTGACGGTCCGCGCCGTGCGGCACTACCACGCCAAGGGGCTGCTGCCCGAGCCCGAGCGGGACCACTCCGGCTACCGGCGCTACGACGCCGCGGCCGTCGTGGAGCTGATCAGGATCCGCATCCTGGCCGAGGCCGGCGTGCCGCTGTCCCGGGTGCGCGAGCTGCTGGCCGCAGGGGACGAGGGATTCGCCGAGGCCATCGCGGACATCGACCGCCGGCTGCGAGCCGAGATCCGTGACCGCCAGCGTCATCGGGAGCGGATCTCCCAGCTCGCCGCCGGCGACAGCCTGGCGCTGCCGCCCGAGGCGGTCGCCTACCTCGACCGGATGCACGAGTTCGGGTTCCCGGAGCGGTTGATCGAGATCGAGCGGGACAGCTGGATCCTGCTCGCCGCGCAGCTGCCGGACCAGGTCTCGGCGTTCATGGCGATCAAGCACGCGCAGATCGAGGACGAACCGCTGCGCCGGCTCTACCTCGACATCGGTGACCTCGCCGACTGCGCGGCGGACGACCCGCGGCTGCCGGCGCTCGCGGACCGGGTGGTCGCCTTCCTCGAGGCGGCGGCAGCCCAGTCTGCGGGGATGGCGGAGGACGAGCCGATCAGCGCCGACCTGATCGCGCTCCTCGACGCGGCGTTCGTCGAGGCCTTCCCGTGCGCACCGCGCCTGTTCCAGCTCCTCGAGGCGCGGGGCTTCACCGGCTGGACCGGCATCAGGCGCATCGACCCGGCGGGCTGAGGTCCCGGCCGTGGGTCTGCGGGGACCGTGGCGCGACCGCGCAGGTGCGCGCGGGGCACCCGGCGGGGGATGCTCACCCCGAGCTCGCTCCTCTCTGCAACGACGCGGAAGACCAGAGGTGCCGTATGACGCCTGACCTGCCGGGGCACTGCGCCGGGAACCGCCACCGGAGCGCCCGGTGACCGACGCGGGTCCCGCGGACCGCGACCCGGACGCCGTCGTCCCGGTGTTCTTCCTCTCCGACAGCACCGGGATCAGCGCGGAGACGATGGGCAACGCCTTGCTCATCCAGTTCCCCGACGTGCACTTCGAGCGCACCCTCATCCCGTTCATCTCCTCGGTCGAGGAGGCCCGCGAGGTGGTGGCCCAGCTCGACGAGGCGATGGAGGGGCCGGTCACCCCGCTGGTCTTCACCACCGCCGCGGTCGACGAGGTCCGCGAGGAGCTGCTGCGGACGAAGGCCCCGATCATCGACTTCTTCGGCATCCACATGGACCGGGTGGAGGAGCAGCTGGGCACCCGCGGCCTGCGGGAGGCGCGGCGGCTGCACGGGGTCGGCGACGTCCGGCGCTACAACAGCCGGATGGCGGCGATCGAGTTCGCCATCGAGCACGACGACGGGCTGAGCCCGCGCGGACTGGACCGGGCCGACGTCGTGCTGCTGGCGCCGTCCCGGTGCGGCAAGACGCCGACCGCGATGTACCTGGCGCTGCAGCACGGCCTCTTCGTGGCCAACTACCCGCTGGTCGACGAGGACCTGGAGACCACCGACCTGCCCCGTCCGGTGAAGGACCTCCGGGAACGGTGCTTCGGGCTGACCACCACGGTGACCAGGCTCAGCCGGGTCCGGCAGGAGCGGCGCCCGGACTCGCGGTACGCGTCCGAGGACCAGTGCCGGTACGAGCTGCGCCGGGCGACGGCGATGTACGAGACCCACTCCCTGCCCACGGTCGACACCTCGGCGGCCTCCGTCGAGGAGATCGCCGCCGTGGTGATCCAGACCCTGGCCCGGCAACGGCGCAGCTCCGGCGTGCCCTCGATGTCCGGCCACGACCTCCGGCGAGGAAGGACCCCCCGACCATGAGCACCGACACCGCACCCGAGGTCCCGGCCGGCAGCACCCCGGACGACGGCGACAACGTCCGCTGGTTCGCCGAGCTCGGGCTCGGCGACCTGGAGGTCGTGGGCGGGAAGAACGCCTCGCTCGGCGAGATGATCTCCCACCTCGCCGACGCCGGGGTCAGCGTCCCGGACGGCTTCGCGACCACGGCCGCGGCCTACCAGCGCTTCCTCGGCGACACCGGGCTGGCCGCACGGATCGCCGACCGGCTGCGCACGCTGGACACCGACGACGTCCGGGCGCTCTCCGCCGCCGGCACCGAGATCCGCCGGGCGGTGGTCGACCAGCCGTTCCCGCCGGCGCTGGAGGCCGACATCCGGGCCGCGTACGAGCGGCTCGCCGGGGACGACGCGGAGGCGTCCTTCGCGGTGCGCTCCAGCGCCACGGCCGAGGACCTGCCCGACGCCTCCTTCGCCGGCCAGCAGGAGACCTTCCTCAACGTGCGCGGCATCGACGCCGTCCTGCAGGCGGTCCGCGAGGTCTACGCCTCCCTCTACAACGACCGGGCGATCGCCTACCGGGTGCACCACGGCTTCGACCACGAGTCGGTGTCGCTGTCGGCGGGCGTGCAGCGGATGGTGCGCTCGGACGTCGGGGCCTCGGGCGTGCTGTTCACCATGGACACCGAGTCCGGCTTCCGGGACGCCGTCTTCATCACCTCGGCCTACGGGCTGGGGGAGGGCGTGGTGCAGGGGGCGGTCAACCCCGACGAGTTCTACGTCTACAAGCCCGCCCTGCGCGCCGGCCGCCCGGCCGTGCTCAAGCGCGGCGTGGGGGAGAAGGCCACCAAGATGGTCTACACCGAGCACGCCGAGGTCGGCCGGACGACGGAGTTCGTCGACGTCGACCCCGCCGACCGCCGGAAGCTGTCGCTCACCGACGACGAGGTGCTCGAACTGGCCCGCCAGGCGCTGAAGATCGAGGAGCACTACGGCCGGCCGATGGACATCGAGTGGGGCAAGGACGGCCGCACCGGAGAGCTGATGATCCTCCAGGCGCGCCCGGAGACGGTGCAGTCCCGCGCCGGGACCACCTCGGAGCGCTACCGGCTCACCGGCACCGGGGACGTCGTGGTCGAGGGGCGGGCGATCGGGCAGAAGATCGGCGCGGGTGCGGTCCGGGTGCTCACCGACATCGACGAGATGGACTCCTTCACCCCCGGCGACGTGCTGGTCGCCGACATGACCGACCCGGACTGGGAACCGATCATGAAGCGGGCCTCGGCGATCGTGACCAACCGCGGCGGCCGCACCTGCCACGCGGCGATCATCGCCCGCGAGCTCGGCATCCCCGCCGTCGTCGGCACCGGCACCGCCACCCGGGCGCTGTCCGATGGTGACCCGGTCACCGTCTCCTGCGCCGAGGGCGACACCGGCCTGGTCTACGCCGGCGAGGTGGGCTTCGAGGTCGCCGAGACCGAGCTGGACGCGATGCCGGAGATCCCCACCAAGATCATGATGAACGTGGGGACGCCGGAGCAGGCCTTCGCCTTCTCCCGGCTGCCGCACGCCGGGGTCGGGCTGGCCCGGCTGGAGTTCATCATCAACCGGCAGATCGGGATCCACCCGCGCGCCCTGCTGGAGCTGGACACCCTAGACGCGCCGCTCAAGGCGGAGATCGAGGAGCGGATCGTCGCCTACCCCTCGGCGCGGGACTTCTTCGTGCAGCGGGTGGCCGAGGGCATCTCGATGATCGCCGCGGCGTTCGCGCCCGAGCCGGTGATCGTGCGGATGAGCGACTTCAAGTCCAACGAGTACGCCAACCTGCTCGGCGGTGAGGCCTACGAGCCGCACGAGGAGAACCCGATGCTCGGCTACCGCGGGGCGTCGCGGTACCTGTCGGCCGACTTCGCCGACTGCTTCGCCATGGAGTGCGAGGCGCTGCGGTACGTGCGCGACGAGATGGGGCTGACCAACGTCAAGATCATGATCCCGTTCGTCCGAACCGTGGCGGAGATCGAGGGCGTGGTGCGGCTGCTCGGCGAGCACGGGCTGCGCCGCGGGGAGAACGACCTGTCGGTGGTGATGATGTGCGAGCTGCCGTCCAACGCGCTGCTGGCGCACGAGTTCCTCGACCACGTCGACGGGTTCTCCATCGGCTCCAACGACATGACCCAGCTGGTGCTCGGCCTGGACCGCGACTCCAGCCTGGTGGCCGGCAGCTTCGACGAGCGCAACCCCGCCGTCCTCGCCGTGCTGGAGATGGCGATCAAGGCCTGCCTGGAGCGCGGCAAGTACGTCGGCATCTGCGGCCAGGGCCCCAGCGACCACCCCGACCTGGCCGAGTGGCTGGTGGCCCAGGGGATCGAGTCGATGTCGCTGAACCCGGACACCGTCGTCGACACCTGGCTGCACCTGGCGAAGACCGCGCGCCCGGCCTGACGGCGGGGCGGCCGGTGCCGTGGGTGCCGGGACGGGTGGTGCGGCCCTCAGTCCCGGCGGCCCGCCGGCCCGCGCTTGGTCCGGTACATGGCGGCGTCGGCGCAGGCGAGGAGCGATGTCGGGTCGTCGGCGTCCGCGGGGAAGACCGCAGCCCCGGAGCTGGCGCGGATCCGCAGGGCCGTCCCGGGCAGCTGGAGCGGCGCCTCGAGCGCGGTGCGCAGGTGCTCCTGCACCCGCCGGACCAGCTCCTCCGCAGGTGGGCGGCTGCCGTCGTCCGGCCGTGCCCGGCCGGTCGCGGGGAGGCCGGCGAGGACGACCAGGAACTCGTCGCCGCCCAGCCGGCCCAGCAGGTCGCCGGAGCGGACGGCCGAACGCAGCCGGCCGGCCGCCCCGACGAGCGCGGCGTCGCCGACGGCGTGACCGAAGCGGTCGTTGATCGCCTTGAAGTCGTCGAGGTCCAGCAGCACCGCCGCCACGCTCCCGCCGCTGCGGCGGGCACGGCGCAGTTCCAGGTTCAGGTGCTCGAGCACGTGCGCCCGGTTCGGCAGGCCGGTCAGCTCGTCGTGGTGGGCCAGGTACGCCGTCCGCCGCTCCCGGTCGACGCGTGCCGTCACGTCCAGCTGGCTGCCGATGAGGTGCGTGACCTCGCCGTGCGTGTCCCGGACGGCGCTGACGTGCAGTTCGTTCCAGAACGCCGAGCCGTCGCGCCGGTAGTTCAGCAGCACCGTGTCGACGCCCCGCCCGGCGAGCAGCCGCCGCCTGATCGGGTCCACCTGGTTGCGGTCGGTGTCGGCCCCCTGCAGGAAGCGGCAGTTGCGGCCGAGCACCTCCGTCTCCGGGTAGCCGGTCATCCGCAGGAACGCGTCGTTCGCGTAGACCAGCGGGAGGTCGGGGAGGCGGGCGTCGGCGATCACGATCCCGTTGCTCGCCACCGAGACGGCCCGGAGCATCAGGTCCGGCAGTTCGGCCTCGGTGACCCGCGCGACGGGGTCACCGACGGCCGGGGCGGGGCGGTGCGTCGGCGGAGCCGTCCCGGCCGCCGGACGGGTCTTCTCCAGCAGCAGCCCGGCGGCCTCGAGCACCCGCTGCCGGTCGTAGGTCAGCACATAGTCGAGCCGGCGACCGGCCGAGCGCACCGGGACGGCGGCCTCGGTCGGGTCGCTGCGACCGTCGACCGGGACCTCGCGGGCGGCCAGCGCAGCCGCGAAGTGCGGGCTGACCACGGTCACGACCCACTGGTCGGTCAGCGGGTCGTCGGCCTCGAGGGGGGTGCCCACCACGCCCGGCGCGGGCTCGTCGGGCATCCCCGCGCCGGTCACCGCGGTCAGGGCGGTGAGGCTGCCGAGCGTCTCGTACCGACGGCGGGTGCGCGCGCTCATCAGCTCCGCGTGCTGGAAGTTCGCGAGGACGACGGTCTGCTCGTCCAGCAGGAGTGCCTGGCGCTCGACCTGACGGGTCATCGAGGCGAGCAGCGGCACACCGGCGCGCTGCGGTCGCGAGGCGGCGGCGAGCACCTCGTACGGGGTCCCGGGACCGGTTCCCCCGGCGCCCCGCGCGGGGGTGGCCGGGGGGAGCTGCAGGGCCCGCATGCCGGCCGCCGGCAGGTCCCCCGGACGTCCGAACATCCAGCCCTGACCGAGTCGCGCGCCCATCGCCAGCGCGCGGTCCAGGTGCTCGGTGGTCTCGATCCCCTCGGCCAGGACGAGCGCGCCGGAGCGCTCGGCGTCGGCACGCACGGCGTTGACCACCGCGGCGGCCTGCAGGCTGGTGTGTCCGCGCACCAGGGCCAGGTCCAGCTTGATCACGTCCGGCCGCAGGAACGACACCAGTGCGAGCCCGGCCGGTTCGGCGCCGACGTCGTCCAGCGCCACCCGCCAGCCGATCTCCCGCGCACCCCGCACGCCGCGGACCAGGTCGGCCGGGCGCTCGAGCAGGTCGCGCTCGGTCACCTCCAGGACCACCTGCACCCCGGCCGGCGTCAGCTCGGCGAGGTCGGCCAGGTCGGCGGGGGACAGCGTGGACAGCGTCGCCGGTTCGATGTTCACGAACAAGGTGGTCGGCTCGGCGGCGCCGGCGACCCCGCGCAGCGCAGCGCGCAGGCAGGCGGCGTCCAGCGACGCGGTGGTCCCGGCTGCCGCGGCGGCGGCGAACAGCTCGGTCGGGGACTCCAGCGGCCCCGGCTCGCCGCGGGACAGTGCCTCCACCGCCACCAGCGCGCCGCCGTCGGCCAGGTCCACGATCGGCTGGAACAGCGACCGCACAGCGTGCTCTCCGCACACCCGTGGGGTCATGGACCGAGCCTTCCACGCCGGCCCGGTCGGCGCGGGTCGTGCGGCCCCACCTGCCCGAGCATGCGCCCCCAGCCGGGTGAGGAGGGGCACCCGGGACGACACGCCGACCCCCGGCTCCGGGATGCTGTGCCGGTCAGCCCCGCGGGAGCGGGCGCGGCCCCGGCCGGGGCGCTGGCGAGTCGCGAACGACGGAGGAGACCCCCATGCCGGCTGACCAGTTGCTGGACGAGGCGACGCGGATCGCCGATGCGCTGCTCGAGGTCCAGACCCGGGTGAACGCCCAGATCGACGCCGCGCTGACCGACCTGCTGCCCGCGGTGCAGCAGCGACTGGGTGCCGCGCCGGCGACGGACGTCGACCTGAGCGACCTGGGGAACGCCCGGATCACCGGCCTGAGCGTCGTCGTCACCCCGGCTGCGGTGGCGACCGTCGTCCCGCTGTCGGCGGAGTCCGCCGCCACCACCCGGGACGCGCGCCGCGCCACGACCGACATCGTCGGCGGGGCCGACGACCGGCTGGCCGTCATCGCAGGTCCCTGCTCGATCCACGACGCGGCCGCGGCCCTGGAGTACGCCGCCTTCCTCGCCGACATGCGGGCGCGGTACGGCGCGGACCTGGAGATCCTGATGCGGACCTACACCGAGAAGCCGCGGACCGAGGTCGACTGGAAGGGGTTCGCCTACGACCCGTTCCTGGACGGCTCCAGCCGGATCAGCGTCGGCCTCGTCGCGACCCGGATGCTGATGGGCCGGATCACCGCGCTGGGCGTCCCGGTGGCCGCGGAGCCGCTGAACGCGCTCACGCCGCAGTACGTCGACGGGCTGGTCACCTACAACGGCGTCGGTGCCCGCAACGTCACCGACCAGACCGCCCGGGAACGGGTGTCCGGCTTCTCCTCCGTCGTCGGCTTCAAGAACTCGCCGGAGGGGAGCGTCGACGTGGCGATCCAGGCCGTGCTGACCGCGCGGGCGCCGCACGAGTTCCTCGGCGTCGACCAGCACGGCGTGAGCGCCCAGCTGTCGACGACCGGGAACGACACCGGTCACGTCATCCTGCGCGGCGCCAAGGACGGCCCCAACTACTCGGCCGCGCACATCGCCGCCACGAAGCGGGCGCTGGCCGCCCGTGGTCTGCCGGAGGTCGTCGTCGTCGACGCCTCGCACGGCAACAGCCAGAAGGACCACCGCCGTCAGGCCGAGGTCGTGCGCGACCTGGCCGGGCAGGTCGCCGGCGGCGAGCAGGCGATCCGCGGGGTGATGATCGAGAGCAACCTCGTGGCCGGGCGGCAGGACCTGGACCAGCGGCACCCCGAGCGGCTGGAGCACGGCAAGAGCGTCACCGACGCCTGCGTCGACCTCAGCACCACCGAGGAGCTGCTGGCGGAGCTGGCCGAGGCCTCCCGGACGCGGCGCGCGGCCTGACCGGCCCCGCCGTCAGGCCGTCGAGGCGAGCCGCCCGGCCAGGGTGACGTCGACCGTCAGCACGCAGGGGAGCCGGTGCAGCCGGGCGACCACCAGGTCCACCTCATCGGGGGTGGCGAGCAGGTCGACGCTGATCGTCCAGCGGTCGGTGCCGGCCTCCTCGGCCGACAGCCGGGTGAAGGCGTGGTGGCGCCCGGTCAGCATGGTGAGGACGCGCTGTAGGCCGAGTGCGTCGGTGACGACGACGCGCACCTTGGCGGTGTCGTGGGCGGAGCTGTGGCGGGGGGACATGGGGAGCCTCCGGGCCGGGTGGCCCTGGTCAGCGGGGGAGCGACCTCGATGGACGTGCCCACGGACCCGCCGGTGCGAGGGTCAGTCGCCGACGGGCCCGCACGGAATCCGCTGCCCAGCCACAGCCGCACGGTAGCCCCGGTGGTCGCCGCGGGACAAGGGGCCCGACCGGTCAGGAACGGAGAAGCGCAGGCGGTGCGGACGTCCCTAGCGTGATGCCCCGGGGAGCACCGCCGGCCGGGCGCGAGCTCCCCACTGCACGCCGATCTGCGGCACGCTGGCCCCGCCGCCGCACCAGGACGCCGCATCTGCGACCACCGGACCCGCCCCGAGGAGACACGTGAGCACCGCACCGGAGCACGCTGCCGACACCCACGACCTGATCCGGGTGCTCGGCGCGCGGGTGAACAACCTCAAGGACGTCAGCGTCGAGATCCCGAAGCGCCGGCTGACGGTGTTCACCGGCGTCTCCGGCTCGGGCAAGAGCTCGCTGGTGTTCGACACGATCGCCGCGGAGTCCCAGCGGCTGATCAACGAGACCTACAGCGCCTTCGTGCAGGGCTTCATGCCGACGCTCGCCCGGCCGGAGGTCGACCTGCTGGAGGGTCTGACGACGGCGATCCTGGTCGACCAGGAGCGGATGGGCGCCAACCCCCGCTCCACCGTCGGTACCGCCACCGACGCCAACGCGATGCTGCGGATCCTCTTCAGCCGGCTCGGCACGCCGTACATCGGGCCGCCCACGGCGTTCTCCTTCAACGTCCCGACCCGCAGGGCGAGCGGGGTGATGAGCACGGAGAAGTCCGGCGGCCGGGTCGAGAAGGCCGTGGTGAAGGACGCCGTCTACCTGGGCGGCATGTGCCCGCGCTGCGAGGGCATGGGCTCGGTCTCCGACTTCGACCTCACGGCGCTGTACGACGAGGGCAAGTCGCTGGCCGAGGGTGCGCTGACCGTCCCCGGCTACAGCATGGACGGCTGGTACGGCCGGATCTTCAGCGGCGCCGGCTTCGACATGGACAAGCCGATCGCGAAGTTCACCAAGAAGGAGCTGCACGACCTCCTGTACAAGGAGCCGACCAAGATCAAGGTCGAGGGCATCAACCTCACCTACGAGGGCGTCATCCCCAAGATCCAGAAGTCGATGCTCGCCAAGGACGTCGACGCGATGCAGCCGCACATCCGCGCCTTCGTCGAGCGCGTGATCACCTTCCAGACCTGCCCGGAGTGCGACGGGACGCGCCTGACCCCGGAGGCACGGTCCTCGATGATCGAGGGCAGGAACATCGCCGACCTCTGCGCGATGCAGATCAGCGACCTCGCCGCCTGGGTCCGCGAACTCGACGACGCATCGGTCGCCCCGCTGCTCACCGGTCTGCGGCACCTCCTCGACTCGTTCACCGAGATCGGGCTGGGCTACCTCTCCCTCGACCGGCCGGCCGGGACGCTGTCCGGCGGTGAGGCGCAGCGCACCAAGATGATCCGCCACCTGGGGTCCGCGCTCACCGACGTCACCTACGTCTTCGACGAGCCGACCATCGGCCTGCACCCGCACGACATCGAGCGGATGAACGACCTGCTCCTGCAGCTCCGCGACAAGGGCAACACCGTGCTCGTCGTCGAGCACAAGCCCGAGACCATCGCGATCGCCGACCACGTCGTCGACCTCGGTCCGGGCGCCGGCACCGGCGGTGGGGAGGTCGTGTTCGAGGGCACCGTCGACGGGCTGCGGACCAGCGGCACGCTGACCGGCCGGCACCTCGACGAGCGCGTCGGTCTCAAGTCCGAGGTGCGCGCCTCCACCGGGGCCCTCGAGGTGCGCGGCGCGGACACCCACAACCTGCAGGGCGTCGACGTCGACATCCCGCTCGGCGTGCTGGTGGTGCTCACCGGCGTGGCCGGGTCGGGGAAGAGCTCGCTGGTCCACGGCTCCGTCGCGGACCGGGACGGCGTGGTGGTCGTCGACCAGGGTGCGATCCGCGGCTCCCGGCGGAGCAACCCCGCGACGTACACCGGCCTGCTCGACCCCATCCGCAAGGCCTTCGCCAAGGCGAACGGGGTGAAGCCGGCGCTCTTCAGCTCCAACTCCGAGGGCGCCTGCCCGACCTGCAACGGCGCCGGCGTCATCTACACCGAGCTCGGCGTCATGGCCACCGTGGAGTCCCCCTGCGAGGAGTGCGAGGGGAAGCGGTTCCAGGCCTCGGTCCTCGAGCACACGCTCGGCGGCCGCGACATCGCCGAGGTGCTCGCCATGTCGGTGACCGAGGCCGAGCAGTTCTTCGGCGACGGCGAGGCACGCACCCCGGCCGCCCACACGATCCTGGACCGGCTGGCCGACGTCGGTCTCGGCTACCTCACGCTCGGCCAGCCGCTCACCACGCTGTCCGGCGGGGAGCGACAGCGGCTCAAGCTGGCCACCCGGATGGCCGAGAAGGGCGGCGTCTACGTGCTCGACGAGCCGACCACCGGCCTGCACCTCGCCGACGTCGAGAACCTGCTCGGCCTGCTCGACCGGCTCGTCGACTCCGGCAAGTCGGTCATCGTCATCGAGCACCACCAGGCGGTGATGGCACATGCCGACTGGATCATCGACCTCGGCCCCGGCGCCGGGCACGACGGCGGCCGGATCGTCTTCGAGGGCACCCCCGCCGACCTCGTCGCCGGCCGCGCCACCGTCACCGGGGAGCACCTCGCGGCCTACGTCGGCAGCTGACCGCGGCCGGGGCTCAGCGCAGGACGGCGGCGACCTTCCCGGCGGCGGCGGCGACCGCCCGGCCCACCTGCTCGACGTCGCTGTTCTCGTCGACGAAGACGACGGCGAGTGCGGCCCGGGCGCCGCCGTCCGGGCCGAGGACCGGTGCGGCGATCGACCGGATGCCGGGGATCACCTCACCGTGCGAGCTGGCCCAGCCGGTCCGGCGGGCCTCCTGGAGGGCCGCACGGTCGTCGTCCGCCGGCGGCTCCGGCATGAGCAGGGCCAGGCCAGGGGCGCCGCGGCCGACCGGGTGCCGGGTACCCGGCCGGTAGGTGACGTGCGCCCGGGTGTCCTGCGGTTCGACGCTGGTCACCGTCACCGCCTCGTCGCCGGCCCGCACCACCAGGAACGCCGTCATGCCCAGCTCGGTGGACAGCGAGTTGAGCCGGGGGAGCGCAGCGGCGTTCAGGTCCGTGCGCACCCCGCGGGCCAGCGCGGCCACCCCCAGGCCGAGGCCGTAGTGGCCCAACGGGTCCCGTTCGACGAGCTGGTGGTCCTCCAGGGTGCGCAGCAGCCGGTAGGTGATCGACCGGTGCAGGTCCAGGGCACGGCCGATCTCGGTCACCGGCTGCGGGGTGCCCGCGCTCGCCAGGTGCTCGAGGATCCGGATGCCGCGGTCCAGCGTCTGCGACTGCGGAGCACCCCCGCTGTCGTTCGCTGGCATCGCCGTCCCCCTGTGGTCGCCGTCCTCGATGGCGTGGTCCTCACCCTAAGCCGCGGGCACCGGCGCGGGTCAGCCGTTGATCACCTGGGGCACGGCGACGGCCTTCAGGCCCTCGGCGCCGAACTCGAGCCCGTACCCGGACTTCTTGTGCCCGCCGAAGGGGATCATCGGGTGCACCCCGCCGTGGGCGTTGATCCAGACGGTGCCTGCTTCGAGGCGGGCGGCGACGGCGCGGGCGGCGTCCCGGTCGCTGCTCCACACCGAGGCGCCCAGGCCGACGTCGAGCCGGTTGGCCATGGCGACGGCCTGGTCGAGCTCGTCGTACCGGATGATCGGCAGGGCCGGCCCGAACTGCTCCTCGGCGACGAGCGGGTTCTCGTCGTCGATGTCGGCGACCAGCGTCGTCGGGTAGAAGTGGCCCGGCGCGTCGGTGTCGGGGTCACCACCGGTGAGGATGGTGGCGCCGGACTCACGGGCGGCGTCGACCAGCCGCGCGACGATGTCGTACTGGGCGCGGTTCTGCAGCGGGCCGAGGACGTTCTGCTCGTCCAGGCCCCGGCCCATCGGCATCGCCTTCGCGACCTCGGTCAGCGCGGCGCAGACCTCGTCGTAGACGTCGGTGTGCACGTACAGCCGCTTGAGCGCGGCGCAGGTCTGGCCGGTGTTGATGAACGCACCCCAGAACAGGTCCTGCGCGATCGCCTTCGGGTCGACGTCGGGGAGGACGATCCCGGCGTCGTTGCCGCCGAGCTCCAGGGTCAGCCGCTTCACGGTGTCCGCCGAGCTCTTGATGATCGCCTGGCCGGTGCGGGTGGAGCCGGTGAACATCACCTTGTCCACGTCCGGGTGGCTGGACAGCCGGGCGCCGACGTCGCCTTCGCCGGCGACGCCGATGAGGACGTCGGCCGGCAGGGCGCCGTTGAGGACCTCCAGCAGCGCCAGCACGCTGAGCGGGGTGTGCTCGGAGGGCTTGACGACCACGGTGTTGCCCATCCGCAGCGCGGGGGCGACCTGCCAGATCGTGATCATCATCGGCCAGTTCCACGGCCCGATGGCGCCCACGACGCCGATGGGCCGGTAGTGCAGCTCGGCGTGGGTGTCCCCGTCGTCGACGACGGTCTCCACGGGCAGCTCGGTGGCGGCGGTGGCGCGCAGCCACGCCGAGCAGGCACCGACCTCGAACCGGGCGTTGGGGCCGTTGAGCGGTTTGCCCTGCTCGCGGGAGAGCAGCTCGGCCAGCGGCTCGGCGGCCGCGTCGATCGCGTCGGCGGCCCGCATCAGGAGGTCGATGCGCTCGGAGTCCGCGCGGGCCGCCCAGGCCCGCTGGGCGGCCCGCGCGGTCGCGACGGCGCGGTCGACGTCCTCGGCGGACCCGAACGCGACCCGGCCCACGACCTCACCCGTCGCTGGGTCGAGGACCTCCCGGCCGTCGGGGTCGGAGACAGCTGCGAGCAGGCGCTCGTAGGTCGGGGTGTCTGCGTCGGTGTCGACGGGCGTGGCAACGGTGGGAGTGGTCATCGTCGGCCTCTCGTGGTGGGGGCGGTGCGGGGGACGGACAGGGTCGGTCAGCGGGCCGGTTCGACCCGGCCGGTGACCTCGCCGAAGGCGATGCGGGTGCCGTCGGGGCCGGGTGCGGTGGCGGTGAGGACGACCTCGTCGCCGTCCTCGAGGAAGGTGCGGGTGGAGCCGTCGGCGAGGGTGATCGGCTCCTTCCCGCCCCAGGACAGCTCGATCAACGAGCCGCGCTGGTCGGCGCGGGGGCCGGAGACGGTGCCGGAGGCATACAGGTCGCCGGTGCGCAGCGAGGCCCCGTTGACCGTCAGGTGGGCCAGCTGCTGCGCCGGGGTCCAGTACATGAGCTCGAACGGCGGCCGGCTCAGCACCTCGCCGTTGAGCCGCACCTCCAGGCTGATGTCCAGCCCCCAGGGCTCGGCGTCGTCGCGCAGGTAGGGCAGCGGCTCCGGGTCGCGGGCCGGCGGGGCGACCCGGGCCGCCTCGAGTGCGGCCAGCGGCACCACCCACGGGGAGACCGAGGTGAGGAAGGACTTGCCGAGGAACGGGCCCAGCGGCACGTACTCCCAGGCCTGCAGGTCGCGGGAGGACCAGTCGTTGACCAGGCACACCCCGAACACGTGGTCGGCGAACCGGCCGACCGGCACCGCGGTGCCGAGCTCGGAGCCGACGCCGACGACGAAGCCGACCTCGGCCTCGATGTCCAGCCGCTGGGAGGGCCCGAAGGTCGGTGCGTCGTCGGCCGGGGCCTTGCGCTGACCGCAGGGGCGGACGACGGGGGTGCCGGAGACCTGCACCGTGCCGGCCCGGCCGTGGTAGCCGATGGGCAGGTGCTTCCAGTTCGGGGTGAGCGCCGCGGAGTCCGGGCGGAACATCGCCCCGAGGTTCTCCGCGTGGTGCTGGGAGCTGTAGAAGTCGACGTAGTCGGCGACCTCGATCGGCAGGTGCATGGTCACCTCGGCCCGCGGCAGGAGGTGCGGCTCCACCTCGGCGCGGTGCGAGGAGTCGGTGAACCAGTCGACGAGCTGGGCGCGCAGCGCCGCCCAGGCCTCCGGCCCTCGCGCCAGCCAGGCGTTGAGGGTGCCGGTGGCGTGCACGTCGTCACCGGTGGCCGAGGCGAGGTCCAGCACCTGGTCACCGATCGCGATCCCGGTGCGAGGGGCGGTGCCCGCGGTGGAGAAGACGCCGTGGGGCAGGTTGCCCAGCCCGTAGCCGGTGTCCGCGGGGAGCTCCAGCCAGCTGCCCGTCACGCCGACGGCCCCCGGCCGGACCAGGACCAGGCGTACTTGCCGTCGTCGGAGGCGACGGCGGCCTCACCGAGGTCCAGCGGCCGGAAGGTGTCGACCATGACGGCGGTCTCGTCGAAGTACTCCGCACCCAGCGAGCGCTCCACCGCACCCGGCTGCGGGCCGTGGCTGTGCCCGCCGGGGTGCACGGAGATCGAGCCCTTGCCGATCCCGGAGCCCTTCCGGGCCTCGTAGTCGCCGTCGACGTAGAACATGATCTCGTCGGAGTCGACGTTGGAGTGGTAGTAGGGCACCGGCACCGCGAGCGGGTGGTAGTCGACCTTGCGGGGCACGAAGTTGCAGATCACGAAGTTGTTGCCCTCGAACACCTGGTGCACCGGCGGCGGCTGGTGCACCCGGCCGGTGATCGGCTCGTAGTCGGCGATGTTGAAGGCGTACGGGTAGAGGCAGCCGTCCCAGCCCACGACGTCAAAGGGGTGCTCGGGCACCACGTGCACGGTGCCGGCGAGCCCGCCGGGGCCGTTGCCGCGGTGCTTGACGTAGACCTCGACGTCGGTGCCCTCGCCCAGCAGCGGCTCGGTGGGACCGCGGAGGTCGCGCTCGCAGAACGGGGCGTGCTCCAGGAACTGCCCGTACCGGGACAGGTAGCGCTTGGGCGGGGCGATGTGCGAGTTCGCCTCGATGGCGTAGGTGCGCAGCGGCTCGGTGCCCGTCGGGACCCAGCGGTGCGTCGTCGTCCGCGGGATGATCACGTAGTCGCCCTGACCGACCTCCAGCGCGCCGAAGGACGTCTCCACCGTCGCCGACCCGCGCTCCACGTAGACGCACTCGTCGCCGGTGGCGTTGCGGTAGTACGGGCTGGTCAGCGAGGAGACGGCGTAGGAGATCCGCACGTCGGCGTTGCCCAGCACCAGCCGGCGCCCGGTGACCGCGTCGGTGGCCTTGTGCTCCTCGCCGGGGAACAGGTCGTGCAGCTTCAGGTGCCGGGGCACCAGCGGGGCGTTGGGGGTCAGCGTCTGGTCGGGCAGCTCCCACGGCCGGGCGTCGACCAGCGCCGACGGGATGCCGGAGTGGTAGAGCAGCGCGGAGTCGGAGGAGAAGCCCTCCTCACCGACCAGCTCCTCGGAGTACAGGCCGCCGTCGGGACGACGGTGCTGGGTGTGCCGCTTGGGCGGGACGCTGCCCACCTGCCGGTAGAACGCCATCGGGGCTCTCCTTCGGGGCTGGTCCCCACCAAAATGGCCATCTTGGTGGGAGGGAGTGGGTCGTCAGACGGGAGCGGGAACGGGACGGGCGAGCAGCCGGGCCACCGCGGGGGCGACGTCGGCGGGGCGGGTGAGGACGGCGGCGACGTGGGCGTCGGGGCGGAGCACCCAGGTCTCGTCGGGGCGGACGCCCAGCGCCTCGCGCAGCGTGGAGCCGGCGTCCAGGTCGCTGACCCGGTGCACCGCGACCGGCAGGTCACCGGGGAGCGCGTCGGGCAGGGCGGCGTCGTCCCCGACGAGGACGGTCACCCCGGCCCGGGCCAGCTGCCGCAGCCGGGCGACGTCCGACCTCCCCGGGACGGTGACCGGGGCGTCGGGCGCCAGCACCCCAGGCGCCGGTACCGGGACGTCGCCGCGTGCCGGCCGGCCGGGGAACGGCCGTCGTTCGTCGGGGGTGGTGAGCGGGGAGTCGACGTACCAGAACGGCTCCGCCAGCCGCCCGGAGTCGACCTCCGCCCGGGCCGCGGGATCGGTGGTGGCGCGCTCCAGCACCTCAAGCCGGTGCGCGGCCTCGGCCGGCGTGCCCGGCACCAGGAAGCGCATCGTGGCCCCGGTGACGTCGAGGTTCTCCACGGCCGCGGCGTGCCGCTCGTCGTGGTAGCTGTCCAGCAGCGTCTCCGGTGCCCAGCCGCGCAGCACGAAGGCGAGCTTCCAGGCCGCGTTCTCGGCGTCCAGCACCCCGGAGTTCAGGCCGCGGGCGCCGAAGGGGGAGACCAGGTGGGCGGCGTCCCCGGCGACGAGCACGCGCCCGACCCGCATCCGGTCGACCACCCGGGAGTGGAACCGGTAGACCGACTTCCAGACGACCTCGTAGGGCCGGTCGCCGATGACCTGGCGGATCCGCCGGTCCAGCCCACCGGAGGCCTCCTCGGCGGCGAGGTCGAACTCCGGCGGCACCTGCCAGTCGATCCGGAAGGTGGAGTCGGGGCAGGGGTGGATGAGCACCTGGCGGCCGGGGTTCCACTCCGGGTCGAAGTAGAAGCGCCGCTCGGTCTCCCAGCCGGGCAGGTCGGTGCGGATGTCGCAGATGAGGAACTGGTCGCCGAAGGTCTGCCCCTCGAAGGTCAGCCCCAGAGCGGTGCGGACGACGTCGGCCCGCGGGCCGGCGCAGGCGACCGCGTAACTGCCGGTGACGGTCGTCCCGTCGGCGCAGGAGACCGACACCCCGGCGTCGTCCTGCTGGATGCCGGTGACGTCGTGACCCCAGCGCACGTCGATCAGCGGCTGGGCGGCGATCGCTTCGTCGAGCAGCTCCTCGGTGAGGCACTGCGAGACGTTGACGAAGGGCGGGAACGGGGACTGCCCGCGGTCGACGAACTCGAAGCTGAACAGCTCGGCGTCGCGGTGGAAGGTGCGCGCGGTGGTCCAGGTGACGCCGCGGCGGGCGACCTCGGCCCCGACGCCGACGGAGTCCCAGACGTCGAGGACGTCGCGCTGCTGGCAGATCGCCTTGCTGCCGACCAGGTCCCGCGCGGGACGGCCGTCGAGCACGACGACCGGGAGACCCCAGCGGGCGAGCAGCAGGGCCGTGGTCTGGCCGACCGGGCCGCACCCGATGACGACGACCGGCGCCGTCCCGGGGCTCTCGGGGGTGGTCATCGCCGGATCAGCCCTGCAGCTCGTCCCACACCTGGCGGTCGCGCTCGGCCGTCCAGATGACCGGGCGCTCGATGCCGCTGAACTCGTCCCACAGCCGCTGCACGTCGAAGGGGAGACAGTGCTCGAAGATCGGCCAGTGCCCGAACTTCGGCGCCAGGGCGGCGTGGGTGGCCTCGAAGGCCTCCTTCAGCGTCCCCCCGGCGCGGTGCGCGGTGCCGACCGTCTCGTGCATCGTGGTGAGGAAGGCGCGGGTCTGCTCGATCGCGGCGTCGACCTCGTCGCGGCCGCGGGCGATGGCACCCCGGCCGCCGATGAGCTGCTCGGCGCCGAGGGCCTTGATCCGGTCGAGGGTGCCGGTGGCCCAGTCGAAGTGGAAGGCGTCGCCGGTGTACAGCGCGGCCTGTGACTCCACCAGGTCGCCGGCGAAGAGCACCTTGCTCTTGGGCAGCCAGGCCACGATGTCGCCCTCGGTGTGCCCGCGGCCCAGGTGCTCCAGCACCAGCTCACCGCGGTCGCCGCCGAGTTCGATGGTCAGCTTGTCGCGGAACGTCATGGTCGGCCAGGTCAGCCCGGGGATGGACTCGGGCTCCTCGAACAGCCGCGGCATCCGGCCGTACTCGCTCTCCCAGTCCTGCTGGCCACGCTCGGCGATCAGGCCCTTGGTCTGCTCGGAGCTGATGATGGCCTCGGCGTCGAACGCGCTGGCGCCGAGCACCCGCACGGCGTGGTAGTGGCTGAGCACCAGGTACCGCACCGGCTTGTCGGTGTGCTCGCGGAGCTTGGCCAGCCAGCGGCGGGCTGCGACCGGGGTGGCCAGCGCCTCGAAGCAGACGAGGAAGTCCTCGCCCTCGATGGCGCCGAGGTTGGGGTCGCCCTCTGCGGTGAGTGCGTACACCCCGTCGGCGAGCACCTCGAGGGTCTGCTCCTTGACGCCGAGGTCGGCGGATGAGGCGAAGGGCTTCGCTGCCATGAGAGCTCCCGTGCAGGATGGGGCATCGCTCGCATATCGAGCGATGCGTTCTCTTACCGGCTCAGCGTAGTGGCCGTGTGGCCTGTGACACAACCCATCCGGAGGGGTTGTGCCGCCGGTGCGGTGCCCCGGACCCCGGCGGCCGTCGTGCGAGCATCGCTGGGAGCGGGCGACGTGACCTGCCGTGGACGAGGGAGCCGAGGACGTGCCGGACGAGGCGCTGACCGACCGCCGGTTCCCCAGGCGGGTCTACCGGGCGGGGCGGGAACCGGACCCCAGGTTCAGCCTGGCGAACGAGCGCACGTTCCTGGCCTGGATCCGGACGTCGCTGGCGCTGGTGGCCGCCGGGGTCGCCCTGGAGGCGCTGGACCTGCCCATCGCCGACGGTCTGCGGCTGGCCGGCGCGCTGGTCTTCATCGTGCTCGGCCTGCTCGCCCCCGCCCAGGCGTGGCTGGGCTGGGCCGCCACCGAGCGGGCCCTGCGGCAGGGGCGGCCGCTGCCCTCGCCACGGTTGGGCCTGCTGCTGGCGGTCGGCACCACCGTGGGGGGCCTGCTGGTCCTCGTGGGCCTGCTGCTGCGGTGACGGACCACCCGGACGCCGTCTTCGACCTCGGGCTCCAGGCCGAGCGGACGGCGCTGGCCTGGCAGCGGACCGCGTTGGCCATGGCGATCGGGGCGCTCGTCGCCGGGCGGCTGGCCGTCCCGGTGTTCGGCGCGGGTTCCCTCGTGGTCGCCGTGCTGGGCGTGGTCGGGGCGGCGGTCGTCCTGGTGGTGTCCCGCCGCAGGTACCGCGCCGTCCACGAGTCGCTCAGCGCCCGGGGGGACCTCGCCGCCGTCCGCTCGGCCGGTGCCCCGATCGCCGCGCTGGCCGGCGTCGGCCTGCTGGTGGCCCTGCTGGCGCTGGCCTTCGTCCTGCTCCGCTGACGAGGGGAGCGGTGGCCCGAGCTACTCGGCCGAGGCCTCGACGACCGTGGCCAACAGGAACGGCTGGTCCTCCCACTCCCCGTACTGCTCGTCCTCCAGGTCGACCCCGAGCTGGCCCTCGACCTCGGCGAGGTCGAACTCCAGGGCCGCGGTGGCGGCCACCGTCACCGGCAGGCCCGGCTCGAGCCCCGGGACCTCGTCGGCGACCACGACCAGGAGTGGTTCGACCGAGGTGTCGTCCGGGCCGACGATGGTGAAGGAGTTGGGGCTCAGCACGTCCTCGACCTGGGCAGCCACGGTCACCTCCGTGCCGGCGTACACGTCGACGTCCTCGCGGAACGCCTCGTCGTACTCACCGGTGTAGGGATCGGTGAGGTCGTCCTCGGACCGGACGTCCGAGACGTCGGTCTCGCCGACCGCGAGCTCCTCCTCGCCGCAGCCGGACAGGCCCAGGAGGACGGCAGTGGTGAGGCCGAGAAGAGAAGCGCGGGCGATCGGCTTGCCGGGGGACGACAGCATGACGGAACTCTCCTCGAGGACGCGTTCGTTCGACGTGGACCGTTCCGCTGACCCCTTCCCACCGGGGTCGCGGGGCCAAACGGGCGTGGGCGCGGCGGGGGAGAGCACACCGGCGGAGGGGGCTCATCCCTCGGGCGAGGGTTGCTCCCTCCGCACCTGCGCCTACCATGGCGTTGATCCGTTGGCGGCCCGGGCGACCGGCTGCTGCGCCAGGCAGTCGCCCAGGCCGCTGACAGGTGCCGGTGCCAGCCCTGCACCTCACCCCACGGCCTCTCCGCCACCCGTCCCCGGTGTGCGATGCCGACTGGCATCGTCAGGAAAGGCGAACATGAGCATTGCTGACACGAAGGACCCGGCCATCGCGACCGCCGAGACCCCCCCGCCCATGACGGCTGCCGACGTGATCACCACGGCCGCGCCGGCCGAGGAGGAGGTCGCCGAGGACACCGACGGCGCCGCCGCTGCCGCCGCGTCCGAGTGGGACGACGAGGAGGACACCCTCGCCCTCCGGCAGGCCCGCAAGGACGCCGAGCTCACCGCGTCGACCGACTCGGTCCGCGCCTACCTGAAGCTCATCGGCCGCGTGAAGCTGCTGACCGCCGAGGAGGAGGTCGACCTCGCCCGCCGGATCGAGGCAGGCCTCTACGCCGGCCACAAGCTGCACGAGGCCATCGAGGGCGGCGGGAAGCTCGCCACCCAGCTGCGGCGTGACCTGACCTGGATCGTCCGGGACGGTGAGCGCGCCAAGGACCACCTGCTGGAGGCCAACCTCCGCCTGGTGGTGTCGCTGGCCAAGCGCTACACCGGCCGCGGGATGGCGTTCCTGGACCTGATCCAGGAGGGCAACCTCGGGCTGATCCGCGCGGT